>CAMYNC010000082.1 GCA_947259685.1 uncultured Desulfuromonadales bacterium | reverse complement strand
GGATCGAATTTGCGGCTCAGGATATCGACGACCGCAGCGACAACCTGAGCGGCAGCGGCATTGTCGGCATCGCCGTGCCCGAGGATGCCGACACCGAACATGACCTGCTGCCCGCCGGACTGCACTGGCTGCGCCTGGCAGTGGTCAGCGACGCCGATGCCCTGAACTCGCTGCTCAGCATCGACGCTCAGGCCGCGACGGCCAGCTTCCTCGATCAGGGCAATGCCGAGGATTTTTTGGCCTCCCCGCTGCCCGCCGGGACGATTTCCAAGCTTAAAATCAGCGCTGCGGCGATCAAGCAGATCGAACAGCCGGGGGAATCTTTCGGCGGCAAACCACCGGAGAGCGCCGACCATTTCTACACCCGGGCCAGCGAGCGCCTGCGTCACAAGGACCGCGCCGTGACCCCCTGGGATTACGAGCACCTGATCCTGGAGGCCTTCCCGGAGATCTACAAGGTCAAATGTATCAACCACACCGAGTTGTGCCGCGACCTGGCCAACAACATCATCGCCGACAACGAGCTGAAACCGGGTCATGTGCTGGTGGTGGCGATCCCCTATATCAGCGCCGAGTCCGCCGGCGACCCGCTGCGCCCCTACACGCGCAAGAAGACCCTGGTAGCGATCGATGCCTTTTTGCGCCAGCGAATGTCGCCTTTCGTCAGCCTCGAAGTGCAGAATCCGAAAATCGAAGAGGTGCAGGTCAAGTTCGAGATCGCCTTCAACGAAAATATCGCCGACATCAGTTTTTACCAGGATGAGCTCAACCTGGCGATCCGGCGTTACCTGACGCCCTGGGCTTACGCGGAAGGGGCCGAGATCAGCTTTGGCGGCAAATGGTACAAGTCGGCGATCATCAATTTTGTTGAAGAGCAGCCCTATGTCGATTACCTGAAAAACTTCGAGATGTATCACCGGGTCGATATTGAGATGCCGAACTGGAGCAAGATCGATGAAGAGCTGGTGGAGGCCAGCAGCTCACGCTCGATCCTGGTTTCTCACAAGTCCCACATCATCAATGAGATTGTGTCGCGCTTATGAGTGAATCTGCCGTTCTCGATAAAAACAAGTCGCTGCTTCCCGCCCAGGATTATTCCTTCCTGCGGGAAAAAGGGATCGAGCATATCCAGAGCCTTTCCGGAGCGCTCTGGACCGACCACAACCTGCATGATCCCGGTATAACGCTGCTTGAGGTCCTCTGCTATGCGCTGACTGACCTCGGCTATCGGACCGATTTCGCGACTGCCGATCTGCTCGCGGCGCCAGGCGGCGCGGCCGACCCGCCGGAACGCAGCAGTTTCTTTCCCGCCCACGAGGTGTTAACCACTTCGCCGCTGACCATCAACGACTACCGAAAGCTGCTGCTGAAGATCGAAGGGGTGCGCAACGCCTGGCTCGACCCGATGCAGGATCCCTCTCAGGCGGGTAACTATCTGGAGTCGGAGGTGCCGATTTACGCCGATTGCCTGGCAGGGGAGTTGTCCTACGCGCCGCTCAATACGCTGGGCAAGCAGAATCCGCGGGTTCCGCTGCGTGGGCTTTACCGGGTGTTGCTGGAGCTTGAGATTGATGACCAGCTCGGCTCGTTCAATGAAACGAAACTGACTTTTACAGTGAACAAGGTGGGCCCTTTAAAAGGGGTTGTTCTGTCGCTCGACAGCAAGGATCCAGAGTTTCTCTCTGGAACAATCGACTTCAGCGCCGATTTCCAGGGCGTCGCTCAGGTTCAGTCGCTGAGCGGGAATGGTAAACGCTTCACCGCCGCGGTCGACATTGATCTGCAGAAGGGCGATGAGGCTGCTTATCAAGAATCATTTGCAAAGTTGCAGCTGGAGGTCGTCCAGGACAAGCCGGACCCCGATGCGCCGCCGATTGTTGTCACCAATGCTGCTCTGCAGGCGCTGCTGGAGGATAGCCAGGCCGATGGGCCGCTCGGCTTGTTCTGGGCCAAGCAGCAGGCGATTCAAAACAGCCTGGCGGCGGTCTGCTGTGTGCTTGCCGCGCACCGCAACCTCTGCGAGGAGATCCTCAGCATCGAGACGGTCAAGTCGGAATGCGTCGCCGTCTGTGCCGATATCGAAGTCAGAAAGGATGCTGATCTTGAGGCGGTGCAGGCCCGGGTTTACCACGAGATCGAAAAATATTTCAATCCGCCGGTGAATTACTACAGCCTCAAGGAGCTGCTCGATGAGGGGCTCTGCAGCGATGAAATTTTTAACGGCCCCTACCTCAATCTCGCCTTCAGCTGTGCCGGCGAAGCGGTCTTTACCAAGCCCGGCTTTATCAAGACCGCGGAGCTGGAAGCGAGCGAGCTGCGCCGCACCATCTACACTTCGGACATCATCAATCTGCTGATGGACCTGGATGAGGTGGTTTCGATCAAGAACGTCCTGCTGCGCAAGTACGCTGCGGATGGCAATCCGGTCGGGCCGAGTGAGAAATGGTGCCTCGAGATCAGCCCCTTGCATCAGCCGGTTCTGGGCATCGAAAAATCAAAGCTATTGTTCTTTAAGGACAGCATCCCGTATATCGCTCGGCAGCGGGAGTTTCTGAACACGCTCAAGCATCTGCGAGCGATGGCGCGTAAGGAAGCTTATGTTGAGCCGAACCAGGCGCTGGAGCTGCCGCGCGGCAACTATCGCGAGACCGAGCAGTTTTTTACCGTCCAGAACGATTTTCCCCTGACTTACGGGGTCGGCGAGGCTGGACTGCCGGCCACGGCGAGCAACCAGCGCGTCGCCCAGGCCCGGCAGTTCAAGGCCTATCTGACCTTTTTCGATCAGCTGCTGGCCGATTACCTGGCGCAGCTGGGCAACCTGCGCAATCTCTTCTCCCTCGACCAGAGTTTGGGCCGGACCTATTTCTCCCGCTATCTCGACAGCATCCCCGGGGTTCGCGAACCGTTCGACGAGGAGTTTTATGTCGACAAAACGGTTCTGCAGGATGACGTCAGCCGCACCCTGCTGAGCGAGGACCAGGAGCTGTTTATCGAGCGCCGCAACCGCCTGCTCGATCACCTGATCGCCCGCTTTGCCGAACAGTTCACCGACTACGTGCTGATGATGTTCTCCCTCGATGGCGACCGGCTCAAGACCGGAAAAAAACTGCTTGCGGACAAGATCGATTTTCTGCGCGAATACCCGGTCGTCAGCCGCGAGCGGCAGAAGGCGTTCAATTCCCGGCCGCAGGATCCGGCCGAGCTGTGGGACAGCGATAATGTTTCGGGACTGGAAAAGCGGGTCAGCCGGCTGCTGGGTATCGACAACTATTTCCGCCGCAATCTGGCCTGTAACGCCCTGTTTGAGATGCTCTTCAGCACCCGCAAGATCGGCAACGATTTTCGGGTTGAAATCAAGTCGGCGAACAACGACATCCTGTTCAAGTCGCAGGAGCTTTTCCCCAGCCGCGAAATGGCCCTGGACGAGGCGCGCAACCTCTTTCCCCAACTGCGGCAGGAACAAAGCTACCTGATCGACAGCAGCGGCGGGACGGGGCAGGTTTTCTTCCGGCTGCAGGGGGGCGGCACCAGCCTGCAGCAGGACGAACTGTTCAACGATGAGGCGGCAGCGGTGCAGAGCGTTCTGGGGATCATCGCCCGCTACGATGAAATTCTCTATCGTGACGCGCGCTGCAGCGAAGAAGGTTTTCATCTTATAGAACATCTGCTGCTGCGCCCGCTGTCGGACCAGGACCAGCTGCTGGAGGCCTGCCTGAGTAAAGACGGTGAGTTTTGCGGTGAGGAGGATCCCTATTCGTTCCGCATCTCGGTGTTTCTGCCGGCCTGGCCCGAGCGTTTCAACAATCTGCACTTCAGGGCGCTTTTTGAACGGACCTTGCGGGAGGAATGCCCCGCGCATATTCTGGCCCGCATCTGTTGGATCAGCAACGAACAGATGCTCGAGCTGGACCGGAAATATCGAACCTGGGTCGCGGCCCGGGCGCAGAAAAATGCTAACCCCATGCAGCTGAGAACAGCGCTGCGGGAGTTGATTCTGCTGTTGCAGCAGCTCAGAACGGTTTACCCCTCGGCGACCCTGCATGACTGCGAAGAGGGCAGCGACGAGAACCCGGTCCGGCTAGGCAATACCAATTTAGGGCTTTTTTAACCCACAGGATTGAAACTATGCAGAATTCCTATCCGATTTTTGAAAGCGGCCAAGTCCTGACCTCAAAGCATCTCAATGATCTTGCAAGCTACCTTGCGGAACAGGATCGGCTAACGCGCAGCAAGCTGATCGGCATCGGGGTGGTCTGCGGCCTGGAGGTCGATTACCCCTCGGCAGGGAACCGACTGCGCATCAGCGCCGGGGTTGCTCTGACCTCCGCCGGGCAGCTGATCGTCGCGGAAGAATCCCTGCACCGCCAGTATCGCCCCTATACCCTGCCGACCGCCGAATTCGAAGAGGTCCCGGAGGATCTTGCCCCGCAGGATCAGGCGCAGTATCCCTTTTTCCTCTCCGGCAACGGCCAGCAGATTCCGCTCTGGGAGCTGCTGGCGGAGGGCTATCAAACAACTCCCGGCGAGCCGGATCCGATCCCTCTCGATCAGCAGTTTCTCACCGATAAGGTGGTGCTGCTGTTCCTCGAATGTCTGCAGAGTTCGCTCAAAAGCTGCGAACTCAACGACTGCAGCGACAAGGGGGCACAGCTGAACTTTACCCTGCGCAAGCTGTTGGTGAGAAAAACCGACGCCCAGGCGATGCTCGCCATGGAAGCGGCCATCGTTGGCCGCTCTGGCGATCTCCACAGCCATCCGAAGTTCAACTTGCCGCCGCTGCAACTGGAGAAGATCAATCCGGCCGGTAAGGCGCTCAAGACCTTTGAGGATCTGTCCGACCGGATCTTCACGATCCTGCAGAGCGAGGGGCCGGTGGTCGTCAAGGCTCTGCAGCAGGGCTACTCTGCCTATGCTTATCTGCTGAGTGACATCTATCCGGAAAAGGCCTATCCCGGCGGTCCTTTCGGCGACAGTGAGTTTTTACTCAAGGGGCTGGAGAAGCTGGGACAAAATATTTTCCTGGTCCAGTACGTCTACGACCTGCTTTACGACCTGATCCAGTCGCACAACGAGTTTCTTGCTGAGGCCTGCAGGCTGGAAGCGGAATGCTGCCCGAACCCGGAGAGGTTTCCCAAACATCTGCTGCTCGGGATGGTGGCCGATCAGCCGAACGCTTTTGAGCCTCCCAAGCCGGGGCAGACGTTCGATCCGCTCAGCCTCGATTCCGGCTTTGGCGCTTTAAACAAACCTGCCCGCTTTCGGCATCATTTTATTTTTTCACCTCTGTTCGACGGTCAGCAGGAGCGCTTGCAGCGGCTGCGCTCGCTGCACTACCGGACCTTTCTGCTCGCCTACCGTTACCAGACCGATGCGCTGCCGCAAAAAGCGCTCAAGATCACCCCCAGCCGCGATGGCGCGGTCGCTCTATCAGGAAAAGCGCTGCCCTTCTATTATGCTTTCAAAAAGCATGACGATCTGCACCGCAACTGGTCTTTCGACAAGACCAGCAAGAACTGGTTGGATCTGGTTTACTCACATCAGTTCACCAGCAATGCCAGCCATCCCCTGTTGGGCAAACTCGAAGGGCACAACTTCTACCGGGTCGA
Organism: uncultured Desulfuromonadales bacterium; assembly: GCA_947259685.1. The sequence continues at coordinate 20,028 of CAMYNC010000082.1, read as the reverse complement.
AGGAATCCTCGGCAAGAGTCTCGGCGAAGCGATGCGCGAACTGCTCACGCAGAAAAAGCAGTTGGGATTGTCTTTCGCTGTGGAGCCGGTTTACCTCGGCTTAAGCGTCAAAGATGATTCTTCCTCGCTGGCCCTCGACAAGGGGGTGCAGGAGCGGGTCAAACTGGCCATTTACAAGCTGCTGCTCTGCCGTTTCCGTGATCTCGACGTGATCTTCCTGATTTTGATGATGACACTGTTCTTCTTTCTCTATGTCATTCTTGCCCGGCTTGCCGGGCTTGGCGCCCGTTCGGTGGGGATGCTGCCGAAAAGCGCCACCCGCTTGCAACCCTCCCGAGCGACCCCGGATGCGATTGAGGCGGCGGAACCGGTATCGCTGCGGCTGGAGGTTTTCAGAGCCAGAATCGGCGATGACAAGGTCAAAGCCGATACCCTGCTGCATGAAATTCGGCAGACTCGCTACACCAAAGGGCGGGTCACCGAGAAAGTTCGCCCCCCGAAGGGGACGGAGGAGTCGATCGGGATTGCCTACGAAAAGATCATCAAAGGCGCAACCGGGGATGACAATCTTTATGATCGCACCCTCGAATACGCCAAGCAGCTCAACCTGGATGCCAGGGTGGAGGATGTGGCGGAGAATATATATAAGACGGTTTCACTGATCGACAAATCGGAAGAACTGATCGGTGTGGTCAGCTCCGCGGCGATCGCCGACATGGATTTCAAAAAGTTCGACGAAAAAATCGGCGCTTTTGGCGCGGCCTACGATGAATACCTGGCGCATGCCGCCAAAACCGACACCAAAAAGAATCCGGAGGTCGCTGCAGTGCAGGACAACCTGGTCCTTAACCGCGGCCAGCTGGAGGCAGGCGGTTCGGTCACCCTGATCAACAGCATGATGAAAGAATTCCAGCTGCGGATGGAGAAAATCTTCAGCGAGCTGGTCCTGGAAGGTTATGCCAGACGGCATCCGGGCATGGAGCATAAATGTGGGGTTCCCAAAGGGGGCACGCTAATTCTGCTGCACACTCACCAGAACCTGATCCAGCAGGTGTTGGGGAAAAACCAGGAGCGGATCAACGAAAAATTCAGCAGCGTCTATGAGAAACTCGGGGCCAAGAACCCGAAGCAGAAAATCAGGGATCCACAGCAGGTCCTCGAGGCGCGCCAGCCAACCGCCGACCCGCTGGACGATTTCGTCGTGCTGGGAGACTTCTGCATTCCTTACCTGTGCTGCGACACCGATTGCAGCGACATTGCGCTGCAGGAAAAACCGCGCGAGGTTGTTCGTCCCGGTATTGTCGCCGGGCGCATTTTCGGCTCGCAGCTTGGCCGTGGTGCCGCGACCACTGCGGCGCTGGCAAAGGCCGCCATTTCGGTGGCCAATGTTGAGACCAGAGAGGCTGTGGCGGTCAAGGCGGTCGGCGAGGCCTTCTCCTTTTCCGCGCCGGCGGGGGTCTATCGAGTTGAGGTGAAAAAGCGCGGCTACCTGCCGAGCGAAAGGTTGATCCAGGTGCTGGAAGGGGGTGAAATACTGGAAAATTTTGTGCTCGATCGCCCCAAGCGGTGAGCATACTACTTGGCTGAAATCCGCCGGTGGCCTCAGCCCCCGGCTCAGGAGGGATGTGAGAAGGGATAGACAATGGCTGATGCGCCTTGTCACATCATCAACAGTGCCCAGTTCAATGTCAGGCTGGCGCAGGATGCGGACGCTTTAAACGCCCCAGCCAAGCTTGCGGACTTTTTTCAGCGCATTGTTCAGCCGGCCCTCGATCAAAGCCTGTCAAGCTATGCGAGCGATACCCAGGATTATCGGCTCGAGCGGCTGGTCATCGACCTTGGCCACATCGATATTTTCCAGCCCGATTCGGCCAGCATCGAAAAAATCCACCTCTGTGTCGCCAAGGCCTTGCAAGATCTAGAGCCTCGGCAGCTGCAACCGGTGCCGCCGGAACAGCGGCTGCGAGAGAGTTTTCTGGTCTTTCTCCAAAGCGGACAGATCCCCTGGTTCGCCGGCGAACCGGACATCTCCGAGTTGGAGACGAAACTTCAGGAATTGGGCGCAACAGAGATTGAGCCGCTGCGTGAGCCGCTGCAGCGGCTGTTGCGCCGACCGGATACCCGCTGGCGCCTGGTCGAGCAATGCCAACTCTCGTTTGTCGAATGGCTGGTCGAGCAGATTCAGCCCGATCTGATAACCGTCTTTTCCACGCTGGTCCCTGAGGTTGCTCCGAGGCTCGCTGCCGCCGCACGCGCCGAGATTCTCCTGCGGGTAGCAGCCAAATCTTTTCGCGACAGCTCAACAGCCGCGCTGAAGAAAGAACTCCTCCGGGAATGCGCTGAACAACTTGCGGAAGATCAGGCCAGGGAAGGAGCGGCAGCCCGCCCTGCACAGACCGAGAGCGCAGCGGATTGTGTTGTAAACGAAGAGCCAGTAGAAGATCTTGCCGAAGCGGAAAAATGTTTCTTTGTCGTGCAGGCCGGGGTGGTATTGCTGCACCCCTTTCTGCCCCGCCTCTTTTCCCAGTGCGGGCTGCTTGATGGCGAACAGAACTTCACAGATTTCAGTTGCCGGGAGCGGGCCATTCATCTGCTCCATTTCCTCGCCACCGGCCAGGAGCATCCGCAAGAACCGCAAACCGGCATCTATAAAATCCTCTGCGGCCTCGATATCGGCGTCCCGGTTGCCAAGCACCTGGATCTGCAGCAGGCTGATCGGGACGAGGCTCTAGAGCTTCTCAAGGCAGTGATCGAGCACTGGAGCCGGTTGAAAAATACCTCCCCCGATGGGCTGCGGAGCGCCTTCCTGCAACGGCAGGGGAAACTGACCTGGAGTGAGGAGGGTTGGCAGCTGGTCGTCGAACCGCAATCGATCGACATCCTGCTCGAAACCCTGCCCTGGAATCTTTCCGTTATCCGATTCCCCTGGCTTAAACAACCGCTGCGGGTCGACTGGGCGTAGTCCTATGAAAAGCAGTGCGGCCAAAATAAACAAGAAACACACTTCGCGGGTCATCTCCCGCAAACCCTCCACGCCTTTTTTCCAGAAAAATAGTTCCGCTGAGGAGCACAGCGCCCAGATGACTCATAGGGCCCAGGCTCGGCTGCGTTTCGACAAAGCGCAGGACAACTTTGAAAAAGAAGCCGATGAGGTTGCGAACCAAGAGGTCGAGAACCGGTCCGAATCGCCCGTCAACGAAGAGGGCCGGAGCAGCGGAGGGGAGCTAATCCTCCTGACCATAGACACAAAGGAGGAAAAAAAGAAAGAGGAGCTGAGCCAGGCCCAGTTCGAGGGAGAAGAAGCGCCGCTGTATGCTGAGCCCCCGGTCCGCTCTAAGGTTTCAGAGGCGAGCGAGGCTTCGGATGTGGGCGCCGAGTCAGAATTCTCTGCATCCGGTTCCGAAGTAGCAATTTCAGCCCCGGTTTCGTTACCCTCTGCCGCACCCTCCGCCCCGTTACCGCTTGCCGAGTCCCTATCGGACATCGGACAGCAATTTAACACCCTGCCGCCTTCGGCCCAGGCCGAGACATATTCGGGGTTCGGAGCAGCGCTAAATTCATCGTTCGCGGACCGAGCGGCCCAGACTCAGGACGCGGTCCCTGATTTATCTGCCACTTTAGAGGGGGTGGCGGAGCCGTCGGCGACACCAAACCTCAGTACGCCCCCGCCGACTCCATCAATCGGCGGTCAGGCACTCGCCCGCGCTCCCGAGCCCGTCGTTGAGGTTCCGGCCGCCCCTGAGCAAGAGCCGGTAGGCCAGCCGGAGCTTCCATCTCCGCAGCAAGCCGAAGCGGGGAAGCTGGATGAGGCCTTGGGAGTCATCGATCCCGCGCCGGCAATAGAAACCACGCTTGAGCCCCCTGAGATCCCGCTGGAGGGGAATGCAAACCCCGTCGCCCTCGACAGTTTGGAGTCGGCCGCCGCGGGTGAAGCCGAAAATCTCCTCGGGGCTGCCCAGACTGGGGTTGCGGAGGTCTCACCCGAGGTCGTGCAGCCGCTGGCGATGGACGAAATCGTGAATGCACCTGTGCTTCCCGATGTGCAGCTTCCGGATCAAACGCCCCGGGTGGAGGGGATGGACCAGCTGGCCGGTTACGCCTTAGGCCCTCTCGACCGGGCCGCGTTTGATGATCAGATTGGGCCGTCGATGCAAGCGGCGGAGGCCGGGGCTCAAGCGGAGTTAAGCCAGCGAGAACAGAATTTTGAGCAGGAGCGAGCGGGGCTGCATTTGGAGGCGGATGCAGAGGCTGCGGCGGCTCAAGAGGAGGCCCAGGCAAATCAGCGCTTAGAGATCGAACAGGGTCGACAGGCGCTCGCTGGCGAGCAGCAACGGACGCTCGATCAACAGCAGGCTGCTGCCGACGGTGCGCTTGGCGAGCTCTCCACGTCCAAGGAAGCGAGCGCCCAAGAGATTGACGGGCGCCTGGCCGCCGATCGCGCGGCCGTAGACGAAGTCTACGCTGCTGTGGAGGCGGATGCCCAGGCTGAAGTGGAGCGGGGAACCGGCGAAGCCGATGAAGCTGGGAAGAGCGCTGCGCAGCAGGCTGAAGCCGAGTCCTGGTGGGACTGGGCCATCGACAGCTGGCAGGCCCTGGTGCAGGCGGTCGCAGGGAAGATCATTGCGATTTGGGAGAGCGTTGCCGAGGCGGTGGCGGGTTTCCTCAACCGGGCGATAGCGCTTGCCTCCACGATCGTGAGTGGCGCAGTGGCCTTCGTGAAACAGGTGCTGTCCGCCTACTTCGACCTGTGGGCCCGGCTGGTCGACAAGCTGCTCGGCAGTATCTTTCCGGGGCTGGCTGCTGCCTTAAAGGCATGGATCGATCGCCTGAGGGCTGCAGTCTTCGCCGCTTTGGACGCCGTCGCCGCCTTCTATCTACAGGCGCTTCGTTTCATTGCCGACAAGCTGGTCGCCGGGCTGTACGCAGCGCTTGAAGTCTACAAGGCAGGCGTGAACGCCTACCTTGCCCTGTGGGAGACCATCCAGAACAGCTCCTGGTCCGATATCGGTAAAACCCTGCTGAGTGGCCTGCTCACTGTTGTGGGAATTGATCCGAAGGAGTTTTTTGCCACCTTTTCTAAGGCCGACGAGGTAGTCGACGACATCGTCGCCGACCCGACCCTGATCGGCAAACGTGCGGTCGAGGCTCTATCCCTAGGCATCCAGCAGTTCGGTACCAACTTCATTAGCAACTTCACCGCCGCCTTTGTTGAATGGATCACCGGCGCCGCCCGCATCATAATGCCCAAGACCTTCAGCCTTGCCGGAATCTTTGATGTCGTCTGCCAGGTTCTCAACCTGACCTACGACTATCTGCGAGAGAAGGCCGTTCAACACCTCGGCGAAGGCGCTGTGACCGCGGTTGAAGAACTGTTCGCGGCGATCAAGGCATTTATCGCCGAGGGCTGGGCGGGGCTCTGGAATTTCGTCAAGGACAAGCTCACCTCGCTGGTGGACGACGTGGTGATCGCCATGGGCAGCTGGCTGGTGGAAAAGGCGATCCTTGTCGCCGGCCGCTGGGTCGCCGGCCTGATCGCCACCTTCGGTTGGTCGGCCCTGGTCGAGGGCCTGATCGCCCTGTGGCAGTTCGCCATGTGGGTGAAGGACCAGTTCCAGCGCTTCTGGCAGATCATCAAATCGACCATCGACAGCGTGCACGAATTCGTCAAGGGGCAGATCCAACCCGCCGCCGACACCATCGAAGGAACCCTTCAGGACCTGATCATTCCCGCCATCGACCTGGTGGCCAAGCTCCTCAACCTCGGCAACATCGCCAAGAAGGTGGAGCAGATCATCGAGGCGGTGCGGCAGATGATCGATGAAGCGATCGACGGGGTCGTCGAGATGCTGCTGGGAACGCTCGGCATTAAGAGCAAGAAGGCGAGCGATGAAGAGGACGAGGGGGGCTTTGATGGCCAGGTCGGCGAGGAGATCCACTTCAACGTCGATGGCAAGGGGCACAAGCTGTGGATTGACACGACGGCTAGCGAGGCGACAGTCATGGTTAACTCGACTCCGATGACTGTCGAGGAGCGCCTCGATAACTGGCAGCGCCGTATCGACGACCCGCCGAGTCAGAAGGACGGCGAGGGCGGCCCCCGCAGCAGGGATGAGGCGAACGCATCCCTTAGCAAGGCGTACCCTCAGCTCGGGACAGTCGACCAGGAGGCCGAGCAGACGCTCGAGGCCGAGACCGAGGCCAGGGACAAACAGGACCAGAAGACAGAAGCAGCCGAGAACACGCTGGCGGCGTCGCTTAAAAAGCTCTTCGAGCTGTATGGTGACGAGTTCACCGCGGGGACGGAGGATACAACCGGAGTCCCCGTCAGCGAGCTTCGGCGCAGCTTCACCATGGTCGGTACCAAGCACGAGCTATGGATCGAGGAGGTCGGGGATCACCTCAAGCTCATGTTGGCATCGCCCGAGAAGGCTGAAGCCGACCAGAAGCTCACTGCTCTCAATATGGCCATCGCCAAATACCGCACCGAAGTCGACAAACAAATGGAGGAAGGGGTTGAAAGTGGGGCGATTACTGACGCCGCTCTGGACAAGCTAGAGCAGATGGAAGAAGATCTGAAGAACATCGAAAGAGACGTGGAGACGAGAGTCAACGAGATCAAGAGTATGAAACCGTTAACCGCTGCTTTGTTTGGGGGTAATACAGGTATGCTCGAGTTTGAGCAAACTCAAGCTAATCGGATCATGATACTCATCAAGAACGTCGAGGACGAACTTGTCAGGTTTGGCGAACAGCATGGTATCGATGACTTCACGCCTACGGCAGTCGAGCGGGCCACCCAGGAGCGGCTTGCCGAAGAACGGCTTGCCGCACAGCAGCAGGATGCAGCAGCAGAGATCACGGAGTTCAATCCACAATTAAACTTGCCCGATGTCCCGGCCACCCAGCGTTTAAGAATGATTATGAGAGCTAGTAATAAACGAGTTGTGTTCAGACGGCACGCCATGGACCGAATGGAAGGGCGGAATGTGACGGAGGAAAATGTCATACAAACTCTTGCCGCAGGTAGAGTCGATCGCTCGGAGTATGAAAACGGCGAGTGGCGGTATCAGGTCTTTATCCCACAATACAACATAATTTTCGCTTTTATGGCTGACGAAGTTGCCACGGAGGGAAGGCGCACGCTCAGGCTCGATGTTGTCACCGTATGGCCCAACTAAAAGCGTTGAGCGCTTGAATGACTCCGACCTCAGATTGGATTTACACGCCCTTGGTTTGCGGAGAAGAAGGGGCTTGAGTTACAAGCTTTTCTCTTTATGCGATGTGGGTATGGCACGATCGCTTCGTATTGCATACCCTGGGACCTTGTGAAAACTTGTGAAAAAAGGGGCACATCTTGATTATTGAATAGGGCCTGCAAAAAGGTCTTCGTTAGAAAACCATCGAGCTGTGCCCTAAGTAAAACAATCGATATAAACTTATAAGGTGGCCGTTCTGCGATGAAGAAACAACCCTCAGCAAGCCCACATAAGATGTCCAATGCCTTGAATCTCAATCATTCGCTCGGTTTTCTCGGGCAGGTAATTGTGGCGCGGATTCAGCTTTGTTTTGGCAAGAAAGAGACAAATGCTGACGACAGCGATAAATCATTAGAGCTGGCTTGCTACAATGACGGCTCGGCGTTGGGGACATTTTTTAATTCGGTCAACCCTACCTTTGAGGAGTATATCATCCTACTTCTCGCCTTAGCCCCTCATGTGCGGCCGAACTTTCTCGACCAGGTCATCAAGGAGGCACTGCCCGAATCCGGCGATTTTCCCGAGATCGGCGGCATGTGGGATAAGGAAACCCGCGGCTTTCTTCCCACCGGCGAGACCGCGCTGTTTCTGCTGGCCGGCGAGGATCTGGTCAAGCGCTTTGCGGTGCAGCGCCTCCTGACCGGCGACCACTGGTTTGCGCAGAAAAACATCCTTCAGCTCAAACCGGTCAAAGAGGGGCAACCCTTCTGGAGCGGTCGGCTGCTGCTCAACCGCGACTATATCGAGCTGTTCACCCTCGGCCGCATCTCGGCGCCGTCGTTCAGCTCCGATTTTCCGGCTCAGGAGATCAACACGGAGTTGAGCTGGGAGGATCTGGTCCTGAGCGAGGAGGTGCTGGAGCAGATCGAGGATATCAAGGGCTGGATCGAATATAGCTCCGTCCTGCTCAACGAGCTGGGCATGGCGAAAAAGCTCAAGCCGGGCTACCGGGCGCTGTTCCACGGGTCTCCCGGGACCGGCAAAACTCTGACCGCGACGCTGCTGGGCAAATATACCGGCCGCAAAGTGTTTCGCATCGATCTGTCGACCGTGGTCTCAAAATACATCGGCGAGACCGAGAAAAACCTGGCCGCGCTTTTCGATCGTGCCAAAAACCGCGAATGGATCCTGTTTTTCGATGAGGCCGACGCGCTGTTTGGTAAGCGTACTAACGTCAAGGATTCCCACGATCGATATGCCAACCAGGAGGTGTCCTATCTGCTGCAACGGGTCGAGGAATTCGACGGCCTGATTATTCTCGCCTCGAATTTTAAGGCCAACATGGATGAGGCGTTTCTGCGCCGCTTCAATGCTATCATCCGCTTCCCCTTTCCCAAAGAATCGGAACGGGTGGCGATCTGGCGCAAATCCTTTCCGGAAAATATCCCATTTGAAAATGGCCTCGACCTGCCGGTAATGCTCGGCAAGTTCGAACTGGCCGGCGGCAGTATCATCAATGTCATTCACCATGCCTGTCTCAAAATGCTTGCCCATGGCGAGGATCACACCCTTTTGCTCGAAGATGTTCTGCAGGGTATCCGTCGCGAAGTCGAAAAAGAGGGTAAGGTTTTCAAGAATGTTCTGCGTGAAATAACCTAGCAAGAACTGGAAGACTGGAAGAAGCAGAGGATAAATATATTTTCTGTTTTGTCCGGGGTGCGCAGCGCGCCAGAGCATCGTTCGCAAAACTTGTAATTCTTGCAGGCGACACAAGGGGGGCACCGTCTGGGAAAAACCTCGAAGGGGGGAAGGGTCACATGGGCACAAGGGTCAGGTCTGACTTTCTACCTTTTTTCAATCTTGGAACGAACCTCGTCCAGCCTCCTCAGCAGGGCACCTAACCTATTGCTCGGTCATTAAGAAAAATAACTCGCAGAACGGGGAGAGTCCCGTCGAATTTGGTTTTACCTTGGAAATGTCAAAATCCAGAGCCTGATACTTTCCTCTTTTGGTTTTTGAGCGTGCTTAGCTTGAATCGCCTTGGCACGACCCTGCGGCTTGACCACTACACCCAATTCTTTCGTTTTCTTCCCGCTTCGATCTCTCGAAATTCCGACCTTTTCTTTTTAATTTAATTTTCCGTTTTTTCACAATCCGTAAACAATCTGTAATTTCGTCTGAAGTAAAAAAGCCAATAAACACCCCGGCTCTTAAGTGTTCGCAGGCACCTGTTGGGAATCGTCCCTGGTGTCGGTCAACACTTCAATAACCTGCGAAAGGAGAAGAGGTCATGGCAGAGGAAAAATTGACTTTGGAATGTCAGAAACTGGTCAAGAAGGCTCCAAAAGAAGAAGTATTAACGGTTATTGTTCGGACAAAAGTAACCTCCCTTGCTGAGAAGGAAGCCAAAAGGTTCTTTGAGATGCTGCAACAGGAACAAATGGCCACCCGCCGATCGCAGTTACTCAGCCGGATCCATGAGCGCTATGGCCAAGGTGCAGCGTTCCAAAAAAATTATCAAGACAGCAGGTTGAAAGCGCAGGCAAAAGTGGTTCGGGCGGCACCGAAAGCGAGTAATCTATGGCTGGCCGATGGGGTAGCGGTCAGTGGAACCAAAGCCGAAATTCAAGACTTGGCGAAACATGAAGATATCGAGATTGTTGATGTGAATCCGATGTTTAGCATTCCAGAGATCCTGCAAACGCCCCTGGAAGACACGCCAGAGGTGGTTGACGGCAGTGCCTGGGGCGTGGCCAAAATCGGAGCTCCCGAAGTCTGGGGAGGGTTCGGCCGTGGTGATGGCATCATTGTCGGGCATCTGGACACCGGTGTTGATGACACCCACCCAGCCCTGGCAGGAAAGGTTGCCGCCTTTGAGGAATTTGATAATCTTGGAAATCCTTTGGGTTCGGCGACGCACGACTCAGGCAGTCATGGAACACACACCGGCGGAACGATTTGTGGCCGGAATTATCGAGGGGTGAATATTGGTGTGGCCCCTAACGCGCAATTGGCCTCGGCGCTGGTTTTGCCGGGGGGCAGCGGGTCCTTTGCTCAGATTGTGGCGGGGATGCAATGGGCTGTCGCCCAAAACGCCGACATAATCTCTATGTCCCTCGGAGGGATCGGATATACGACCCAGTGGAACCTCCCTGTTTTGAATACCCTCCTCTCAGGGGTGTTGCTGGTAGCCTCTATTGGTAATTCAGGCCATGGGACTAGTGGTGGCCCCGGAAATGACCTCTTTGCTCTTGGTGTGGGTGCGACCCATCACCTTGACGCAGTGGCCGGGTTCAGCTGTGGTCAGACACTTGTCCAAGTGCCACACGATCGTTTGCAACTCCCATTGACCTATATGAAACCTGACATTAGCGCTCCGGGGGTTCAGGTGCTCTCATCTATCCCCGGGGATGACCTGGCCGCATTTAACGGCACTTCGATGGCTGCCCCCCATATGGCAGGTGCAGCGGCACTGGTGCTGTCTGCTGTTCCCGGTTTAAAAGGCGATCCTCTCGCTGTGCGAGGGATCTTCCTGGGAACGGTCGAAGATTATGGCGAAGCTGGCCGAGATCAGCGGTTTGGGTTCGGGAGGCTCGATGTTTTATCTGCAGCGGAAACGGCAGTCAGTATACTTTAGTTCAGCGGTGATTTTTGCAGTGCTCAGGCAATTCAATGGTTTGTGCTATTCGCCGCCGGATACTCACTGATTCAGGTTTAGTTCCAATGGGTCGATCGGCCTTTGAACGTTGGATACAAACCTGAGGCTGGCAGGTGCGGTTGTTTAAGAAAACAAAATCTCTTTTCTTGGCCGGCGGTTCTGGCTTAAGAGGAGAAAACCTCGTGCCTGCAGTGCTTAACGATATCCAATAGGAATGGAGATGGAAAAAACGCTAAGAGTTGTGATGGTGGCTTGTCTGGCCGTGGTGTTATTGGCACAGGCAGTCCACACCCTTTCCCGCAAACCCCAACTTCCGGAGAAAGAAATGAAAAAAAGCACATCTACAATTGAAGAGGATTTGATGAAGGTTCTGGATCCCTTGGGGAATGCAGACAAATTGGACGTTCTCGTCTATCCCGGACAATCAATAGAGGGTCTTGAGAGCTTTCTTTTGGAAAACAAGAAAAAAGGGATGCTCGATTTTAACTATTTGCAGTTCGCAAATTGTTTTGCCGTTAAGGCTTCAAAGAAATTGATTTTGGAAATCAGTGGTCTTGAAGAGGTGTCTCGAGTGGCGGTGAATCCGAGTTTTTCAATACCCTAAGCTGCCCGCAGCTAATGAGTGCGCATTTGAAAACGCTGGGGTGGGGTGCTTTGATGCGGATAAAGCGACGCTGCTCCGGCGCAGTCGCCTCCCACAGCTTCTAACAGGGTGAAATCATCCTCGGGTGACGCACTGAATTTGCGGGCATAATAGTCACGAAGTTGGCCTTCAGGGAGCAGATTGGCGAAAAAAGCCCGGCTGGCACCACTGGAGAAGGGTTCCGGCTGCAACGGCAGAGCGAGGGTGGCTCCCGGATTACGCGAATACTCTGGGCGGTAGTGAAACTCATAGCCTTCAGCAGCTATTTTGAGAAGTTCCCCAACCGGTAATTCGCTCCGATAGACATTCAGAGCTGCGCTCATCGTTTAATCCCTGGGCGCAGCGAGCAGATCGACACCGACCGCTCTGAGTAAATAAATCACCTTGCCGATTTCCACCGTCGTTTTTCCCCGTTCAACTTCCGAAACAAACCTCAGGCTCAGCCCACAATGTTCGGCCACCTCGCCTTGGGTAAGCCCTTGTGCTTTGCGTTTTGTCCGCAGGATCTTTCCACGTTCGAAGGTGTCGATGAACTGAATATGCTCTGATGTAGGTCCAGGCATCAGCGCGCCAATGATAGTGAATAAGGGAACCTGGTTATCTCCTTCTCTCCACCAAAAACCAGAGAACAGATAATCACCTCACGCTCGTTCGCGGATGCTCACTTGCCAGAAGTAGGCGCCTTGAGGCGAGACGCAGAGAACGCTGAGAAACCATAAGGCTTGATGGTGGATCGTTCTCTGTGGGCTCTGCGAACTCTGCGTGAGAAGCTTTTGCTCTTTGATTTATCGTTACCCAAAGGCAAGCAAGGTCTTTAGTTGAGCAAAGTGGATAGCCAAATAAGGGAATTGCATCGATCGATACAAATAGCCATTGAGTTAAAGAATTTGGACCTGGCTTTTCCGTTCGGGATTAAAATGCCTGGTCGATCTATTGTGTCGCTGATTAAATGTTAAAGCAAATATCTCACTGTGCCGATGAGGATAAGTATCAGTACCTTCCTTTTTCAAAAAGATTCAAACCATCAAGGGGCCGCATTGCGCTATGGCGCTTCTTGATATTGCATATAATGATAAAGCGTTGATATTTTGCCACAGTGTGGCTGTTGGGGTTTTTGACACACCCTGCACTGTAAATTGTTGAATGTCGAAGTGTCTGATTTTATTGTATTTTAGCGATGGCATCTTTGATGCATAATGTTTTAGATAAGTGGACAAGCCTTGCCTTTACCAGGGATGTCAGTTATGAAAAAAATCGGTCATACATTGTTAGTCCATATCCTTCCAGTAGCCTTGATGATTGTGGGCATGGCGTTTGCCATGATCATGCTCAATCAACGGCTCAGCTAGTTCTTCTCCACTAACCGGCAGTTTTCCCCCGCGCCGGTCGTGGACCTCTGCATGCCTTGCGGTTACCCCTGTCACTTACGGTCTGCTTTCCGGCAGATGGTTGGAAAAGATCACTCGCTCTGCTTTGGGCACGCGGTTTGACAGGTGTTCTGCTGGCCATTTCGCTGCTGTTGTTCATTTCCGGCTTGGGAGTTGCCAGGTTGCTGAAGGCAAAAGAACTGCGGAGTTAATTCGGCCGCAGCCGAAACAGCATCAGTCCGGTCAGCATCACCAGCCCGGCACAAATAAACAGCGCCGGATATCCGGCGAATTCACCAATGATTCCCAGCAGCAAGGAACCACAAAAAGCTCCAGCATCGATCCCGCCGGTGAAAATCCCGGTCAGCTTGCCGCGAATCGCATAAGGCTCGTTACGCACTGCCATGCTGTTCAGGGCAGGAAAGAGCAGGCCATGCCCGGTGCCGAAGATCAGCCCAACCAAAACCAGCAGCAGCTTGCCATGCACCAGCGGCATCAGCAACAGACCGCTGGCGCCGAGGATCAGTCCCCAGGGGACCAGCCTGGTCTCACCAATCCGGTCGGCAAACCGGCCGCCGATAAACCGTACACTGACCGCCGCACAGGAATAGGCGATGTAATACAGCGAGATGAAGCTGAGCTGGCGAGCTTCGGCTAACGGGGCCACAAAGCCACCGGTCGCCGACAGGCCGAAGCCGAACAGCATCGCCAGTCCGCCACAGACGAGCTGCTTGCGTTGTTTTAAGAGGGTAAAAAACGACAGCGCAGGCGCAGTCGCATCGGTTTGGCTGGGCCGTTGGTGTGGGTCCTTAACCGGCAGGTGCAGCAACAGGCCCAGCCCGGCCAGGGCTGCGGCCGTAATAAAGAAAGCCTGGTTGCCGTAACTGCCCATAATCGGCTCGGCCAGAGCCGGCCCTATCGCCAGGCCAAGCAGCCCGGAGGTCCCGAACATGCCGATCCCCTCATTCAACCGGCCTTCCGGAATCAGATCGACGATAAAGGTAAACACTGCGGTAAAGCAGATCGCCAGGCCGATCCCATGCATCACCCGGATCAGCAACAGGGCAGGGTAGTCGTGCTGAATGCTGCCATCCAGCAGCAGATGGGCAAGCGGCATCAGGGTCATAATCACCGCCCCGATGCTGTAGCTGCGTTTGCGCCCCGCTCGGTCGACCATCTCTGAGACCCAGGGGCGACAGGCGGCCGAAGCCAGGGCAAAAATCCCCATCAGCATACCGATATCCTGCTGGCTGCCACCATGTTCGGTAATGTAGAGCGGAAACAGGAAGAAGGCGGCGAAGCTGGAAACCAGGCAGAGGTTGGCAATGAACAGGGCGGCAAAGGCCGGAGTGTAAAGCATCAGATGTTCCGTCTCGGGCTAGCAGTACAGGTCTGGGCGGCATCTTAGCAGAGCTGTCCGGCCAGCGGAAGCGCGATTCATCGGCTAAAACCCCTTGTTCCACACCGACACAGGGTGTAAATTAGCCGTTTCGCAAACCACGGTAGCAAAAGGATTTTTCAATGATGGATAAGGCACCCGTTTTCGACAAAATCAGAGCCCTGCTGGAGATGATCAAGTTTTCTCACACCATCTTTGCTTTTCCTTTCGCCCTGATGGGGGTGGTGCTGGCGAGTCTGGCCAGCGGCAGCTTGCCGAGCTTCGGCCAGATCTTCTGGATCTGTATCGCCATGGTCGGCGCGCGTAGCGGCGCCATGGGTTTGAACCGGTTGATTGACGCGAAAATCGATGCGGATAACCCGCGTACCGCTGAACGCCACATCCCGGCCGGGCAGGTGTCGATTTTTGAAGCGGTCTGCTTTATTGCTGTTTCCCTGGCGGTGATGCTGCTGGCCGCCTGGATGCTCAACCCGCTGTGTTTTTATCTGGCGCCGGTGGCGATCGGCTTTTTTGTTCTCTATGCCTATTGCAAGCGGTTTAGCCACTACGCCCATCTGGTGCTCGGCATCTGCCTGGCGGCTGCGCCGATCGGCGCCTGGATCGCCCTGCGCGGTGACCTCGGTTGGTCGGTGCTTTCCTTGGGATTGGCGGTACTCTTCTGGGTGGCCGGTTTCGATATCTTCTATGCCCTGCAGGACTATGAATTCGATGTTGAGCGCGGATTACATTCGATTCCTTCGAAGTTGGGAGTGAAAAAATCTTTCTGGCTGGCTGAAGTGTTTCATTTCCTGATGCTGCTGTTTCTCCTGCTGGTTTATCCGGGGAGCGGGCTGGGAGCGATTTACCTGGTCGGCGTGGCAGTGGTCGCCGGCTTGCTCTATTACGAACACAGCCTGGTCAAACCGGATGATCTGTCGAAACTGGATGCGGCCTTTTTCAATATGAACGGTTACATCAGTGTGACGATCTTTGTCTTTACCCTGATCGATGCGGTAATCTGAGCAAATGAATACTATCGTCGTCGGTATAACCGGAGCCTCCGGCTCGATCTATGGTCTGCGGCTGGTCGAGGAGTTGCTGCGGGCAGGCAAGCAGGTCACGTTGCTGCTGACCAACGCCGGTCGCCAGGTCCTGGGTTTTGAAACCGGTCTGAATTTAGCGGAATCGCCGCAGGACTGTTTAGCCCAGCTGCGCAAACATTTCAATGCTGGTGGTAATCTCAGTCACTTCGGGCTGAATGACTTTTTTGCCCCGGTCGCCAGCGGATCCAGTGCGCCCGATGCGTTGGTGATCTGCCCCTGCTCTATGGGCACCGCCGGGCGGATTGCCGCCGGACTATCGGATAATCTGCTCGAAAGAGTGGCCGATGTCGCGCTGAAGGAGCGAAAAAGGTTATTGCTGGTGCCGCGAGAAACCCCTTTTAATCAGCTGCATCTGGAGAACCTGCTGCGTTTGTCGCAGGCCGGTGCGCAGATCCTGCCGGCCATGCCGGCCTTTTATCAACAGCCGCAATCGGTGGCAGATCTGGTCGATTTTGTGGTCGGAAAAACTCTCGACAGCCTTGGCATTGAGCATCAGCTTTTCAAGCGCTGGGGTGAGGAATGATTGCACCGCAGAGAACGCAGAGAACGCAGAGAGCAAGGAGGCGCTTTCTCTTTCCTCTGCGTGCTTCGCGCCCTCTGTGGTGAAAACGGTGAAAAAGGTTATCTGGTTATGCACTTCAGTCAAGTGAATGAGTCTATAAGGCAGACACCGAAAGGCTTTCTTACAGGGATGGGCAGGATGTCCAGGATAAATACCAAAATCTAGAGGGTTTCTGCTTTCAATCCTGTATATCCTGCATATCCCTGTGAATACAAATTGGTTTGGATTTTTGTCCAAAGATCCGAACTGGAGCGAAGTGCATAACCAAAAAAGGTTATATATGAGTCCGTTGTTTGATCAGGTAGAAGAGAAGGTTGCCAACAATCAGCGCGTCACCGACGCCGAAGCACTTGCGCTATTCGAATCGAACGATCTGTTGGCCATCGGCGAACTGGCCGCTGCCGCCAATCGGCAGAAGAATGGCCAACGGGTGTTTTTCAACGTCAACCGGCATATCAACTACACCAACCTTTGCATCAACCGCTGCGTCTTTTGTGCCTTCTCCAAGGAAGCAGGGGAGAGCGGTGAGTACACTTTAGCGCTGGCGGATGTGCGCAAAAAAGCCGCCGAGGCAGCCGCTGCCGGAGCCACCGAGATTCACACCGTCGGTGGTCTGCACCCTGAGCTGCCGTTTGAGTTTTACCTCGAGATGCTGCGCACCATCAAACAGGTGTCTGCGCAACTGCATATCAAGGCCTTTACCGCGGTGGAGATCGATTATTTCGCGCAGTTGGCCGACTTGAGCGTTGCCGAGGTGATTGAAGCGCTCAAAGCCGCCGGTCTCGGTTCGTTGCCGGGCGGCGGAGCGGAAATTCTGGGGCAGACTGTGCGCGATAAGATCTGTCCGGAAAAGATCAGCGGGGCACGCTGGCTGGAGGTTACCGAGCAGGTTCACAACGCCGGCCTGCGGAGTAACGCCACCATGCTCTTCGGCCACCTGGAGGGCTATGCCGACCGGGTTGAGCACCTGCGCCTGCTGCGCGAGCTGCAGGACCGCACCGGTGGCTTTCAGGCCTTTATCCCCCTGGCTTTTCAGCCGGATAATACCCGCGTGCCGGGAGCCAAGGGCGTCGGCGGCGTCGATGCGCTGAAGACCCTGGCGATCAGCCGGCTTTATTTGGACAATTTTCAGCAGGTCAAGGCCTATTGGGTGATGCTGGGCTTAAAGATTGCCCAGACGGCGCTCTGTTTCGGCGTCAACGATCTGGATGGCACGGTGGTTGAGGAGAAGATCGGTCATGATGCCGGCGCCGATTCGCCCCAGGCACTGAATAAAGCCGGCATTATCGAACTGATCCGCAAGGCTGGCAGGATTCCGGTTGAGCGGGATACACTGTATAACGAGTTGAAAGTCTATTAAGGTTTTCACCGCAGAGGGCGCAAAGAGCGCAGAGCAAAACCAGTCTGCTTTTTCTTTAAGTTCTTGAGCTGGCCCCGCAAGTGGGTGGTAAGAATAAATGATTGTTGAAGTCTCTCAAAAAATTACCGCAAAAAAAGCGCTCAATCGGGAAGACGCGCTCTGGCTGCTGACTGAAGCCGATCTGCTTGAGGTTGGTAAACTGGCCGATGGCATTCGCAAGCAAAAGCACCCGCACGGCCGGGTGAGCTTTGTTATCGATCGCAACGTCAACTACACCAACGTCTGCGAGTCGAAATGCAAGTTCTGCGCGTTTTACCGCAACGCTGATGCCAATGACGCGTATCTGCTCGACTATGACAGCATCTTCGCCAAAGTGCAGGAACTGGTCGACCATGGCGGCACTCAACTGCTGATGCAGGGGGGCTTACACCCGGACCTGAAAGTCGACTGGTTCGAGGAGCTGTTCCGCCAGCTGAAGCAGCGCTTTCCGCAGGTGCAGATCCATTCACTGTCACCGGCCGAGGTGATCCATGTCGCCAAGCTCTCCGGGCTGTCGATGCCGGAATGCCTGCGCCGGCTGCAGGCGGCCGGGTTGGCCTCAGTGCCGGGCGGTGGCGCCGAGGTGCTGGTCGATGATGTCCGTCAGGAGATCTCACCGAACAAGATCGGTTGGCGGCAGTGGGCGCTGGTGATGGAAGAGGCCCACCGCCTCGGGATGCGCACCACCGCAACGATGATGTTCGGCAGCAAGGAGCAGCCGCAGGATATCGTCGAACACCTGTTCCGGGTCCGTGACATTCAGCAGAAAACCGGCGGCTTTACTGCCTTTATCCCCTGGACCTTTCAGCCGGATAATACCGAGTTGGGCGGTGAGACCGCCAGTGGGATTGAGTATTTAAAGGTGCTGGCGCTGTCGCGCATCGTCTTGGACAACGTTGACAACATCCAGGCCAGCTGGGTGACCCAGGGGGCGCGGATGGCCCAGGTGGCGCTGTATTTCGGGGCCAACGATCTGGGCGGGACCATGCTCGAGGAGAATGTGGTGGCCGCGGCCGGAGTCTCTTTTCGCATGTCGCATGCAGAAATAGTCGAGTTGGCTCGCGGGGCTGGGTTTATTCCGGCGCGCCGGACGACTGAATATGAGATTTTAGAGGAATACTAGCAGGGAAGGTTTTTGACTTGAAACATCCCCTCTCCCTCTGGGAGAGGGTTAGGGTGAGGGGGGATCTTGCCAGTACCAACTGAATTGATAATTTTTTCCAGGCAGCTTCGCAAGGAACAGACGGATGCGGAGAAGCTGCTTTGGCAACTGTTGAGGGGGCGAAGATTCTGTGGCTTCAAGTTTCGTCGGCAGCATCCGTTTTGCGGATATATTCTTGATTTTTATTGCCATGAGGCTGGTCTCGCGATCGAACTTGATGGCAGCGGTCATAATGATGACGCGAAACGCTTGTACGACAAGGAACGCACAAATGTACTTGAGGCGGCAGGGATACGCGTCGTCAGATTTTGGAACAATGAAGTGCTCAGCTCACGGGAAGATGTGCTGGAAACAGTTTATCAACTTTTGACGGTTGAATTGGCTGAGCCATAAAGAAACCCCTCATCCGGCCTTCGGCCACCTTCTCCCTCAGGGCGAAGGGTTGAAACTTGGAATGGTTTTGAGGGGTGAGG
Organism: uncultured Desulfuromonadales bacterium; assembly: GCA_947259685.1. The sequence goes on along the minus strand of CAMYNC010000082.1, from coordinate 1,087 downwards.
TTTTTTGGAGTTATATTATGTTGCCGTTAAGAAAAAATATCGCTGAAATGGCCGGCTACGTCCCCGGCTTCCAGCCGCCAGTGTTCGCCGGCTACGATCAGTTCGACCTGGCCGCTCTCGCAAGTGAGGTACTCTCTCGTGCCCGTGGTATGCGGTACTCCCACCATGCGCCCGTTCGGGGTGATCTCCATCCGCGAGAATTCGAGTCCCGGCAGGGCGTCGGGAACGAGCGGTCGGATGCGGGCGTCCTGACGCTTCCGTTCTTTTACCTCGGCCGCGGGGATGTGATCAATCTCGTTGCGTGGCGCGCCAATCAGCTCTTCGATCGAGACCTGCAGGGCAAACGCTGCTTTGCGCAGCACGCCGAGCGTCGGGTTTGCAGCTCCGGACTCGAGGCTCGCCCACGTAGCGCGCGGTAATCCCGACAGCTCCGCGATGCGTTGCTGTGACATGTTGTGCGCCTCGCGCAGGCGCCGGACGTTACTCGCGAGATTGCGTTCCGGATCCGACATTCCGACAGGATAGCCGTCTGCTATTAAACTGGCAACTCGGTTGCTTTGCTGGACGGACTGCCGGATTCTCATGACTTTGATAAAGGAGCAGACCATGACTATCCGCATAGAACACGCCAATATGATTGTTCGCGACGTTGACGCGACCGTGCGATTCCTGCAAACCGCGTTTCCCGAATTTCGCGTGCGGCGCGAGGGTAACGGCGAGCAACGATGGGCGCACATAGGCACTGACGAGACCTACATCGCATTGAACGAGGCGGTGTCCGAACCCCCGGAACGCTGGGTGCCATACGCCGGCAAGCCCGGTGTCAATCACCTGGGCTACGAGGTTGACGACGTCGACGCTTTACGGCAGCGCATGAGGGAAGCGGGCTACAGGGACTCGACTGTGCCCAACAGCCACCCGTATCGAAAGCGCGTCTACTTCCATGACCCCGACGGCAACGATTGGGAATTCGTGCAGTATTTCTCGGATGATCCGACGAAGCGCAATGACTATGAGATCCCCGATCCCGCCTGACTTGATGGCAAAGCGGCGCGGGGGCGGGACTTGATGTCAGCGGCCATTTACT
>CAMYNC010000081.1 GCA_947259685.1 uncultured Desulfuromonadales bacterium | reverse complement strand
TCTTGCCCTAGTGATTTGGGGGATTACTGGTGCGCTAACAGCATATTCTGCTTTTTTATTGTTATTGAGCAAAGCAGCATTAACTATTTTACTTGCTATTGGACCAATATTTATTATTTTTCTGCTTTTTTCAGCCACTCAAAAGTTTTTTGAATTATGGATTGGTCAAGTATTTAATTACGCAATAATGCTTGTTATTACTGTCGTTCTATTAAAGATCATGTTGAGTGTCTTTGAAACAATGCTAAACATTGCTGTTGCTAGCCCTGATGTAAACATTGTCAGCACAATCTACATATTGCTTTCAGGGATTATTTCTCTGTTGGTTCTTAGACAAGCCCCTCAAATAGCAATGGCCCTTGGCGGTGGTGTAGCACTAACAACTCAAGGATTTATCAGTTCGGCCCTGCGTGGGAACCCCGCAACCTCTTGGTTGATGAGATCCGCGCACTCTGCTCGAACTTACACTAATACCAAAATAAGCAGTGGGATCGGCAACCTGGGCGACTTGGCCCGCCGTCGATTTGGTGGAAACAGCATCACCGGCAGGTAAATAAAGATAGTGCTAGTGAGATTTTTATGAGCGCTATCAATACATACAATTTCCAAAATTAAAATTCCATGTATTGAAGGAAAGGCTGAACAATGAAAAAAGCGTTATTAATTTTTATGGTGCTGGGTTTGGGTGCCTGCACAACTCTGGCCCCGCCGCGCCCTCCAGTTATAGATGATAGCCCCGAAGGGATGCGGCCAATCAACCCGAGTATGCTTAGTTCAGAAGCGCTTGCAGCCTGGGAGCGAGACATATCAGAAGAACAAGCTAAGCAGCTGAGAGAGGCGGAGGCGGCCGATGTTCGGGAAAACTAAAGGCAATAAAATTGAGGCGCGTGAAGAACCTCAAAGACGCCCGAAAAAGACTATCGATCAGCAATATTTTGAAGAGGCGACCGCCTGGGAGAATGATCGGATTGAGCGGGCGGGAAAATCTGAGAAACGCGCCTGGATCGTGGCCGCTGCAGCCATAATTATTGCGCTCGGTGCGGTCGGTGCCCTGGCAGCTCTGACCCCACTTAAAACCGTTGTCCCATATGTAATCAGGGTTGATAACAGCACCGGCATAACTGAGGTCATGACCAACTTAAAAGATGGTGAAACGAACTACGATGAGGTCGTCAACAAGCACTGGTTAGCGCGATATGTGATTCTTCGGGAACACTGGCTTCATGCAACACATCAAGAGGATTACAAAGCTATTGGGTTGTTCAGTGAGCCAGAAGAGCAAGAAGAATATGCAAAGTTCATGAATCCACGTACCACACCGGAATCACCTTTGAATATTTACGGTGATTTCGCAGAAGTCAAAATCAACATTAAGAATATCAGCTTCATCAATGATCAAGTGGGGATGGTGCGTTATACCAAAACCGTTGAGCAATCCGGCACCCGCGACAAGCCGACACATTGGGTTGCCACTGTCCCATTTACTTATTATCCCGCCCCGATGAAGGAAGAAGATCGTCTGATTAATCCGCTCGGTTTTCAGGTTCTAGGTGGGTATCGCAATGACCCGGAAACAATCACGGGGGGAATTTAATATGAAATATTTTGCGCTGCTTTTTTGTTTAATCGCCCTGCCCTTCTCAGCCTCGGCTTTGGAGATCCCCAAGGGTGGCCCGCATGACGAACGGATAAAGTTTGTTGATTACAACCCGGCTGAAGTGGTGGGGATTACCGCCCACTACGGGTTTTCAACGCATGTTGAATTTGCCCCTGGAGAAAACATCTTAAAAATTGGCATGGGTGACGTAAAAGCTTGGGAACTCGGCAAGCTTGGCAATCATCTTTTTATGAAGCCCAAAGGGAAAAAAGCCGGAACCAACATGACCGTGCTGACCGACAAGCGTGTTTACAATTTTGAGTTAAATGCTCACAAGTCCTTGGGCGGTGCGCACCCAGAACCGAATGATATGGTCTTTCAGCTGAAGTTTCGCTATCCCGATGAGGCAGCCGCCCACGCTGAAAAGGTTGCTCAATCGAAAGCCCTACAAGAAAAGCTTGCGCAGCAAACAACAAGCCTCCCGGAAAACTGGAATTATTGGGTTAAAGGGTCTGAAGTCCTCGCCCCGAACAAGGCCTATGATGACCGGCGCTTTACTTATTTGACCTTTGCCAACAACAAAGAAATGCCTGCCATTTACGTTGAAAATCCGGACGGAACGGAAAGCCTGGTCAATACTCACGTTGAAGGCGATGTGATCGCGGTTCATAAGATCGCCCAAAAGCTCGTTTTACGGAAAGGCCAACTCGTCGCTGCTGTATATAACCGTGCCTATGACCCGAATGGAATTTCGAACCCAAGCGGCACAACTGTACCGGGAGTCAAACGGGTCATTAAAGGGAGCGCAGAACAATGAGTGATATTCAGAATCAGAATGGGGAAAATCACGAAGTTGATGGCGAGCGCGGTTTGCCCTCAGTCAATCCGAAAAAGCGCGGCGGTGGCACCTCGGCCAAGCTCGGCATGATTGTAATAGGTGTAGTTGCCCTGCTGGCGATCCTGGCGGTCAATGGTGTTTTTTCAAAGACAGAAGAAAAAACCGGCGCGGGTGTTGTTGTTGAGGAAGAAAAAAAGAAAGTCGTTCGCTCAAACTTACCTGAATTACCCGAAGCACAACCGAAGAAACCGGTTGTGCCGGTCATTGTTGAGAAGCAGAAACCCTATGTCCCGAAGGTGATCCGCACCAACGACATACCACCAGCACAGCCCCGCTTCAGGGTGGTAGAGGATAAAAAGAAAACCATCACACCAGATCAGCGTAAGCGCCAATCGGGCTTATTTGTTGATTTGGATAATGATCGTAGCGCTGAACAATTACCCTCGCAGGCTGCTCCGCAGGGCAATGCTCAAAGAAGCTTCTTTGGCTCGGAAAACGAAAATAAACCCGCCGCAAGTCCCCTGTCCGCGAAGCTGACACCAACAGAAATTGAAGGTGTTTCGGCCAGTGTGCTGCCGGATAGGAATCTAGTTGTAACACAAGGGCATTTCATTGATTGCGCCCTGGAAACCGCAATTAGTAGTGATCTTCCGGGGATGACCAGTTGCCGAGTTACGCGGGATATTTACAGCACAAACGGCAACGTCCTACTGATCGAGCGCGGCTCAAGAGCTGTCGGCCAGTATCAGGGGGGACTGGAGAGAGGCAAGGCGCGGATTTTTGCCCTTTGGAACCGAATCGAAACCCCTTCCGGTGTAATTATTTCTCTGAATTCTCCGGGAACCGATGCTTTGGGCCGAGCTGGTCATAGTGGCTACATTGATAAGCATTTCTGGGAGCGTTTTGGTGGTGCAATCCTCTTAAGTGTGATTGACGATATCGGTAACTACATCGTTGCTAAGGCCGCTGACAATAACGGGGTTCAAATCGGCAGTACTACCGGCACTGCTCAAGAGGCGGGCTCAATTGCTCTGGAAAACTCGATTGATATTCCGCCGACGCTTTATAAAAATCAGGGTGAACATATCAGTATTTTTGTAGCGCGTGACCTGGACTTCCGGGGCGTTTATAGCCTCGCTGCCGAGGGATATTAAGGTGGTAACTGCTCCTGATAGTGCCGGGCCACTGCTTGAGTATCTGGAGCAGTTACGCCCCTTCCTGGATAGCCAGGAAATCACTGAAATCTGTATTAATTCGCCAGGTAAGGTTCTGACCGAAGGGCGCGGCGGGTGGGTGACTCATGATGCACCAGAGATGGATTTTAACCGCTGTCTGCAGCTGGCAAAACTGATTGCGACTTACTCTCAGCAAAAGCTTGATCAGCAGCAACCGATTGTTTCTGCGACATTGCCGGGTGGGGAGCGGGTTCAGGTGGTCATTCCGCCTGCGGTTCGAACCGGGACGGTTAGCCTGACGATCCGCAGGCCTGCAGATATGATCATGACTTTGGATGATTATGAAAAGGCCGGGTCATTTGAAGAGGTCCGCGACTGCTCTTCAGACCTCATGCCCCACGAAGAGAAGTTGCTGGAATTGAAGAATGCCCGCCGCTTTAAAGAGTTCCTGGATCTCGCGGTTAAGGAGAAACAAAATATTATCGTTTCCGGCTCCACTGGAGCCGGGAAAACTACGCTCATGCGTTCTCTACTCGGCCTGGTGCCTGAAGATGAGCGGCTATTGAGTATTGAGAACGTTGATGAATTGAAACTTCATCAGACGCACCCAAATAGCATTTCTCTGTTCTATAGCGCGGGTGGTCAAGGGGCTGCCAACATCACGCAGCAGCATTTACTTGAAAGTGCGCTGCGGATGAAGCCAGACCGGGTGTTTCTAGCTGAGCTGATCCGTGGGGATGAGGCTTTTTATTACCTGCGGAACGTCAATAGCGGCCATCCTGGTTCGATCACCTCGATGCACGCGAATAATGCCAAGCTGGCGATTGAACAGCTGGTGCTATTTCTCAAGGAATCCTCCAGTGGCTCGACAATGAGCCGCGAGGATATCAAGCAGCTTATTTTTATGTGCGTGGATATCATTGTCCAGATCAAGAATATCAACCGCCGCCGGGTCGTCACGGAAGTCTATTACGATCCGGTTTTTAAACGGAATCTTCTAGTGCCTTGAAAATCATAAAGTGTCGCAAGATTGCGAGGTGGTTTGGCGTACCAACAAGGCGTGACTGACGGCGCATAGCATCGCTATGCAACTGAAGTCACAACGTCGTTGGCGCGTCAAAGAACAAGCTAGACGCGCTGGTTTATGGCTTACAAGGTACTAAGTTAAAGAGGGGGAGCATGTTCCTAAATTTTTCGGAAAATCTTTGGGCCAAACTCGCCCTGACCCTGCTCGTCGTGCTGGGAACAGTGGTCTTGTGGGTGTATTTGACGGGCGGTTTTTTTATGTATTTTGCCGGTCAAAATTTCCAAGATGCAGACCTCTGGACTGCTTACAGCTATTGGGAACACTACGGCCATGATCCAGACACCCGTCGTTTCCTTGGGTTTTCTGCTATTGGTGCGACGGCTTGTGCTTTGCTGCCTGGCCTCTTTTTATTCCGCCCTAACCGCCGCTCGCTACACGGCGATGCACGGTTTGCAAGAGAGTCGGAAATTCGCGCGGCGAAGTTGACTGCCGAAAAAGGGATTATTGTTGGGAAAAACAAGGGCCGCTACCTGGTCTTTGGTGGTCAGCAGCATGTTTTGATGGCTGCTCCGACCCGCGCCGGCAAAGGTGTGGGGATGGTCATCCCAAACCTGCTGAACTGGCCGGATAGTGTCATCGTGTTTGACACGAAGCAGGAGAATTGGGATATCACCGCAGGGTTTCGGGCGAAGCATGGGCAAAAATGCTTTTTGTTTAATCCGGAAGCCCGCGACTACCGGACTCACCGCTGGAACCCCCTCTACTATATCTCCGATGATCCCCATTTTCGGGTGACGGACATTCAGGCCATCGGTCACATGATTTACCCGGATAATGACCGCGAAGCCCCGATCTGGCAGCCGTCCGCCCGGTCGTTGTTCCTGGGCATTGTTCTCTATCTCATGGAAACCGAAGGGCTCCCTGTGACTCTTGGGGAGGTGTTGCGCCAAGCGACAAGCGGGGATGATAAACGTTTTGCAAGCGTGATTATGGACCGGCAAGGCAGCAGCAGGCCCCTTTCTGGGGAGTGTGTCGCCGCCTTGAACGACTATCTCAACACCAGCGATAGCACACGCTCTTCGATCCGTAAAACCTTTACCGCTCCTTTGGAACTCTGGTTCAACCCGGTGGTCGATGCGGCCACCAGCGGTAACGATTTTGATCTGCGTGATCTGCGTAAACAGCGCATGAGCATCTATATCGGTGTGGCCCCGGGTGCTCTTGAGCGGCTGCCTCGGTTGCTGAATCTTTTCTTTCAGCAGGCGATTGAGCTGAATACCCGAGAACTGCCAGAACGCAACCCGGCCCTAAAGTATCAGGTTCTTTTATTGATGGATGAGTTTCCTGCCCTGGGCAAGGTCAACGTGTTGATGAAGGGCCTGGCGTTTATTGCGGGGTATGGGCTGCGGCTCTTGCCGATTATCCAATCTCCGGCGCAGATCCGAGATATTTACGGGCATGATGCCGCTGAAACATTCATGCAGAACCACGCTCTCCAGGTCGTTTTTGCTCCCAAGGACAACAAGGACGCCAAGGATATTTCCGAAACATTGGGCGATACCACCGTCAAAAGTAAAACCAGATCGAAAAACATGGCCGGGCGGGAAGGGAAAAGCGTCAGCACGTCTGATCAGCGCCGGGCTCTGCTTCTGCCGCAGGAACTGCGGGCCTTGGGGCAGGAGAAGCAGATTATCCTGGTTGAGAATTGCCCACCGATTCTTTCCCGGAAAATTCGCTATTACAAAGAGAAGACCTTTAAGCAGCGGCTGCTGGCTGCCCCGGAAGTGGATCTTTTACAGATTGAAGAACGGGAGTTTCCAGAGTTTGCTCTGAATACCCCCGAAATGGAAACTGTTTCTGTCGAGCGGGCGGTTACGGCACAGGATATTGCCGATATTGATCAGCTTGATCTCGAAGATTTTTCCTGTGATTTTTCGTCGGTTGAAATCCCTACGGGGGAAATTTCTGAGCAGAGAATGGTGCAGATTGTCGATCAGTTTTTTGAAGGGTTGGAGCCGGTTGCGGTTACCTAATTTTCATTTAAGGAGAGGGAGAAAAAAGATGAACAGGAATTTCCGCAAGTTCATTTTAGGTGTTCTTTTGGTTGTTTTTTTAGCTCCGCAGGTTCATGCGGGCTCGGACGATGAATGTGCGATTTGGATCTGTCTCCCTGCCGGATTTGGTCCTTCTGAATGCCACAGCGCCTATAAGGCGATGGTTAACCGGATAAAAGATTTCAAGCCACCACTGCCTGACTTTTTCTCCTGCGCGGTCAAGTCTGATGATAGCAGCACCATGTCTTACGATTATAGTTATGCTGCTTATGTTCCTGCTGGTAAGCGGTGCGCTGAGTGGTTTGACGCGGGAGAACAGACGAGTACGGAGTGTCTAAGGTATGAAAGTTGGTCCGACCATTATGTCAAAGGAACTCAGTGTGTGAATCGCAAGGAAGAAGACCCTTATCCGCCGGGCTGCACAGGGACCACCCGCTATATCGACGTTTTCATTGACGGTGAGCAGGCCGGTGAAACCTATTATTGGAACCGTCGGCGGTAAATAAAGAAATTCGTTTGCAATAGGGCCGCCCCTATCCCCTCCAGGATGGCGGCCCGCTTTTTTGATTCAACTCCACCTGCAAGGAGAACATTCATGGCAGATAAGGACCGCAATTCCCGGTACACCAAGCCCAGCCACAAAAAGCCCCTTCAGGAGCAGGACGGAAATTCCATTGAACGGAAAACAATTTTCACTGAGCTGGATAAGAAGAAAGCCCTGGTTCCAGAACAGATCCAGAAGACCTACCTGCAGGTCGGCAACCGCTTTTACTACGAACGCAATCCTGATCAGCTCGCTTTTGAGGACAAAGGGAACAAGCTCAAAGCCAAATCAGACGGGATGAAGGTTGCGGGCGCTTTGGTTGATATTGCCCAAGCCCGAGGCTGGACCGAAATCAAAGCACGTGGAAGTGAAGATTTTCGCCGCAATGTTTGGCTAGATGCTTCAGCTCGCGGGATTGACGTTCGTGGTTATCAGCCGAAAGAATCGGACCTCGCACTATTGGAAAAACGGCTACAGCAAACCCAATCAGCTGAACAAGGTGACCAAACCTTAGCAGCTGAAAAGGCAAGTAAGGTAATTGGTCAGAGCCCCCGTAAGGCTGCGACGGAGAAGGCGGAGGCCGTGCAGAAGAAAAAGCCGGAAGACCTGGTGAAGGATCACCCGGAAATGAAGCATGAAGCGGCGACTTTGAAGCTGGCTGAGAAGATCGCAAAGCGGTTTCCGAATAAAACAGATCAGCAGCGGTTTCTGGCGCAGGTGCAGGATCGGGTTGCGTCTAAGGTTGAGCAGGGGCACCCTGGTGCGCAGATTAAGGTTCGTGAGCCTCGGCGGGTTCGGGCTATGAAGGAAGAACGGGTTTTGGGGAGGTAATACAAAAATGGAGCAGAAGGAACCTAAATTGTGGCTGGAAAAAGAATATGTTGCGGATGTCATCAGCAATAGCGAAGAATCAAAGCATGCAGAATTTTTTCTGAAAAGGGCTCTGAAAAATAGTCTAGGCTATACTCCCGAACAGGCTGAGCAGCTGGTTGCCGTTTTAAGAGCTTCTGGGTCAGAGGTCATTGGAGAGAGTATTTTGAGCCATTCTTACTCAGATGAAGATATTGAAAAGTTGGTTCAAACGTTTCTAAATAGACCCTGCAGACATAAAAAGCTCTAACCACTGAAAAGAATTTCAACATGCAAAAGAAGCCTTGGACTGTCAGTGAAGTTGTCGCCGCCGAGTATTGTGAGCAAAAAGCGGTTTTTGATAAGGAGTATGGCGACCGCCCTGCCCCGCATGTGCAAAGGGCGCGGACTGAGGGTAGTCAAGATCATACGCGCTTTGAACGTCAAGGACGTTCCCGGCTGGCGAAGGACCGGCGCTGTTTTGTGGCGACTGCGGTTTTTGGTTCAGATGCGCCGGAGACCGAGTTTCTTCGTCAGTGGCGTGATCGGCACTTGATGCCGACTTTCAGCGGTCAGGCGTTTGTGAAGGTTTATTATGCCCTCTCCCCTGCCCTGGTATCTTTGGCTTCGGTTGTTCCTGCGAGCTCGGCGGTTTTGAGGTGGATTCTGGCGCGGATTATCCGTGTGATCGGGGGACCTCATGGATAGTGACTATTTGTTGATACTTCTAGGGTTTATTGCCCTCTTTCTCTATTTTCGGCGGTTTTTCAGGCGGACTCCGAGGATTGCGAAAGAGCCTGAAGCCTGGCTACCGGAAGAGCTGAAGGACGCGCAGCTCATCGGTGTTGAGTGGGATCTGGAAACGACTGGGGATTATCCCTTGAAGGGCCGTTTGGATCGCCTTTATCAGTTGCCGGACGGTCGCCTGGTGCCGGTTGAGCGGAAGAACCGGGCGAATGGGAGAGTATACGGAACGGATCGGATTCAGCTTTCTTTGTATGGCTATATTTTGGAAATGCAAGGGAATGAGGTCGCGCCCTTTGGGTTTGTGGTTTTCCCGGGGGATTCTGCGCAGCGGGTGGATCTGCTTAATCGGTCTGCTGTTGAGCGGAGGTTGGAACGATATGGACAGATCCAGAACCGAGCGGCCTTACCTTCTCGGGTGGGTGGCGCGAAGTGTCGGAGCTGTTCTCATGCCCATCGATGCGCTTATATGGGGGGGTTGTAGCCCAATGGAACGAAAACGTATAATAATGTAATAGGTAGCCGAGAGTTTATCGAAAAGTCCTCAAAGCAGTACACTTCGGCTTCATTCAGGAGTTCTTCTCAAATGTTGGCCATTCTTTACAGCTATGTGGTCATTGGGCCCAGATGGTCAAACGTTACGCCCACTTATCAGAAACGCATACAACACCATTTTTGAAAAAGATGAACAAAAAAATATTTCAAAAGAAAATTTATTGAATTATCTACAGGGCTCAAAAATATTTTTACATCAAATCGCCTCAACCTCGATACTTTATCTAGTTAATCTTAGGACTCATAATAATGGGTCCGAAACCACTTTCATTTCCATTCTCATCATAAGCGGTAATAGCAAAATAGTAGTCCAAATTACCATTTAAACCAGTCAGTGTTGTACTTAAGATATTTCCTACAACAATTGGAGAAGGACCTTCATTCGCACCTGTTCCATCAAAAGGATGGGTAATACTATCGGTCTTATAATAGATTTTATAGCCCATTACGTTTTCATAAGGACTCGCATCCCACGATAGACTAACTGTTTTCCCATGTTTAATTTCTTCAAGAGTAATGTTTTTTTCATTCTCAAGTTTTCTTTTCTCAGATTTTAAAAGATTAGATAATTGTTCGTTATTTGAAGTGTTATTTTTCTCAACTGCAGCCAATTTTATTTCAAGTTCTTCTAATTTACTTTCAAGTTTATTATTTTCAATGACTAATTCATTGTATGCTTCCAGAGGAACTGCAATAAAGTTCGTTGGTGGTTGAATATGTGGCTCTGATTTTACTGATTTACTATTTGATATTTCCTTAAAATAATCAGTAAATGGAGATATTATTAGCAAAAAAACGATAACAGCTACGGTAAGTCCGCCCATTAATAGACGTGCTTTGGTCCAAAAGGGAGGTTTCCCCCAAGGAGGCGGTTCCCTTTTTTCTGGCTCAACCTGGGCCTTTGGAGGCTCTTTTGCCGGTTCGGGCTTGGCTTTGCCTTCAGATTGCACTTTCCCAGGAGCAGCGCCGATAATTGAAGCGATATCTTTGATAAGCCTCTGAAACTCAGGGGTCTCTTCGGAGCCGTTCCAGCCAATTAACTGCGGGGTGTGGATGCCCTCAAACCTGAAGGGCAGTTCCACATCCTCAATTGTAACTGGAGCAAGTTTTTTGCGCCTAAGAGCATAGGTGGCCTCGTCTTTTACATACTCTGATTCTACCGAAAGCCTGGACCACATGACGATGACACATTTCACCTCTTTAAGCGCCGTTTCGATAACGTCGTCAAAACGTTCCCCTGCTATAAGATTGGGGTCCCACCAAACACTCCAACCCTGGGCTTCAAGAGCGTCGGCCAATTTTCTCGCTTGGTCTTGCTCTTCTCGTTTGTAGCTGATGAAGATGTCCGCCATAGATTTCCCCTCCGTTGCTGGGGGAGCCAGCAAAGAGATAAGTTCTTTATAATTCTAGCGGATGATGAGCGTATGGCAGGGGAGTGAGACGTTTTTACCGAATTTTTATGTCAATCCCCCTTTGGGTGCCGCCGAACGCAGGGGATTTTCAGCTGGCAACCCCGAGACGGATCTCTTAGCGTAGCGGGGTTTCGTCTCCTTTCTGGCTGGAAATTACCGGAGAGAGGGAACCCTGCAGGAGGCTGGTGACCCATTCGGTTAACCCGGCGAATTGATTCTGAGAAATTTTGGCTTCTGGCAAGGCGGCGAAGATGAAGGCTTAGCCAAAGCTTACGTCAAAGAATCGCAACACAGACAGGGGTCAAAAGGACCAGAAGTAAGCGCTGTGATTAGCCGTATGGTTCACCCTGGGTGGGGCGGCCTTCTTTCGGTTACCTTTGCTTGGCCGTCAAGAAAGGTAACTCGCCGGGCGGGGCGACTCCCGCGACTGTCCGCCAGATTGTTAAAGTCTCGACCTTTTTCGATCTTTTGTGATAAATTCCGCCCTTCTTTTTGTTCTCAAGAGTCACACAATCACTTTTAAGTTTTTAAGGGAGATAAAAAATGAAAAGGACGTGTATTAGTTTGCTTATCTTGGCGGTTAGCCTGGTGGGCTGCGCCCAGCCCATGAACAAGACCCAGCAAGGGGCTTGGATCGGAACAGGCGTAGGGGCCGCTGCCGGCGCAGGTCTCGGCCAGGCTATCGGCGGCGACACCGAAGGAACCCTTATAGGCGCCGGTATCGGTGCTCTTTTAGGTGGTCTGGCCGGTGGCGGGGTTGGTCGCTACATGGACAACCAGGAACAGGCCTTGCGGCAGCAGTTGGCGGCTTCTGAAGCCGCCAGTATCCAGCGAAATGCGGATACCTTGGCCTTAACCTTCAAATCTGATGTTCTTTTTGATGTAGGATCGGCTTCTTTGAAACCCGGTGCTTATGACGAAATATTTAGGGTGGGCCAGGTCCTCAACCAGTACCCCCAGACCTCTATCATGGTGGCTGGACATACCGACAGCACGGGAAGTGAAGCCCTTAATCAGCAGCTTTCAGAGCGTCGTTCCAGTGCGGTTAGAAACGCATTGATCAAGAAGAATGTTGATCCTCGCCGGGTTGAAACCGTTGGTTTCGGCGAAGCTCAGCCGGTTGCAGACAACAGCACCGAGAACGGTCGGCAGCTTAATCGCCGGGTTCAGGTCACCATTACCCCAAGGGCTTAATTCTGGTCCACAGGTGTTGTTGAGAACTGAGATTTTTGAATTGATTTTTCTTCGTTTCTGCTTGGATTTTCGAGGAAAATAGCGAATCGCTCAAAAGTTAATCATGACGGCCCGGCCCTCTCTCCACGAATGTTGCGATGAGGGCCGGGCTTTTTTACGGCCTGTTAAGGGGGGAAGTCTTCCCCCTCTGTCCGCCCGGCGATTTACAAAGATTTTAGGCCTTCAGCCTGATCTGCCCCCGGCCCAAATAAATATTCCTAAAGCCGGGCCAAGTGATTTCATGCAGTTGCAACTATCTGAATTATAGTTGAAACCTGCCGCTTGACATCCCCCCGACCTGCGATAGATTGAAACCAGACGGTGACGGAAGCACCAACGAGGCAAAGTAGAGCGGGCGACCCTAAAAAGTCGTTTATTGAGCGGAAGAAATTCCCAAAATGATAAATCGCTCGAAAAACCGGAAAAGTAAAATCATCCGGGAAAACCTCTTGGCGATATCCGTCATCGTTGTTTTTATGCTCCCCGCAAAGCCTCATCAGCTCCCCTCCCCGTCGTGACGACCCGATATTTCTGTTACCAGCCGTGTTTTCTGGAGCAGGTCCAACATCGGATCGCTGCCAAGGTGGAACAAGGGCAGCTTGGGCAGAAAAGTAAGGGAGTCTCGGCGGTTTCAAGTGGCTAGGGAAGAGCAGATCCAAAGGAGGTAAGACAAATGCCTTCGATGGCGGAAATCTAAACGACACGTCCCTATGTCTCTGTTTTGACCAATTAATCTCCATGCGACAACCTGAGGGTACCAGTAAACAAGCCCTGAATTCGATTCCGTATTTATCAATCGAACCCAATACACGGTGAGGTTTTATTGCAGGAAATAGGTGCCTATATAGTGGCTATCTTTTCACATGTCAGCACCCCTGAGACAGATTTTGGGTGTTTCAGGTTACGAGGCATCTGTTACATTTAGGTAAATTAGGGTATTCCAGCTCAACATGAGAGGGTAAATATGAATAAGCTCCCTACTGTTATTTATTCGACAGAGATCAAACCCGAATGGTTGGATTACAACAACCACATGAATGTTGCATATTATGTCTTGGTCTTCGATCTTGCTTGCGAGGAATTGCTACTTTCCCTTGGCTTAGGTGAGGTGAGTGCAAAGTTAACTGGAAAATCTACAATGGCATTGGAAAGCCATATCACCTACGATCAAGAGGTCTCTCTTGGACAGGAGGTGGAGATCCGGATGCAACTGGTAGATCATGACCACAAGCGCATTCATCTTTATTTTGAAATGCATGTGAAGGGAAGTAGTGGCTACCTTGCTTCCACACTTGAACAAATAAGCATATGCGTAGACCTGAAAAAACGTAAGTCCGCTTCCTTTCCAGATGAAGTAATGGCGAAGATTAAAACCCTATCGCAACAACAATCACACTTAGAGCGTCCCGACAACATTGGTCGTAAAATTGGTATTCCCAAGTAGCCGTAGAATGCATTCTGATGAATCACCACATATCAGAAATCGAGTAGGGTGAGCTACTGCACTTTTATTCGTATTGATATGTTCTGTGGTTAAGCCATTCTCCGCAGATGCTGATAATCCTCTATCGTCTCGATTTCAGTCTTTTCAGATTCTCTCGCTTTGTAGAGATCCCACCGCATTTGTAGGTTGAGCCAGAAGTCTGCCGTCATGCCGAAAAACTTTGCTAAGCGCAGGGCGGTACTCGGGGTGACGCCACGCTTTTGGTTGACCAGCTCGTTAACCCGCTGGTAAGGGACGTGGATCGCGTCGGCCAGCTCGCGCTGGGTGATCTCCATTGGAGCCAGGAACTCTTCAAGGAGCATTTCTCCCGGGTGGGTTGGCGGGCGGTTGGTTGGTATGCGTACCATAATAGACCTCTTAGTGATAATCGGTTACTTCCACATCTGCCGGGCCGACATCTTGCCAGGTAAAACAAATGCGGTACTGACTGTTGATCCGGATGCTGTGTTGACCCTTCCTGTCTCCCGATAAGGCTTCCAGCCGATTGCCTGGGGGAACCCTTAGTTCATCCAAAACTTTTATCGAATCGAGCTGATCCAGCTTGCGGGTGGCAACTCGCCAAACCGTTTTTGGCAATGCTTTGCGGGCATCCTTGGAAGAGACGCCGTTAAATATGTCTTCGGTTGCCTTGTTTTTGAAATTGAGGATCACGCCTATCATGTTAGCACGGATACCATGCTATGCAAGGGCTTATTTTGTTTCTGGTAAAAAGCCGTGTGTCTGAATACGCAGCCTGAGTTTTAATTGATCTACTGGGATTCGGTATATCCGAAAATCCAGAAAAAGATCTTCTCCCAACTCAGAACATGCTCGCCTTGATCTACTAACAATCCAGGTCACTGCCATTGTGCCTCAACTCAACCTACCAAACTGCCAAATCAAAATTTTTCAGTTTTCAGGAGGAGTGCAGGGTGAAGATTCATTGCAGTCCTGGGCAAGTCGAAAACCAAACCTGCGGTCTCTATCGCGTACTGAGACCTCAGACCTTAAGTCCCAGGTACCGTCATCCGCCCAAGAGCCACCACGAATTATACGCCGATCGCTATTATCATCTTTGCTGGGATTCTGAACCCATTCCCACACGTTGCCACTCATGTCGTAGAGCTTGAGCCCGTTGGGTTCTGTCTCTCCTATAGGATGTGTCATCTTTTTACTGTTTTTAATGGTCCAGGCATCCCCCCCCGGTTTGTCTGTCGCAGGCATCCCCTCACACTTTTCATCCTCACCCCGACATCGTGCCGCGTACTCCCATTCCTCCTCGGTCGGCAACCGGTAACTTTTGCCCGTCTTTTCAGAGAGCCACTTGGCGTAGACCGCGGCATCTTTCCAGGAGACATGAATCACAGGACGCGTCTCCTTTCCCCATCCATTATCATCAAGCGTATCCCATCCTTTGGCTTTGGTAAAATATTCATAATCCTCAAAGGTGACTTCATACCTGCCTATTGCAAATTCTTGGACCTTAACCTCATTGCCACCCATATTGAATGTTCCCGCCGGGATAACCACCATTTCAGGCTTTATCACCTTTTCGCCCGAGTCCTTTGACGGCGATATCAGAGGCTTTTCAGAATTGTTCTGCGTAACTGTCTGCGTCGGTTCGGGTGTGTTCGTCGAGTGGGCCTGCGAATTCGAAGCCTGCTCAATATTCCCCTCACGAAACTGCAAACCGAAAAAGAATAATAACGCCACCAGGCCGACAATCCCTAAACCCACCATAGGGCCCTTTTTGCTCCCCACAGGGGTGTCCCGAACGGGACTTATTACAGCCTTGTCCTCCAGAAGCATTTCCGTGACCTGACGCCTCGTATCGTTTTCCCCTTTCTTGACTTCCAACTCTTCTGCCTGAGATTTCGCTTCACCCTCAACTTGTCCGGGCCGAGGGCCGATAATGCCTGCTAGATCTTCAACCAACTTGCGAAATGCCGGGAATGATCTGGAACCATCCCAGGCGGTTAAATCCGCAGTCTGAACACGCCGGAAAGCCAAAGGAACCCGCACATCATCAATGAGAACAGGGACCAGAATACTGCGGTCCAGAGCTTCGGAAGCCTCGGTTCGAACCCACCTCGAATCCACTGACTTGACCGACCACAATACGATAACGGACTTAGCGGTTTCCAAGGCTTGCTCGATGACATCATCAAAGTTCTTTCCCGCCGGAATGTGAGGATCCCACCAGATCGACCAACCCTCATTTTCAAGAGCTTGGGCAAGCTGCTGTACTTTCTCTTTATCCTCTCTTGAATAGCTAATGAATATGTCGCTCATTTACCCTCCTGTTTAGCAACCCTGGTTGCCTCAGTTAAACCAATCTAAATACCTGGATCTGTAAGTTCTGACCGGGAAATCTTTTCGAAAATTTTCCTACCCACATTGAGCCATTTTTTTACAGCTCCAGAATAGAATCTCATACTTTAAATTTTGGATTTTTTTAAAGGCCCCATTCCGCATCGAACCCCTCAAAGGCGTTTTGAACAATCTGTTCAATAGCCGCAACTTCGTCATTCGTCAACGCCTCAAATTCCCGATTTCGCCTGCGCTGCGCCAGCTTACCGTTATTTTGTCGAATCAGCAGCACCAGGTTTTCGGCGAGTCTGTCCGGCATCTCTACGGTATGCATGACACGGTGTAGCGCCTCATCATGCCGCTGCAGATAGTCGATCTCTCGTGGAAGATCATGCTCCACCGTGCGCTGTACACAAGCATAGAGAAATTCCGCTGCTTCCGTGCAATCAAAGTACCGGTAGAGGTCTGCCGTTTCATTGAGAGCTTCAATATTCCCATCTGAGGTCGGTCGCCACTCGATGAAAGGCATGAGTGGAGCCGTATGATTTTGCAGAGTTTTACGATACTTGTCTATTTGGTCCAACATGACGGCTGACACGGGGAAGACCATTCCCGTTGGGGCAAAACCCCGCTCGCCCAGCACATGATGGATAAGGCAGCGATGAACACGGCCGTTTCCATCCTGAAATGGATGGATATAGACGAAC
>CAMYNC010000080.1:16634-25751 GCA_947259685.1 uncultured Desulfuromonadales bacterium | reverse complement strand
CCTTCCAGTTTTGCTTTCGGGGCAATGTACCCCAGTGAACTGTGCAGCCGTTCATCGTTGTAGAAGCGGATGTAATCCGTGACCTGGTTCCTGGCTTCGACGAGGGACAGCGGCACCTTTGGCCGGATACATTCGTGCTTGATGGTCTTGTGGAAACGCTCCAGTTTGCCATTGCTTTGCGGGTAGTAGGGTGATGTCCGCACGTGGGTCATCCCTGCCATCCGGATAAACTCTTTGAAGTCCTTGGCGATGAACTGAGGGCCGTTGTCTGAAATTATCCGGGGAGTGACCTGGGGATATTTTTCTCTGGCCCGTTGCAGGATGATTTCAATATCTGTTTCTGTCATCGCCTCGCGCAGCTCCCAATGGACGATGTAGCGGCTACAACCGTCCAGGAGGCAGCACAGGTAGTAAAAGGTGCCACAAATATTGACGTAAGAAACGTCAATATGCCAGTGCTCATGGGGCTCAAGGGGCTGAACAAAGCCGGTTCCCTTCTTGGTTTGCTTGCCGTTCCAGCGCCTGAGTAACTCGGCCGCGCTCAAGACACGATAAACGCTGCTGGGGCTGACGGCAACGACATCCTGATCAAGCATCATGAAAGTCAGGCGACGATAACCCTCCAGTGGGTGCTGCTGGTGGAAATCAATGATCGCCTGTCGCTCCCAATCCTCCAGCCAGAAATCGCGAGGGATCGGGGCATTGTGCTGGTTGGCTTTGCCATAGCGCTGTTGCCAGTTGTAATACTTGCTGGCAGCAAGGCCCAGCTTGATGAAATCGACCACCGCATCACGGATATTATGGGGAACCCAAGATGCTATCAGAGTTCCCCAAGATCCTTTTTTAACTGAATGTGCTCCTCCATCAGCTCTGAGAGGACTTCATTCTTGGTTTGCAGCTTCGCTTCGAGTTTCTGAATCCGCTTCTCCTCGGCCTTTTTCTGGCGGGAGCTATCTTTTGCAAAAGCGGCGGCACCGTTCTCGAAAAACTCCTTCAGCCAGCGGTTAAATACCGTCGGCTGGAGATGGTGCTCATCGCACAAATCCGAGACAGCGACCTGCTCAAGCAGGTGACGTTTGAGGATGGAAACTTTCTCTTGGGCCGTGTAGTTGTGACGTTTTTTTCGCATGGTGAATTTCTCCGTTCGCGCAGTCTAACTTAAACGGAGCGATTCTCCAATTCACGCTGAACCAAAACAAATATTTCAATGCAACGGTAAAACCGTACACAACAAAACATAACGACAGTAGTTGCTGGGCCGACAATAACGGTTTGTGTTGGAGCAGCATCAAGGTCGCCATACAGGCGTTCATCAGCATAAAAAAGAGCCAGCCATAAAGGTTTTTCTTGGCCAGGAGGTAACTCCCAACCAGAAACCCAACCATGATGCATAGCTCCAGAATTTGTGTGCCTGCGGTAAGACCACCATAATCATACAAGCTATAGCTGCCACCAATTGCCAGACAAACACATGTGCAAAGTGAGGCAATTCTGTCGAACGTTTTATTTGGCCTATCAGTATTACTGAAAGCGTTGTACAGACCGAACAACATGGACGGAACGACACCCGCCTGGATCGAGGCAGCAATCCAGTCATGTTTGCCAGCAAGGATTATGAACCATGCTGGAACACCGAGAATATAGACGAGCCAGCCGGCTATCCTGATTTTTCTCTTGTTGGCTTCGCGCGATCCTTCTGCAAGAGCGAAAAAGATTTTATTCAGAAGGTAAAGACCGCCACCCCAAACTTGTAAAGCAAGATCCATAATATTGATTAGTCCTTATCCACTTATATTAAATCAGGCGTTGAGCGCTTTTTCCACCCACACCAGACGATCCTGGCCGAAAAACATCTGGCCATCTACGAAAATGGTCGGGGCGCCGAAAATACCGCGCTCGACGGCCTCATTGGTTGCATCAATCAATGCCTGTTTGATCTCTGGCTGCCCGGTCGCTTCGATAATCGCTTTGGCTTCGAAGCCAGCGTTTTCCAGAATCTCAAAAATAACTTCCGGATCCGCCATATTTTTCTGATCGACCCAGACCGCTTCAAACATCGCCTTGTTGTACTGCTCCAGGTGTTCTGTCGCTGCGGCCCACATTGCACCTCGCATAATGCCGACAGTATTCACCGGAAAGTGGGGATTCATGGCATAAGGGACGCGGTAGTGTTTGGCGTAACGGGCGATATCTTTTTTTAGATAAGCTGCCTTGGCCTCAACGAGCATCGGGCTGGTATTGCCCGTGGACTTGAAAACACCACCAAGCAACATCGGCTTGTAATTCAGGGTCGCTCCCGCGTTGGCACAAAGTATTGGCAATTGTGTCCAGGCAAAATAAGAATTTACACTGCCGTAGTCATAGTAAAAATCCACTGCCTTGTTCATAGCGTTCCTCCTTTACCAGGGTTCTGACCAGGGTCTTGCATCGAGTTCAAAGGTCCATGCGGTACGGGGCTGTTTGTACAATTGCCAGTAAATTTCCGCCAGATGATCGGGTTTGATAATTCCATCTTCGGTCTTGGATGCAACCAGGTCCGGGAACAACTGTTCCGTTGAACGATTTTCAATCAACCCGTCGACAATGACATGCCCCACATGAATCCCCTGAGGACCAAGTTCTTTAGCCATGCTTTGCGCAAGTGCCCGAAGAGCATGCTTGCCACCGGAAAATGCGGCAAACCCGCTTGAGCCACGAAGGCTTGCGGAGGCACCGGTAAACAGGATGGTTCCCTCCCCTCTTGGCAACATCCGCAGGGCGGCTTCACGGCCGACCAGAAATCCGGAAAAGGCACACATCTCCCAGGACTTCCGATAAACTCGTGGGGTCGTCTCAGTAATCCCGAAGCGCACATTGCCACCGACATTGAACACCACCACATCGATGGGGCCGATTTCTGATTCGACTTTTTCATACAGCTCGGCAACCTGCTCCTCATCTCGAGCATCAGAGTGAAAACCATGCGCGCTTGTCCCTGACTCTTCAATCTCGTTGATGAGCGTTGCCAGATCGCCTCTTCTTCTCGTTGCAACAATATGAAATTTTTCTTGCGCAAATCGTCTCGCGATAGCGGCTCCGAGATGGTCTCCAGCACCTATAATGAGGGCTGTTTTTTGTTCTTTTGTGCTTGTCATCACGGCCTCCTTCCCCGCAGAGCAAAATTCTTCTTTATGGATATCCACTTTACTCAACTTCAAATGGCCAATGACCAGCGACAACTATAATTCGCGATCGGGAAAAATAATTGTCGTTGATCGGGCCAAACCTGAAAAGATTTCACCACAGAGATCGCAAAGGCCGCGGAGAGATGCAAAACAAGCCTGATTATCTCCGCGTTCTTTGCGCTCTCTAGGATGCTGTTGGTCTTATCATGAATCGACTGCTAAATTGGCTGATCGGCCCAGAGTTCTCTTGGCCATCATTTGAGTGGCCGCAAAACCGTCAGTATTTCTGAACTGGCAAAGGAGCCTTTTATTGCTCGTAATCACTGTGAAAACCGGTTCTTATTAGGCGAGTTATTGAAAGATAAAGGAGTTCGTCTGAATGTAGCCTACAAAACAAACCAGGACGATCGGGCTATCTCTTTGGTTGAGGCTGGCGTCGGATTCGCCATAATCCCCCAACATTATTCATCCTCCGCCTTATCCAAGATCGGATTGACGGAGGTGCAAACACAGCGACAGATCGGCTTTGAATGGTCAAACGACTCAATCCTGGATGAAATCATGAAGTGCTGCTGTTCTTTATTGGACTTCCCGAAATGCCGATCACTTTCATTTGCATTACTTCATCTGAAAATTTCGCTGGATTAATCCGAACTTTTTTTAAAATTGTATTCTCTTAATGAAATGGGTTCTGAAGCCAAGGCTACAGGATGTCGCATTTGCTGTCTGTTTGCTGCTAGCACTCATGCTGATCATCTTTGCTAGGTCGTGATTTCAGACTTCGAGCTCTGTCCGGAAGTCATTATCCCAAACCCGTTTCACATTTTGTGATTTGCTCCTTCAACTCGACCAGGCTCTTAACAATCGTGGTCGGTTCGATCCCCCAAGGGTCGAAGATAGCCCCTGGTGAACGCTTCACCCAGGCAGCTTTCATTCCAGCCGAAATCGCCCCGATGACATCAAAAGGATTGCTTGAAATCAGCCATGCACTGCCGCCCGTTGCCTCCGCCTGGCGTAAAAAGTGGCCATAGGTTGCAGGCGATGGTTTGAAAACCTTAATGTCATCGACACTCACAACACCCAGAAACAGATCTCTGATGCCCGCAGTATTCAACAACATCTCAAGGGCATCTGCCTTGCCATTGGAGAACGCATAGAGGCGAAAACCGGCTGCTTTTAACTGGGCCAAACCCTCTTTGACGTCGTTAAATGCCGGAAGCACGCGATAAACACCCAGGAGCTCAGCTTTCTGCTCATCCGTGAGCGATACATTGTAAAAGGAACAGGTATAATCCAGTGCCTGACCGGTACAAACAGCAAATGTCTGGTAATTGTGCATAAGCCCACGCCGAAATGAGTATTCCAGCTGCTTGTCGCGCCAGGTATGGGAAAATGCCTGGGCCTTGGTTCCGACCATTGCCTCCAAGGCGGTGACGACACCATTGGTATCGATCAAGGTTCCGTACACATCAAACGCGAGGGTGATTGCCATTTTGTGCCTCCTGCTTCGGATTGAGATCAGCAATGTTAACTGAGTTCCTGCTTTGAATCTGCGGGCGCTTCTTTTATTGGCTTTGAGTTATTGCACTATTTTCTTACGCCCCACTCTTATTCCACCAGAACGACGGTTTTATTGGCGCATCTGCGAGTTGGTTATCCAATCACAATGGGGCAATGGAAATTAGAGAGACTCCATGTTTACCAGCATGCAAATTAGCCCCTCTTAGAGAACAAATCGGCGTTGAATATTGACCAACCAAAATTCTATTTCCACAGTATTGAGAGTTGGTTAACCAATTTTTGCCCATGGGTCTCGAATGCCGATGCAGGGTCTAATTAGGACGCTGGTCAACACTAGATAGGCAATGAAGAAAATTCAGGTTGGAAAAATCTCGATAAAGCCGCGTCCAGACGTCTGAAGGAACTTATACGGTTCAAGCCTATTCCGCCAGGACCTCAGGCGTGACAACTGGCAACTTGTTGTTACGATAGGTTTCCCCTAGAATAATTTTCAGGCCTTTTTCATTGCGAAATACCATTCCGGATCAAATTGCTGCCAACTCAGCCGACCCTAAGAGGCCCTATAGTTCCTGCCGAGAGCATCAGCAGTCCATATCGCCGCCTCAACCATATCAACCGTCACTGGGAACCAGGTCGCATGAATCGTCTCCCCTTCCACCACCGCCGTTTCCGCAACCTGCCTAATCTCCTCAGCGGAAGGGTCGGGAAGATTCAATTCTGCCAGACATATTGGCAGACCAACCCTGCTGCAGAAATCCTGCACTTCCTGTATATCCTTGGCAGAACGCCCCTCCATCACCAGCTGAGCCAGCAGGCCGAAAGCCACTTTCTCTCCATGCAGCTTCTTCTGCGTGGCAGGAAGAGTCGTCAAGCCGTTATGAATGGAATGCGCGCCGGCATGACCGCCATTCTCTGAACTGAGCCCACTGAGCAGCGTATTCGCTTCGACGATTGCTTCCACCGCCGGAGTAACCATGTTTCGCTCCACGGCGATCTTCGCCTGATGACCCGATTCCAGCAGGGTTTCATAACAAAGCCTGGTAATCGCCATCACCGCCAGCGTGGGTATTTTGCCGCCGGAAAAAGAGTTGGGTTTGCCGCTGCGGGCGACGGTTCCTGATTCCCAGAAGCCGGCAACCGCATCCCCCATTCCGGCAACCAGAAATTTGGCCGGCGAATTGGCGATAATGGTCGTATCGACCAGAACGCAGTCGGGGTTTTTGCGCAGGTAAAGATAGTTTTCGAAAACTCCCTCATCGGTATAGACAACCGACAATGCAGAACAGGGCGCATCGGTAGCGACGGTGGTGGGGATGACAATGACCGGCAGGTTCAGCTCGTGAGAGACGGCCTTCCCGGCATCGATCGAGGCCCCGCCACCCAAAGCAATGATAATATTCGCCCCCTGCGCAACGGCAAGTTCGGCAAGTCGACCGATCTCCTTGCGGGACGAGATACCCTGAAAAAGTTCTTGGCCGTACGCGATGTCTTTTTCTCGCAGACTGGCCTCGATGGCCTCCCCACAGATCGAAAGTGCGGTTCGGCCGCCGATGGCAAAAGCGTTGTCGCCAATTCGGGAAGCGTGGGTGCCGACTTCAGCAATGCTGCCTGCTCCCTGTACGTAACGGCTGGTTGAAAGTAGTATCCGGCTCATGGTGTCCCCCATATCGGTTCAGATGATAAAATACCCGCTTCGGAAGCAGCAGCAACAAGTCCTCAGCTAAGAGAGGTAAGTCGTATCGGGGAAACTTCAGCCCTCTCACTTTTTTGACTGATCAGCTGAATATCACCGCCATGATTCTTAACGACATTGTAGGTCAGGGCCAACAAGTGTCAATCGGCATTGAAAGAAATCTCGAATATGTTTTACCTCCCCGGCTGCAGCATTTTTCCACATTTTTGTAATGACAGAAAAACATCGACTTAACACAGACAGCAGGGAAAAGGACCGGAATTATCGGATAGGATTAGCCAGACGGGACACTAGGCAAGAACGCTTTCGGCTAAAAGACCTTTCTCAATCAATTGATTCAAAATACCTGTACTCTTCTTTTTGAAAGTATCTCTGAGCAGCCGGACAGCCGGTGTAATCGATTGCCTGCTCGGGCAGATAATCCACAGTTCCGTAGCTCTGGGTTTGAACTCAGGCATCACACTTACAACATTTCCTGAGAGCAAGTCAGCAGACATATCGAGGCAGGATTTAACCGCCAAGCCTTTACCAGCGACACACCAGCGTCTAACGAGATCCCCATCATTGGAGGCACGGTTACCACTCATCTTGATTTTAAATTCTGTTCCACGGTGCGAAAACTCCCAAACATCGTGAGTTATATCGCGAAGCTGATAAAAAAGCCCGTTGTGTGAAGGTAATTCATGAGGGTGCTTAGGGGTGCCATTTTTATCGAGATATTCCTGTGTCGCACAAAGTACTCCCGGGATATTGCAGATCTTAAACCCATAAAGATTCGCATCATTGGGCGAGCCATAGCGCAGTGCAATGTCCACAGAATCACGATAAAAGTCGATGTTGCTATCACTGATATTCGATTTCAAACTCAGGTTCGGATAGGTTTCCATAAATTCATCAAGCCAGGGAGTCACCAGGTTCCGACCCAGGTCCGATGACAGTGCGATCCGCAGCTCACCATCAACAATATCCAGGTCATCCTTCATGTTTTGCTTGGCTTGATCCAGCATGAGCAGAGCCTGCTCACACTGAGGAAGGTATCTTTCTCCCGCACTGGAGAGCCGAAGGCTGCGCGTGGTGCGGATAAACAACTCTGCGCCCAATTTGCTTTCTACCCGCTTAAGTGCCGCACTGGCAGTCGCAGTCCGCATATCCAAATGAGTTGCTGCAGCGGTAATGCTGCGGAATTCGGCCACCTTGAGGACAACCTGAAGGTCTTCTAGTAGCATATTTTCAAATCTCCTTTGATAATATTTCAATCATTACACTGTTTATCTGGCATCAATCAAGGGCTATGGTTTTATCAGTAGTGAATCAACGGGAGAAATTCCATAACGAATCAACGGGAGAAATACTATGAATGCTGTTGGCTATACCAAATCCCTGCCTATCGTTGACCCTGAATCCCTGATCGACATTGAACTGCCCCAGCCTATCGCAACCGGCCGCGACCTCTTGGTGAGGATCAAGGCGATTGCGGTCAATCCGGTGGATTATAAAATTCGCCAGAGGATGGCTCCCGCAGAGGGTGAGTACAAAGTGATTGGCTGGGATGCCGTGGGTGAGGTTGTCGCAACTGGAGAGGCTGCGACGCAATTCAAGCCTGGTGATGAGGTCTATTATGCCGGTGATCTCAACCGACAGGGCACCAATGCAGAATATCAGCTGGTTGACGAACGCATTGTCGGTAGCAAACCGAAAAGCTTGTCTGAAGCTGAAGCAGCCGCACTACCACTGACAACAATCACCGCCTGGGAAATGCTCTTCGAACACTTGGCTTTCAAGCAACAATCCCCGGATTCAAAAGAGAAATCGAATGAGGTGATCCTGGTTGTCGGTGCAGCGGGTGGTGTCGGCTCGATTCTTGTGCAGATCGCCAAAGCAATCACCGGCGCGACGGTTATCGGCACCGCATCACGCGAAAGCTCTCAGACCTGGGTAAAAAAACTGGGAGCGGATCATGTTGTCGACCACACCAAACCCCTGCAGCCACAGATCGAGGCCCTGGGGATTGGACCGGTGACGCACGTTGCCAGTCTAACTCATACCGATTCTTATTTCGAAACCTACATCGAGTTGCTGGCACCTTTTGGCAAGATTGCCATGATTGACGACCCCAGCGAACCCCTGGATGTGATGAAGATGAAATTTAAGAGCCTGTCACTCCACATTGAGTTCATGTACGCCCGCTCCATGTTCCAGACAACAGACATGGATGAGCAGGGCCGTCTGCTGAGCCGCGTGGCGGACCTGATTGACCAGGGCTATATCCAGACCACCGCTGGCAAGAATCTCGGAAGTATCAATGCCGCCAACCTGAGAGCAGCCCACGAGGAACTGGAGTCCGGCCGGTCGATCGGAAAGATTGTCCTGCAAGGGTTTTAAGCGAACTGAATTTAACAGCAACTCAGAAAAAAACTTAACCAAAACGACAGGAGACAAAAACATGGCTAAATTAACTATCGTCGCGAACATCACCGCCAATGCAGACAAGATTGATCTGGTAAAAGCCGAGCTTTTAAAACTGATCGATATCACCCGTTCTGAAGAAGGTTGTATTAATTACGATTTGCACCAGGACAATGAAAATTCTGCTCACTTCATGTTTTACGAGAACTGGGAATCCCGTGCATTGTGGCAGGCACACATGGGTGGGCAGCACTTGCAGGACTACCTGGCCGCGACCGAGGGAGCTGTTGAAGAGTTCACCGTCAACGAAATGACCGTGATTGCATAAAGGTC
>CAMYNC010000080.1:0-16623 GCA_947259685.1 uncultured Desulfuromonadales bacterium | reverse complement strand
ACTGAAGTGCGAGAATGCCCCTATGTGATCAAAATTCAACAATTAAAGGTGATCGATTTGAGATCATTATTGGTGGCCAGTTTCATTTTATAAGCATTTTGTAGAGCTGCCCCCTTCAAAAACACACCGTTTCGAATAAACTACTTTGAAATTTTTTTGTGCCTCAGGCTGGACCAAGTCTTGGTTTTTTTCCAGCTATTGTTAAAGTTAATCCACACCTCCCTAGAATTCATTATAAACGCTGGAAGATTCAACTCTTTTTTCAAGCATAGCGAGGGTTGAAATGGAGAGGACCAGAATGAACCTTCTCTGGCAACGAGTCTACCAATGGCGTTAATCAAAAATGTTCGTACTTCGAAGCGGGTAGCAAATGCTCTTGCCAGCGGCGGGACGTTACTGCGTTGCGCGGTTTTAGCCGCTACTCTCATTGGAATGCATGGCTGCATGAGCAACTTCCGTGTCTCGAAGTCCGATACCGTCCAGGTGACAAGCCTGGACGAGGAGCAGGGTGAAGCACCTGCGGTCCCTGCGCGCATGTCCCGGGAACAGCTACTAGAGGAGTTATAGCGCTTCTGTTTTCTCTACGCAGGACGTCTCAATCGATTACTCAATGTGGTCGAGCAAAAGGCGACCACACCCGAGCAGCGGTTAAAGGCTCATAAGTTGAAAAATCGACTCAATTATTCACTCGTTGAGATTGTCATTGGCGTGGACCCGGAGATAGCTTTACTCGATATGGTGACACTCACCACCCTGATGAGGATGGAATCAGAGCAGAATCTGGTGCCAAATCTGATTTCTGGGGAAACGGGACAAACATGGCTTGCGACTATCCGACAAGGGGAAGATGAAATCTGGTCCATTGCGGAAAATGTTCTTGATCCAGATCAGCAGGCGGCATTGCGCAAAATCATTCGCGACTGGCGCGCCAATAATCCAGAGATGGTCAACCTGACCTCTGTCCGTTTTAGCAATTTTGCAGCAGAAGCCGCCGGCGATGAGGTCGGATTGATTGTTCAACCTGGCGGGTTCTTGCCCGAAGTTTCCGAGGCGACCCGCGCCGTTGATGAGGTCCGGCGCACCACCGAGCGCGCGAAGTTCCTTGCTTTTGTCCTGCCGCATTTGGCGCGACTCGAAGCGGAAAGCCTGATGTACGACCTTGCCACGCAACCAGAGTTCAAGGAATGGCGTACAACCATAAAAACTTTATCGGCAGCATCGGAGAAGTTGGTTGCGGTCTCTGATCAGCTTCCCGGCTGGTTTGCCGCAGAGCGCCAGGCGGCCATTGATCAGGCCATGGACCGGATTTTTGCTGAACGTGAGCAGTTTTACGCCGAGGTAGACGAAAGGACGGTGCGTTTTAAGGAACTGCTTAGTCAAATACAGAAAACTCTGACAGTAGGAGATCATCTCGCTGGTCAAGTCTCAGAAACCATGACCAGCGTTGATTCCCTTGTGACCAGATTGGAGCTCGACAAACCAAGCTCGAGGAAGGACGTTTTCCGCATTGAGGATTATCGAGAGACCTTGATCGAGGCGGCAGTGACAGCCCGCGAGATCAATAACGTTCTTCAGTCCTTGGAGCGACCTCTTGCCCCTGGTTTAGACGACCAGGCCAGGCCCGCCTGGTCCTCGGCAATTCAGGAGTTGGATCGGCACGTTGAACGTTGGATCCTGCTGGAATCCGTCGCAATAGCAGGCTTGGCACTGTTTATCGCTGTCGTGGTGGTTACCGCTTTGCTAGTTTATCGTTGGGCTCTTGGCCGTTCTCGCAGCAACCTTTAACCAACGCCGCTTCTCTGTAACCTGTAAACCTCCTGCCGGCCAAAGGCCGTTGTTGGAAATCAGTTATGAGGCTAAGTGGCATAAATACGGAAACGGGTTTTCCGTTAGATAAAAATAACTAAATCTTGGCTTGATCAGTTAATTTTAAGTGATATTTGGTAATAGTGATTATCAAAAACCTACCAAAATACCACCCCTTTTTGAAGGAGCAGAGGTTAGGAGAACATCCCATTAGACGGTAGGTAAATCATCAGATAGAGGGGTCAAGACATGAAAATAATCATGCTAGTTTCTCTGTTTATGCTTGTCGTATTTTCTGCTCAGCAGGCATATCCCTGTGGTTTATCGGATTATATGAGTGATCCTGGCCGAAGTGGATTTTCCCAAACGTCAGATCTGTCTTCCAATGGACACATTCATGCTAATACCGTAGCTGCTGGTATTTTCGAAGAAGAGACAAATGACTGCGATGACAGCGCTCCGTCTTGGACTTCTCGGAATCCCTATGTAGCCTCCCCGGAAAAATTAAATATTGTTCCGCAAACGACTGATAAGCTGCAAAGCCAGGTTCAACATTAAGTAAATAAGCCAGTGCCTATGCCTGAAGGTGGCCGATTTCACCGCATATAGGTCGCCATAGAGCCACTATTCCTTAGAGATGGGCAAGGTCACGGTAAATTCAGAGCCCTCGCCTATTCGGCTGACCAACTGGATATCGCCGCCATGAGCCTTAACGATATTGTAGGTCAGGGCCAAGCCGAGACCGACCCCCTGGCCTACCTCCTTGGTGGTAAAAAACGGCTCCCAGATCCGATCAGCAAGGTGCTCTGCGATGCCGCAACCAGTGTCACGCACCACCAGGGCAACCTGAGAAGCCTCAGAGCATTGCGTACTGACCGCGACCTTTCCTTGCTCTTCAATGGCTTGATGGGCATTGATCAGCAAGTTCATGCAAACCTGACGTATCCCGGAAGGATCACCAGTAATCCTAGCCAGTTTTGGATCCAGATCGGTCACAACTTCGACCTGTTTGTAGCTGGCATGGTAGCGCAATAACTCAAGGACCTCGTGAACAACCTGATTCAGGTCGACCTTCATGGGAATACCATCCGATTTGCGGCCGAAGCTGAGCAGATGGTCGATAATCCCCTTGCAGCGATAGGACTCGTTGATGATCATGTCGAGGTAGCGAGGAAAAACATCCAGGCGGCTATCGTCCTGCAATCCGGCTTCATCACGAAACCGCCGTTGCAGAGCCTCGGCGAAGCCAGCGACCGAGGTGAGTGGGTTATTTATTTCATGGGCGATCCCGGTTGCCAGGACGCCGATGCTCGACATTTTTTCTGCCTGAATCAGATGCATTTCCTGCAAACGCTTTTCAGAGACATCGCGAAAGAAAACCAGCGCGCGGTTTTTATTCCCCACTGCATCACGAATCGGCGTCGCGGTCACATCCAGATACCTGGTGCCCTGCCCTTCAATGACCCAGGTCCATGAACTATCGACCCGCTCACCCTGCAAGGCCCGTTCGACAGGACACGTCTGTGGCAAAGAGGAAACTTCCGGGTGAAAGATCTCCTGGCAAGATTTTCCAAATTGTGCCTTTTGCGGAAAAGACTGCAGGCCGATCAGGTTGTTATGTTGAATCTTTGCCGCATGATCATAAACCACAATACCGTCGCTGATCGAATCGAAGATCGCCTGGAGCTCGTTGGTTTTATCATACAACTCGGCTTCAGCCTGTTTGCGGGCGGTGATATCCTGGGTGGTGCCGTAAAGTTTCAATACCGTACCAGCGCTATTGACGATCGGTTCGACGATCGAGTAGACCCAGCGTTCGCTACCATCAGCAAACTTCAGGCGATGCTCGATCTCATAGCTTTTGCCCTGTTCAATGCCAAGCTGTAAATGGAGCATGACATTCTCATAGTCATCCGGGTGGACAACCCTGCCGAAGGCCTCCTGGGTGGTATCTTTATGTCCAAGCCGCAGAATCCGCAGCAGCTCGGTCGAAGCCTGAACATCGCCGGTGGCCGGGTCGAAACGCCAGGAACCGACGTGGGTCATTTCCTGGGCTTTGCTCAGGTTGTATTCACTTTCAGCTAACGCCTGATCGGCGAGTTTTTTTTCAGTGATATCAACCAACACAGCCAGACACTCATCACCGGCATCGGTGACCTTGGCCTCAATGCGCACGTAAAGTGGCTGATGGTCTTGCCTCGAAAGTTGTAACCGACAGGTTTGCTTTTCATGGCTGGAAAAAACTGTGCGCAGAAAATTGCTGAAGACAAAGGAATCTTCGGTGGCGACAAAGCGCTCGAATTTTTCCGTAACCAGCTTAGGGTAAGCCCTACCCAACAGCCGCTCGCCGGTCAGATTGACCGAATGAATCACTCCATGTCGATCGAAGGTGAGATATCCGACCGGAGCAAAATCATAAAGAAACGCATAAAGGTTGCGCGATTTCTCCAGTTCGTCCTGCGACTTGCGCAGCTCCTTAAGTTTATGTTCCAGCTCAAGCTGGCTCGACTGAGGGTTCAATTAGTAGGCACCGCAGAACCCATCACCCGGCACTTCTTTGGTGGTGATTTCACCTTTGGCCGCCTGCAATGCAGCCTCATAATCAGGTTCTTGGGTGATATCCGAGACATGTTCGATGTAGCGGATTACCTCATCAGCATCGATAACAAAAATCGACCGAGATAACAGCATCAGCTCTTTGACCAGCACCCCATAGGCCTCGGCAAAGGAGCGCTCCTGGTAATCGGAGAGCGTCTTGACCTGATCGATCCCGGCATCGCCGCACCAGCGCTTCTGGGCAAAAGGAAGATCCAGGCTGATGATCAAAATGACAATATCATCGCCAAGCTGTGCGGCTTCCTGATTAAACCTGCGGATTTCGGTGTCACAGACTGGCGTATCCACGGAAGGAACGCTGCAGATGACTTTGGTTTTCCCTTTGAAATCACCAAGTGTAACTGGTGTTAAACCAGTATCCACGACCTGAAAGTCCGGCGCATTTTCACCAACCGTCAGTTCCGGGCCGAGCAGGGTTACGGGATCGCCTTTAAAGCTGGTTATTCCTGTTCGTTCTTGCATTTTCGCCTCCTCCAGAATTAATGTCTGAACTTCTACTTTAAGCCTTCACCCAGCGTCATATGTGCCTCTGCGACTGAGCGCTAAAAACTTTCGTCATTGTCCAACTCAAAACTAGCGATGCAAATATTTTTCATGCTATTCGCCCTGGCGCCGCAGTAGCGGCATTCCACTCGGGGTTGATCTGAAAGGTTCTTGATGCAGTCATCCAGACCTTGAATTTTTAAAGCGCACATGTGTTTTGAATGATCTTTGGGATCACAGACCATGGGCTAAACCTTCCCTTGCATATCGTTTATCATCCTACACTCACCAATGGCTGCGCCCCTCGGGATCCAAACTGGGGGTCGAAGTCCCAGCACCGCGGGTATAGTAGTCGCGATAATCGAGCTCCTGCTCAGCCTCGACCTTATCGATTCTACGTTTGGCGCGATGCTCATCTTCCAGGTAAATATTGCGGAACAGATCCTCCACAATCAAATTCAACTCATCGACACTTTTGACGACATCAACCTTGTCGCAATAGGCCCCATAGGTGTCCATCAGGCAATCACCGCGTTTCCAGAGTGAGCGATCTTCCGGAGTCAACCAGAGCATGTAGCCGGCTTTTTCACGAAGCTGCTCGAGCACCCAATCGTTGGCTTTATTGTAATTATTTCGTGCGTCGCCAAGAAAAATAACCGCCGGTTTACCGCGCAGGTTATCCAGAAACTTTTCCTTGAAAGTCAGAAACACCTTCCCATAATCACTGTTCTCATCCAGATCGACAATCTTGCCACTGTCGATATTCTCCAACATGGCATTGATCGGGGTGTTGTTCAGCATTTCGGTAATCTCGGCCAGTTCAGCGTTGAAGATGAAACTGCGGACATCCATCATACGGTTGTGCAGAGTATGCAGCAGTAACAGCATAAACTGCGCAGCATGGCTGACAGAGAAACTGACATCGCAGAGCACCACCAGGCGCGGCTTCTGTTTGCGTTTGCGGCGCAGAGCCAGCAGGAATGGAACCATGCCGTTGCGATAATTTTTCTGGATGGTGCGTACAACGTGAATTTTGCCGCGATTTTCCATGTTTTTAACCCGGCGGATATCTTTTTTCAGGCGTAGCAGCATTCGCGAAACGGCATCCTCCATTTCGTCGACTTCCTGCTGAGCAAAGGTCATGTCACGCTGTTGACCGCTCGGTTGTTTAAAAGCCATGGTCATTGGATTCTGCGGCATACGCATCGAGGGTCTCGAAGCATCCAGTGAGCCGCGATAACCTTTCAACCGGACCTGGATCTCCGAACCATCGAGCTGATCAAAATCGATCTCCCTCAGTTGCGAAAGATCACTGAGGTCTTCGGGTTTCAGTCCGGAATCAACCCCCGCCAATGACATTTTATTATTGACCATTTCGGGGTTGGTGCCGAGCATCTGCTCCCCCTCCATGCCACTAATTGCTTCGTGCAGCAAATCCTCAGGATCAACCCCCATGCCTTCTGGATAATTCCTGAAAAAGCGTGAAAAGACCTCATCAAAGACGGGAATATCGTGGACTTTCTTCACCAGCGTCAATCGTAACAGGGCGTGCACCGCGTCACGCCCACCAAGTCCGCCGTGGGCCAGGGCACAGACGGCATCAAGGCTCTCCCCTGGTGAAACACGAAGCCCTTCCCTTCTCAGGTCAGCCACAAATCTCGTGATGATTCTTTCCACAATCAGCTCAATTCTTCTGCAGCCAGCTCCGCCACTTTTTCCAAATCGGCCTGGTGCTTGGAAATCACTCCAACGGTATTGGCAACCACCTCCGGTGTCAGTTTGGTGATATGCAGGATCGACAGGACCTCGGCCCAATCGAGGGTTTCCGAAACGCTGGGCGGTTTACGCAGATTGAGTTCCCGCGCTTTGCGCAAAAAACCGACCATCTGATGAGCCAGGTCATCACAAACGTCAGGAAAACGGGCGCGCACGATCTGCACTTCACGTTCTTCTTCCGGGTAGTCGATATACAGAAAAAGACAGCGGCGGCGAAGCGCATCGGAGATCATCCGGGTGCCGTTACTGGTGAGAATCGCCAGCGGTTTTTGTTTCGCTTCGATCACCCCAAGTTCAGGAATGGAGACTTGAAAATCGCTCAGACATTCGAGTAATAGGGCTTCAAACTCATCGTCGGAACGGTCGATCTCATCGATCAGCAGGACCGAACGTTTTTCTGAAAGGAAACTGCGCAAGATCGGCCGCTGAACCATAAAGTTCTGCGAAAAGAACAAGCTCTCTTCGTTGGCCAGTTGCTCCACCGCATCGCGCAGGTCAACGGTGCCGCAAAGATGGTTGTCGAGCTGGGTCCGCAGCATCTGGGTATAGAGCAGCTGCTTACCATATTCCCAATCGTAGAGGGCTTTACCTTCGTCGATCCCTTCGTAGCACTGCAGGCGTACCAGTGGGAAATCCATGACTTCAGAGAGGGTTTTCGCAAGACCAGTCTTGCCGACCCCGGGTGGCCCTTCAATCAGAATCGGTTTCTCCATCCGCAGAGCCAGGAATACTGCGGTTGCGATAGCTTCATCTGCAATGTAGCCCCCAGAGCGGAGCTTTTCACTAACGTCTTGTTCGGTCATCATGGTCAACCTCTTGTTGAAGGAATCGAAGATTTTTCTATTCTACTACAAATGAAAGAGCCGCTGACACCAGGAGGGGAATCCCCAGGGGCCAGCGGCTCCTCACCTCAGCTTAGAACTTCTGTTTCAGCATAAACTACATGCAGCCCTTGAAAACGGAACGCATATTTTCGAAGCCGATATCCACTGGGTTCCCTTCGGAACAGATGTCAGCAGCAGCGAACTTGGACAGACCATCGAGGTCCTTGTCCTGGAGACCCAGGTCGCCAAACTTAGTGGTGATACCAAGGTCGTCCTTTAATTCCTGAATCATGTCGATGAACTGCTCACCAGCCTTCATGTCGGAAATACCATCGGTATTGATTCCGGCAGCGCGGGCCATCATGGCGAAGCGTTCCGGACAGGAAGGCAGATTGAGACGGCAGACGTCGACCATGGCGATGGCGTTGCACAGGCCATGCGGTGAATCGTAGAGGCCGCCCATGGCGTGGGCCATACTGTGAATGATGCCGAGACCGGCGCTGTTGAAGCTGTAGGCAGCGGCCATTTCCGCCCAGACCATCTGCTCAACCGCCTTGTCGTTATTCCGGTTGCTCGCCGACTGGCGCAGGTTAGCAAAAATCTCGGAAATCGCCCAAAGACCCGGACCGTAAGCGGACTGAACACAGAGCCGCGAGGCGATCGCTTCAACCCCATGGGCCAGAGCATCCATGCCAGTGTAAGCAGCCAGGTCGCCAGGCATGCACTGATGGAGCAGGGGGTCGTTGATCGCTTTGCTCGGGGTGCAGTTCGGATCAAACAAAGCCATTTTGTACATCTTCTCGGTGTGATTGATGATCGAGAAGCAGGAAATTTCGGAACCGGTCCCGGAGGTGGTGTTGATCGCCAGATGCGGAATCTTGTTCGGCTTGGTGGCCTTGAAAGCGCCCTCAAAAGAACGGACATCCTGACCGTCATGGGCATGTACCAGTTTGATCGCTTTACAGCAGTCGGTAGTACTGCCGCCTCCGATACTGATCAGGCCGTCAAACTTGCCTTCGGACAGCAGCTTTGCGCCTTCCATAACCTCGAAATCTTTGGGGTTCGGAGTGCCCTTGGCAAAAACTTCGGTCTCAACACCGGCATGCTTAAGAACGCCCTGAATGGTTTCGATAATCCCGGTCCCTTTAAGGCCGGTGGTCACGATCATCGCCCGGGACATCCCCAGGGCCTTGGCATCGTTGCCAACCATAGTATGGGCACCCCAACCGATATTGACCGATGGGTAAGCGTGCTGCATTTTAATCGGATACTCTTGTCTTTCACCGGACAGCTGACGTTTTGCATCTTTAAAATGGGGCATCTTCGTTCCTCCTTTGGGTTTTGTACTCAGTTCACCTCGTTGGTCTTGAGTACGTCTCAATCGATTTGTTGTTAACTCAGGAGCGTGGCTAACCACCTGATAACCGCGTTCTAGCAGCTGGTCAAAAAAGCTCCATAATCTAGCTGAACTCTGTGTCACCAAGGTTCATCAACAATCTGGATATTTGTTATAGCAAGCGCGGTGCCAAGCAAAAACATTGTTCTAAATTCAATGTTTGGTCGATTTTTCCGGCAATTGTCTTTTTTCCTAAAGGGGAAATTGGGGAGGAAAGAAACAGTCTTAACAAAAAAGGCAGGACAACCGGATTCTGCGACTAGGGAAAATGTCTACACTGGGGAATTTTGCATCGAAAAACAAGGAAGGTGAGTGCGGCAGGCACCAATAAAATAAAAGAATTTAAAAAATTTCAGTTATTTTTTTTCCATTGCAGCACAGTTTTTTTCTGCTGGCAACGATCCTCAGCCACCAGGAAATCGCCAAAACTGCCATGGGCGCGTCCCATGCAGCCACCGGCGCAACTTTGATGAAAGGCACAGGCTTGGCACTCGGGGATTGTCTCGCTCCGCTGCCGACTGATCACTTGCAGTGAACTCCAAAGCGGCAATCCTTCCTGCAGTGCGGCAGAAAGTCCCTTGGAGTAGACAGCGCTTACTGCATAGGCCTCAGCGTGGCAAAGCAGACAGGGATAGAGCTGACCCTGGGCTGATAAGTAGGGGGTTCTGGCAAAATCGCAGCCCTGCCGAGAGGTTTCGGAATCACACCACTCAAAAGCCGCAATACAGCCGAGCTTTTCATAGAGCTGGCGAAATTGAGCATCCTCATGAAAACGCTGCAGCAGCGGCAGATACTGTTCCGGCTCTGGCGGTTCCACCAACTCCTCCCCTGCCCGGCCGCAGAGCACCAGCGAGCCACTGCTGACCGAACCGATCCCGAGTCGATCGGCCATACCGAGCAAATCGGGGAGCTCGTGCAGGTTGTGACGCATTTCGGTAAAAAACAGCGTCAGGTTTTTGCCGAATCCAGAATCGATAAGTCGCTGCACACCGAGCAAGGTCTGCTCAAAGGCACCAGCACCCCGCACCAGGTCATGGGTCGCAGCCCGAGAACCATCAAAACTGATTTGGATCTGTAAATCTGCCAATTCAAGTCTTTGCATGGCCTGCAACGGGCGCGCACCGAACAACATGCCGTTGGTCTGCAACAACACCTGCAAATCGCATTTCCCAGCCTTCTGCAGCAGCTCAAGCCAGTCGGGGTGCAACAGCGGCTCCCCTCCGGTAAATCTGATGGCTGCCCCTCCCAAAGTGGCAAATTCTTCTATCAACCGCAGCGTTTCCATTTTCGGCACCCTGGCTGCCGAGGCGGCTGGACTGGCGTCGACCCAGCAGTGCGCACACTGAAGATTGCATTCAGCGGTGATGGCAAGGGTCAACAGCTCAGGAAGGACCAGCTTTTCACGAGCATAGGATTTAATAAGTTCAGCTTTTTGCATAGTATGTTGACTCTCATAAATTTCAAAGCGGCAGTGTAGAGTTTTCCCACACTGCCGCTTTTTGCTACAGTCCACCTCAGGATGCCGCAGTGATCGGAAATATTTATCAGCAGCCGAGTTCGTACCTTTCCAGTTTGGTATAGAGGGTTTTACGGTCGATCTCTAATATTTTTGCTGCCTGACTC
The DNA here is from genome assembly GCA_947259685.1 of uncultured Desulfuromonadales bacterium. The sequence continues at coordinate 6,099 of CAMYNC010000080.1, read as the reverse complement.
TTATTGCCCTCAACAGCAGCGAGAACCTTGTTGATGTGATCTTTCTCTATCATCCAAAGTGGCAGGGTATCTGCGGTGGCACTACCGTTACCAGGTTTGGGCAGCGGCATTTTGGGGGCCGAAAATGGGAGGAGGTCAGCGCTGATCAGCGGTTCGGTGGCCAATATGCAGGCCCGCCGGATCGTGTTCTTCAGCTCGCGCACGTTCCCGGGCCAGTGATAGGCATTGAGCGCAGCGAGGGCATCGTCGGTGATCTCCCAGGTTGTTCCGGGAAAGCTCGGGCTGTCCCTTAAAAAGTGCATCACCAATGGCAGGACGTCCTGCGGACGTTCGCGCAGCGGTGGCAGGACGATCGGCAACAGGTTGATGCGGTGGTAGAAATCCTCACGAAAATCACCCCGGTCAACGCATTCATGCAACTTTTTGTTCGAGGCGAAGACAAAACGGACATCCACGTTGATGTCGCGGCTGCCCCCCAGCCGCCGAAAGACGCCTGTCTCAAGCACGCGAAGCAATTTCACCTGCACATCAAGCGACATCTCCGAAACTTCGTCCATGAACAGAGTCCCATTATCGGCCAATTCGAACAGTCCGGCCCGGGCCTTGTTGGCGCTGGTAAAGGCCCCCTGCATATGACCGAATAACTCACTCTCCGCGGTGTGCACATCGAGCCGGCCGCAGTTTACTGTAACAAACGGCTTGTCCTTGCGCGGGCTGGCGTCATGCACAGCCCTGGCGACCAATTCCTTGCCGGTACCACTTTCACCGTAAATCAGCACGTGCTCGTCGGTCGCCCCCCAGCGGTTAACGGTGGTCAGCACCTGGCGAATCTGATCGCTGCGGCCAACCACTTGGTGATTATCGAGCTTTTCGATTTCAATCCGCAGGTTGATATTTTCCCGCCGCAGGCGGTTTTTTTCGTTCGCCTTGTCGATGACCAGTTCCAACTCATCCAGTTTCACCGGCTTGGTCAGATAATCGTAGGCTCCAAGCTTGATACATCTGACGGCGGTTTCGATGTCGCCATGCCCAGTAAACATGATGATTTCAGGAATATTCGAGTGCTCACGCATTCTCTCCAGCACTTCGACGCCACCCATTTCCGGCATTTTAACATCGAGCAGCACCACACTGAAGCACTCCTCAATATAGCGCTCCAAGCCAGCCCGCCCATTTTGTGCCACCTGTACCTGATAACCGCTGCGGGTCAACTCGGCTTCAAGCAGATCCCGCAAGGGTGCTTCGTCTTCAACAATGAGGACCTTCGCTTTTTTTTCCATCAGCTATCCTGACACTCTGGGAGTTTGACAATAAATTCAGTGCCCTCGCCGACCCTACTGTGCACATCAATGGTCCCCTGGTGCTTTTCCAGGATATCATAGGTCACAGCCAGGCCGAGCCCCTGCCCTTTACCAACGACCTTGGTGGTGAAAAACGGATTCCAGATCTGATCCAGCATGTCCGGAGCGATACCGGTACCGGTGTCGCTAATTTTGGCAATAACTTTTGCTTCCCCCGCCTTGGTTTCGATGGTCACGGTACCCGACTCCTCAATCGCCTGTACGGCATTAAGGATCAGGTTCAGGAACACCTGCCGCAAAGCACTGGCATCGCCCTGGATAACCGGCAAGCTGGTGGCCAAATCCTCCCGCAAAAGAATCTGCTTATCCCGTCCCTTGTGACGCACCAGGTCAAGAACTTCGCCAATAACCGCATTGAGATCGACACTGCCGAATTCACCGTCCGATTTACGACTGAAACTTAACAGGCTATCGATGATGCCCTTGCAGCGATAAACCTCGCGGACAATGATCTCCAGGTACTTGGGGAAATCGAGCAACCGTTGATCGCCGGCCAGCGACGAATCTTCCCGGAAGCGGCGCTGCAAAGCTTCGGCATAACCGGCCACCGAGGTCATCGGATTATTGATTTCATGAGCGACCCCGGCTGCCAACACCCCGATACTCGACATCTTCTCTGCCTGCAGCAGCTGCAGTTCGCGACTGCGGCGCTCGGAGACATCACGGATAAACACCAGCGCCCGGTGACCGCCGGCCGGATCTTGAATCGGTGTGGCGATCAGATCATAAAACAGGTGTCGCCCCACTGGGTTTTGCGAGGTCGAAAAAGACAGCTGGGAACTCTCCCCGCGTAGCGCTTTTTCCACCAGGCAACTGGTCGGCGCCAGATTCTGCTCAGGATGGAGCAGGGCCCGGCAACTCATGCCGATCAGGGTTTCCTTGGGAAACAGCCTGGGACAGACATGATTGCGGTGCTGCACCAGCCCTTTACGATCGTAAATAACCACACCATCGCTGATGGCATCGAAAACCGCCTGGAGTTCAGTTTTTTTGGTTCTCAGGCCAAGGTTCGCCGCTTCCAGCTCTTGTATTTTCTGTTTGACTTCGGCGTAATAGCCGATTTTGGAACTTTCAATCCCGAGCAGGCTATCGAGGAAATGTTCATCCACATGCGTGGGCTTGATTTCTTTCATCAGTAGGATCTCTTTAAGATGCCGAGTAAATCCTCTTCGTCGGTCTGCCGTGGCGAAGTGAGCAGACAGACATCCTTCAGGGCTCGGGCAGCAAGGCCAGGCAGATCAACTTCGCGAACCCCTAATTCTCTAAGCCCCCGCGGCGAATCGCCGCCCTCGAGCAGTTTGTCAATCGTCTCCAGAGCCATTTCTTCGGTGTGCTTTATATTCTCACCCGACTTAAGCCCCAGAGCCTGAGCAAAGCCGGCCAGTTTTTGTTCGACCACCGGGAAATCGTAACGCAGCACCTCCGGTAAGAGGACCGCGTTGACATTACCATGATTGGCGTCATACAGCCCGCCGATCGGGTGTGCCAAGGCATGACCGATCCCCAACAGAGCGTTGGAGAAGGCCATTCCGGCATGTAGGCTGGCACGGGATAAATCGTCCATATCCTCACTACGTCGTTCCTTGACTGCGTTTATATAACTCTTGGACAGGAGATTCAAAGCCTGCAGGGCGTTGACATCTGTCAATGACGAGGCGGCCACCGAAAAATAGGCCTCGACGGCATGAGAGAGTGCATCCACAGCGGTACTGCCGAGATATTCATCTGGCAGGGTTTCCAGGGTGTCCGGATCGGTGAGACTGATATCAGGAGCAATGCAGCGACTCATGATGGTGAATTTGCATTTTTCGGCGGTATCATTAATAACCGCAAATTGGGAGACATCTGAACCGGTTCCACACGTGGTAGGGCAAAGGACCAGCGGCGGTAAAGGACGATGGATCTGATCAGTGCCTCGATATTCCTGAATCCGGCCACCATTAGAGCCGAGAATGGCGATGCCTTTCGCCGCATCCATGGCACTGCCACCGCCGAGCCCGACAATCACATCCGCGCCTTGAACGATATACTCACGGTAGCCAGCATCGATTTCGTGGTCTTTTGGGTTTGGGGTGATTTGATCGTAAAAGACAAAGGCCAAACCTGCATCGAGCAGACTTTTCATCACTCGATCAACCCAGCCTGCCCGAAACAGCCCTTCATCACTGACCAGAAAAACCTTTTTCCCCCCAAGCCGCTTGGCACAGGAGCCAACCTGATTGAGCAGTCCCCGCCCGAAAATAATTTCCGGAACCTCAAACTTGCAGTGTTGATTCGGACCACCCATTCCCATTTTCAATCCTCCGCCCAAAAGAATCATCAGTGTGGCTGAAATGATGAATCGATCAGACTTAATTTTTCAAAATAACTCATGGTAATACTTAGCAATTCCCATACCGAAAATAACATCGTTTTGCTGAAATTCAAACTCAAAGCTGCTTTTGCCGGCGACTCACTAGGGAAAATCTCCACGTTGTGGAATCTTCCCTCACCCTCACAACAACCCAACCCCGGCCAAGCGATAAATCCGCCCTGCCAGCTTCAACAGAATTATATTTCAAATAAAAATAACCACGTAACTCTAGCAAGTTAAAAATCTATTGGGCAGAACACCGAGTAACATTCGTCGGTTTTCAACAAATCTCCATTTCCGCTTCATCGAAGTGGGGCGACTATCCCTTTTCTCTACACCCTTCACCCTCATAGGAACAAGAAAAGCCCAGAGCCAACAAGAATAACGTCGTTCTACAGCTTGGCACCCCCATTGCACTGCCTGCCTACCGTCACCAAGCAGGGCTCAACAAGGTTCGGTTCATTCTTAAGTTCTCAAAGTACCGCAATAAATGAAGATCAGCCACGAAAGGAGGCAGGCATGCCGAAGTTTATCATTGAAAGAGAAATCCCTCAGGCAGGAAACCTCTCCGCAGCAGAATTGCAATCGATCTCCCAAAAATCCTGCGGCGTTCTCCAGGAGATGGGACCGCAAATCCAGTGGGTTGAGAGCTATGTCACTGCAGATAAGATTTACTGCGTCTACATTGCTCCCAATCAAGAGATGGTTAAAACGCACGCTCAGCAAGGTGGATTTCCGGCAAACAGTGTTGCTGAGGTTAAGACAATAATCGACCCGACGACATCGGAGTAATTTATCTTCCCGCGGTTTAAACCGACGGGTGAAAAATGGAGAATAACAATGACGTTAGCTCTACTTTTATTGATTTGCATGATGTGGGTTCCGGTCGGCATGTTTTTCCTCGGCCACGGTGAGGCCAAAAGCACAGGTTTTGTGACTGCTGTTGTCGGGATCCTCGTTGTCATCGGCGCAATTCTTCAGGCAGCTATTTTTGCCGATCCCTTCACCGCCGGATTACTGTTCGTGTTTGGCGTCCTTTATCTACAGACAGCACATGCCCTCTGGGTCGGACTTGAAGATATGCGCACCGTCGGTAATGGAGCCTTGGTGGTTGCCATTGTCTGTGCCATGTACGCCTATCTCTTTTTCACCGGCGGCGGAGTCAAGCCTGACGGTGAGACAATTATCGGCGTCACCCCTTATCTGGGCTTCATGAACGTCACCTTCGTCGTGATCTGCTTAACCGTTGTTGGTGTGACTTACGGCAAGCTGAGCGCCAAACTGGCTGCTTATATGTTTCTGGTCCTGAGTTTCACCTGTCTGTTCGTACCTGCGATCGGCCTGATGGGATTTGGAAGACTCCCGTTCTAGAGCGCAGATCGAATTGTACACAATAAGGGCTTCCTCTCTCCTTTTAGCCAGCAGCATGGCTTTGAACGCTGGTTGAGGCCGGCTGTGCCGGTGGGGCGCAGCACTTAAGGTGGACTTTTGAGGGAAAGCGGACATTCTAATCTTGTTGCCTGCTGTCAGAGGGAACGCCCCTGGCAGTTATAATGGAGAAAGAAGAAATCTATGAAAACCATGAATCTATCGAGGACTTTACTTCTATGTTTTGTCGCGCTGGCTATTGCAGTCCCAGCCTCTGCCAGCATCACCATCTTCGAGAAGAATGAGAACACATTCAGCGTTGAGGGGTCATTTAATACATTTTTAGTCTACAGCAGTACCGACAACGACATTTCCGGGAATGATCGTGATCAGGCACGGGTTAAAATGGGCTTTTTGCCAAACTGGATCGGTTTTAATTTCAACAGACAGGTCGACAACCTGAAGCTTGGCGGCCGGTCTTCATTCTGGGTCAGCATCAACGACAGCGACAACAACCTGACCGAGTCAGGCATCGATACGCGTCAATTCTACGGCACTGTCGATGCTGATTGGGGGCAGGTACTGATCGGTAAAGATTTCACCCTGTTTGGCCGCGCCAATATCTTTAACGATGAAATTCTGCGCGGTTACGGTAACGTCAGCGATACCCTCGGCCTGATTGATGGCAACGGGGTCTCTTTCGGCAACATCGGTTCCGGTTATCTCTATCCCTTCCCGACCTCACAGATCACCTACCGCTCGCCGGAGATGGCTGGCTTCAAGCTGGCAGTTGCCCTGGTCGATCCATCCAGAACCTCAGGGGCTGGCGGTGAAGAAAAGCTGCCGCGTTTTGAAGGGGAAGTCCTCTACGGTTACAATTTTGAAGAGGGCAATATTACCGCCTGGACCAGTCTCCTCTACCAGAAATCTGAGGACGGTGCAGATGGTGATGTTACTTCAAAGGGCGCCTCCTACGGGGTGCGTCTAAAATATGCCGACTTTGCCGCCCATGCCTCA
>CAMYNC010000079.1:16854-21222 GCA_947259685.1 uncultured Desulfuromonadales bacterium | reverse complement strand
TGTCCAACAACCTCACCCTGAAACAGCTGTCGGTTCTGTATATCGAGGTGATCCGTGGCACCCCATTGCTGGTACAGATATTCATCTTCTACTTTTTCCTCGGCACCGTCCTCGATATCAGTCGGATTGTCGCCGGGATCAGCGCGCTGGCCATTTTTGCCGGAGCCTACGTCGCAGAAATCATTCGCGCTGGCATCCAGTCGATCCCCAAAGGGCAGATGGAAGCCGCCCGCTCTCTCGGCATGAACGTGCCCCAGGCGATGATTCATATCATCCTGCCACAGGCCTTCAAGCGGACTCTGCCGCCCCTGGCCGGCCAGTTCATCAGCCTGATCAAAGATTCTTCGCTGGTCTCGGTCATTGCGATTACCGATTTGACCAAGAGCGGTCGCGAGGTTATCACCAGCACCTTTGCCACCTTTGAAATCTGGTTTGTTGTCGCCCTGCTCTACCTGCTGCTGACATCGGTTTTGTCACAGGTGATCGCCTGGGTTGAACGGAGGCTCGCAGTCAGTGATTAAGACAGTTGATCTAAAAAAGACCTTTTCCGGACGCGGCCAGACAGTCCATGCTGTCGATGGCATTTCGGCGCATATTAAATCGGGCGAAGTGGTGGTAATTATCGGTCCCTCCGGGTCCGGAAAATCGACCTTCCTACGCTGTCTGAACGGCCTGGAAACCTTCACCTCCGGGCACATCATGGTCGACGGTGTCGACCTGGCTGACAAAAAAACCGATCTGAACAAAGTGCGTCGCGAAGTCGGCATGGTCTTTCAGCAGTTCAACCTGTTCCCCCACAAAACGGTGCTGGAGAATATCATTCTGGCTCAACAGGTGGTGCGCAAGCGCAAGCGCCAGGAGGCGGAAGAAAATGCCCGGCAATTGCTCATCAAGGTCGGTATCGCCGAAAAAGAAAGTAACTACCCCGGCCACCTGTCCGGCGGCCAGCAACAGCGGGTCGCCATTGCCCGGGCGCTGGCCATGGACCCGAAGGTGATGCTGTTCGACGAACCGACTTCGATGAACCGACCAGCGCCCTCGACCCGGAGATGGTCGGCGAGGTGCTGGAGGTTATGAAGCAGTTGGCCCGCGAAGGGATGACCATGGTGGTGGTCACCCATGAAATGGGCTTCGCCCGCGAGGTTGCTGATCGGGTGCTGTTTATGGATCATGGCAAACTGGTGGAAGAAGGTACCCCGGAGCACTTCTTCACCGAACCCCGTGAAGAACGCGCCAAGGCTTTTCTCAAACAGGTTTTATAATTTGCAGGGGCGATCCTCAGGATCGCCCGCCTTCAGGGTACAATCAATCCGCCTTTAGCTCTCCAAGGGTGCATTGTTTTCATGCTCAATTCTCTTTTAAATATTAAGAACCATGATCAAGCCTCCTAAATCGAATAACTCCCCACTCCGCCAAGGAGCGGCGGCGGCCTGGCCGATCTGCCTTGGCTACTTCCCCATCGGGTTGGCTTTGGGAGTCCTCGCCCAGCAAGCCGGGCTGCCCTGGTGGGCGGTGGCCATGATGTCAATATTGGTCTTTGCCGGCAGTGCTCAATTTATCTGTGTGGCCATGCTTGCCGCAGGGGCATCAATCCCCGCCATCATCCTCACCACCCTTGTCGTCAATCTGCGGCACACATTGATGAGCTCGGCTCTGGCGGTTTACCTCTCCGGTATTAATCGTAAGTTCCTGGCTGGCTATGCCTACGGGATCACCGACGAAAGTTTTGCCGTCAACCTGACCCGTTTTCGCGAGGGGGGCTGGGATCGCTGGCGAGCATTGACGGTCAATCAGCTGGCTAACGCGGTATGGATTCTGGCCACTATCGCCGGAACGCTGCTCGGTCAGTTTGTCCCCCAGGGGGCCTTCGGTATTGATTACGCTCTAACCGGCATGTTCATCTGCCTGCTGGTGTTTCAGCTGCAAGGAAGAATTTACGTTTTCACCGGGTTATTGGCCGCTGCTATTTCGGTCGGCTGGTACCTGCTGATTCCAGGCGATTCTTATATCGTTGGGGCTTCAATCAGTGGCGCAACTCTCGGCTATTTGCTGCAACAATATTACCGGAGGGGTAAATGAGTTTTGTCGATTACCTGTTCCTTTTCGGTGGCATGGGTTTAGTGACCTACCTTCCCCGCACCCTCCCCTTGCTCTACCTCGCTCACAAACAGTTGCCGCAATGGCTGATCGATTGGCTCAGCCTGATCCCGGTCGCAATCCTCAGTGCCTTACTCGCCCCCTCCCTGATGACCGACCGTGCAACCAGGCAGCTGGAATTTGGTAAACTTGAACTGCTGGTCGCAATTCCAACATTGATCTTTGCGCTGAAAACCCGTAGTCTCGGCGGCACCGTCCTGGTCGGCATGTTGCTTTACTGGCTGGGCGGGAGTTATTTGTAAGAATATCGGCTGTTGATTTGGCCCCGCGGGCGATTCGCCAGCCATTGTTAAAGGACAATGAATGAAACTGACAGGAAAACAGGTCCGCTTTTTGCGCGGACTCGGCCACCATCTGAAACCGGTGGTAATGATTGGCAAAGAAGAAATCAATGCTGCTGTGCTCTCCGCCACCGATGAGGCGCTTGCGGTTCATGAGCTCATCAAAGTCAAGCTGCAAGAGGGGTGCCTGTCGGATCGAAAAGACGTCGCTGACGAACTGGCCAAGGCAACTAACTCGGCGATTGCGCAAATTCTGGGTAAAAGCATTCTGCTGTTCCGTGCCAGTGAAGAAGCAAAAATCAAGCTGCCTTGACCAGAAGGATGAGCATGAATCGTTTCAAGGTACAGATCCAGGGCGAAAACTTTCTGGTCAACTGCGACGGGGAGCATAAAAAATTCGGTTTTCGAGCCCAGCGAATCATTGATGCCAATGATATGGACAGCGCCAGAAAAATCGCCATTATCCGCGTCCATCAGGAGCTGAACGAAAGCGATTTTAGAATCATTGAGAATGCGGAATCTTCGCGTGTTCGTATCCTGGATATCATTGGTCTCAATAAATTGCAGAGAGTTCGGAAAAAATCCTTCGCTGGTTTTGAATTTTACCCGGAAGAAGATTATTCCGAACTGATCGACCCGGACGCTAACGATTGACAGCGCTCTATCTTACCGATCTCCTCTCCGGATATGGCCTGCTGGTTGCCGTGGCCCTGGCGACAGTCATCGCTGTGGTCCTTGCTGCGGTCACCCGCAGGATACTGCAGACCTCTGATCGTATTGCCATTACCGCCATTGCCATCGGCTCTGCAGCTGCAACCGGTTTTATCCTCTCAAGAGTCATGGTAGAAACTCCCATCGGCAGCATTGTAGCCGGCTTTGCGGCTGGCTCGATCGTCGTGGTCGGGGCTTTTCTCGGTCGAAAAATCAAGCAGGTCATGGTTGGTTTAGAAGAATTAAAATCGATCGTCGAAGATGAATTCGCCCAGCAGGAAGTCAGCGGAATCTGCCGACTCTATCCCGAAATGGAAAGCTATCGCCAGCAGGCATTGCAGATTTTACGTCCCAACCTGACCTACGGGGAACTCTGGGCGATGCAGAAATGGGCCACCAGCAACCAACCCTCTAACTCCCACACTCATCCAGCAAACGAAACATAAAGTCTCCAGCGCTCTCGCGCACCACGACCTCCGCCAGTTCGTCATAAGCCGTTGCAGTGCGGTTGATGAAAATCAGCTTGCCGCCAGCCTGATAAACGGCCAAAGGAAGTGTCGCCGCCGGCTGAACCTCCAGCGATGAACCGATCATCAATAGCAGATCGCAATTCTCGGCCAGTTCAAAGGCTGCGTCCATGGCAGCGACAGGCATACTCTGGCCGAAAGAGACTGTCTCCGGTTTTATCAGGCCATCGCAGACCTCGCAGTGAGGATCCAGGTCTCCTCCTTCAAGTCGTAGTTGAATAGCTTCAATCTGCCACTGTTTGCCGCAACTTAAACAGGCCGCGGTGCGATTGGTCCCATGCAACTCGATGACATTGCTGCTGCCGGCGTCCTGATGCAGACCATCGATATTCTGCGTGACAACGGCCATCAGCTTGCCCATCGCCTCCAACTCAACAAGTGCGGTATGAGCTGGATTCGGCTCGGCTGCCAGCAAGCCCGGAATCAACTCCCGGCGCATCGACCAGTACTCGACACGCGCTTCATGACTCTGCAGAAATTCGGGATAAGTTACTATCCGGTAGCGATCCCAAAGCCCGCCGGGGGAGCGGAAGTCGGCCAGCCCCGATTCTGTAGAAATGCCGGCGCCGGTAAAGGCAAGCAGCCGCTTAGCCCGAGCGACAAGCCTGGCTGCCAACTCCAAATGATCTTGAGTTTGATCCATAGCAACACTCCCCAACGTGAGACGTCAATCCGATTAGGCTAAAGTTTAA
>CAMYNC010000079.1:0-16785 GCA_947259685.1 uncultured Desulfuromonadales bacterium | reverse complement strand
TCAGCGTATCAGCCTCTTTTCAATACAGGAGCGCCATCCTATGCGAACCACCCTTCTGCTTGCTTGGCTCATTTTTTTGCCTGCTGCAGCTCTGGCCACCGTCGACTATCAGCTTAATGTCAGCCTTTTCCCTGAAGAGCGGCGTCTGGCTGCCCAGGCGCAAATCGACTTTGGTTCTGTGCCTGAGAAAAAGGTCTCCCTGCTGCTCTCCGATCGTTGTGAAATTTTGGCGATCCAACAGGCAAACAAACCCCTCAATTACAAATTTCGCCAGGGGGTTTTGCAATTTACAATATTAGATTCCGCCCCGGTTATCATCAGCTACCAGGCCCAATTCAATGATGCTGTTGCCAAATCACCAGATCACAACGAGGATCCCAGCTATGGGGTTTCCGCAAGTATCTCCCCGCAAGGCAGCTATCTCTCTGGTGGCGTTAACTGGCACCCGCGCTTGGTGGATGCCCCTGAAATTACCTACCGGGTCACCATCGACACCCCGGCAGGAATTGCGGCGATCACTTCCGGCGAACGGCTTGAGCAGAGCAGCACAAAGGAGCGCAATCGTTCAATTTGGCATGTCGATTATCCCCTTTACGGCCTCACCCTGTCGGCCGGGAGTTATCAGATTTTCGAAGATACCAACGGCAAGGTACCCATCTATGCTTATTTTTACCCTGAAACCGCCGAGCTTGCGGCAACCTATTTGAAAGAGGCGCGCAGCTATCTGCAGCTTTACGAAAAGCTGTTCGGACCCTATCCATTTCACAAATTTGCCATTGTCGAAAACTTCTTCCCCACCGGCTATGGGTTGCCATCCTGGACCCTGCTCGGTAGTAGCGTGATCAAACTGCCCTTTATCGTCAAAACCAGTCTCGGTCACGAAATGGCCCATTCCTGGTGGGGTACCGGCGTACAGGTCGACTATTCCCAAGGCAACTGGTCCGAGGGACTGACCACCTATCTGGCCGACTATCTCTACCAGGAGCGCAGCTCTGCTGCTGAAGCCCTCGATTATCGCTTGAAGATCCTGCGCGATTACGCCAGCCTGGTCAGCGCGAATAACAGCTTTCCGATCAACGGTTTCCGTTCCCGCGACGATAAAGCCAGCCAGGCGATCGGGTACGGCAAGGTCGCCATGGTCTTTCACATGTTACGTCAGCAGGTTGGAGAAGAGATTTTCTGGAACGGTTTACGACAGATTGCTCAAGAACGGATGTTTACCAGTGTAGGATGGGATGATTTTGCCGAGGTCTTTTCAGCTCTCAGCAAACAGAACCTGGATGGTTTTTTCCAGCAGTGGTTATCCCGCACCGCTGGACCGAAACTGGCGCTGGAAAATGTCGAACTTAAAAAGACCACCGAGGGCTGGCAAGTCAGCGGCAAACTGGTTCAGCAACCGCCTATTTACCAACTCTCCGTCAAGCTCGAACTGACCACCGAGCAAACACCCTTTACCGCGCTGGCCGAATCGACCGCCGCCGTTCAGGGGGTCGAATTCCACGTCGCCGACAGGCCGCTCAGTCTGTCGGCAGATCCGCAGGCCGATCTGTTCCGGGTGCTCGCGCCGCAGGAGATTCCTTCAACCATCAATTCAATACGCGGCAGCGAACAGTTGCTGATGCTGCAGGCAGAAGACAACGTACCCGATCAACAAGCCCAGCAGAAGCTATTGGGAGCGCTGCGGAAATCCGGTCTTAAAATCCGCCCACTGTCAGAGGTGACACAAGCTGAACTGGCCGCCAACGATTTGCTGATCTTCGGCTCGGCAGAGAATCTGTTGCCAGAAGGAATAATTGCATCGAGTGATGATGATCAGGTGAATTTCCCCGAGCAGCAGGCGTCTCTGGCTACGCATTCAGCTTTTGTCGTCACCCGCAATCCGTTTGCACAACAGCATCATGCCGCCTGGTTTCTATCGCGCGACGCAGCCCAGGCGGCTAGCGTGGCACGCAAAATCCCCCATTATGGCAAATACAGTTACCTGCTGTTTGAAGGGGACTTCAACCGGCTCAAAGGAATATGGGAGGCCCCGGAGTCTCCATTACAGATAGAATTCTAACCATCCCTGGCATATACCTGAATCAGTGAATATCAGGCGGCGAATAGCGCAAGCCATTGAATTGCCTGAGCACTCCAAAAATCACCGCTGAACCTTTGGGAGCAGCTCAGATTTTTGAATCACTCATTCAATCCAAGCACTTGCACTCTTCATCCACCTTATATCCACTGATTCAGGATATAAGCTTTCACTTTCTGTTGACGAAAAACTTAACCTTGCTGTAAGTTTCTGTTGTCGATTTGGAGGGGGGCATGTCTACACCTTCGCTAGGAAGTGTTTCTATGGCTGATTTTCCGAAATACGGATAGTCAGCTATTTTTGTTTATCAAGGCCTGCGGGTTAATCAGTGTCTTTCTTTAGGGAGGTAGTTTATGCGGCAGTTTTTTCTATTGATGCTCGGTTTATGTATTTCTTCAATCGCTGTTACTGGCTGTGGAGGGGGTGGCGGCGGCGGTGGTGAAAAAGCTGCTACTGACCTCACCTATCCCGGCCTGACCACAGCAGCCACGGTGACTAGCAACAATGCTTCGACCTTAGCTGATACAGCAATTAACGGAACCGATACCGCCACCACCTTGGCATTGAGTGCTGCTCCTGTTAACGATACAGGCAACGGGGAAAACCCATATCTGGTCGGATTTACCAGGACATTGACCGCAGTTGTCCAGGAAGTGGACCCCAATTTGCTAGAAAACCTAGCTCAGGTCAATTCGAGCAAAGCGACTCAGACAGAAACCGACAGTCTTTCTGGAACTTGCGGCGGGTCAGTTGCTTTCAGTTTAAGTAGAGATGACGTTTCCGGCCAGTTCAACGGCAGTATGACATTTAATGGCTTTGACGAATGCAATGGGGTAACAATCACCGGTCCGGTCACTGTCTCCGGTGAGGTGGATCCTAACTTCCAAGACTTTGCGAAATTAACCTTAAATTTTAACAAACTGACATCTACCACCGGCTCTAGCAGCGAAGTGCTTTCGGGTACTGTCGTTATCGAATCGACCGGGGTAAATAACTATCGGTCAACATTAAATTTGGTCTACAGCAGCAACTCAGGCACGACCTATAAGCTGGAAAATTATCTGATCACATTCAATGAATCAACTAGCCCGACAACTGTCAGCATTTCCGGTCGCGCCTATCACCCGGAGTATGGCTACGTCAACATAACCACAACGACAGCAATACAAATCAATTACTACGATGATTACCCGCAAAGTGGGACGGTCATCATTACGGGAGCGAATGGTCCGGGTGGTGGCCAGACAACAGGCACTATCAACTTTAACAACAACAATGCATATACAATTGATGTGGACTCGGATGGCAACGGTGCGGTTGATACATCCCTGAGTTGTACCTGGAATCCAGATAGTTGCAGCTAAACAAAAGTTAAATCAAAGCAGCAGGGGTGCGCTCGGTTTTCACACCCCTATTGCTTGCCATCTGACCAGGCCGCATATTCGTTGCCGTTCGGATCCGTGAAATGAAATCGGCGGCCACCAGGGAATGCGAAAATCGACTTAATGATTGAACCGCCAGCCGCTTCGATCTTGGCCTGGGTTTGCTCCAACGCTTGGCTGTAGAACACAATCAAGGCACTGCCGGTATCGGTGGTCACAAATAGGTCAGATTTGAAAAAACCTCCATCAATTCCTTGATTGGAAAATGCGGCATATTCCGGGCCATAATCGACAAACGACCAGCCGAAAACTTTGCTGAAAAATCTTTTGGTCGCAGCGATGTCTTTTGCCGGAAACTCAACATAGTTTATTTTTTCATGTTCATTCATAGCCACCCCTTTTTAATATAAGTGATACCGCTATTTCAGGGCTTTATACTCCACCTGAACAATCTCAAGCTCTTCCACCCCGCCCGGGGTTTGAAAACTCACCAGATCCCCTTCGCGGTTGCCGAGCAATGCTTTACCGATCGGCGAAACCCAGCTGATATGGCCTTTCGGCAGGTCAATTTCGTCCACACCGACAATGCTGAATATTTTCTCGTCGCCCGCTTCATTTTCGACCCTGACCGTACAGCCGAACAGCACCCGATCTCCTGCGAGTTTTTGCTGCGCGAGGGGATCGATAACTTGGGCGGCTTCCAGACGCTTCTGGATAAAGCGGATCCGCCCATCGATCTGCCGCAGGCGGCGTTTACCGTAATGATAGTCAGCGTTTTCTGAGCGATCACCGTTTGAGGCTGCCCAGGCAACGGTTTCGACCATCTCCGGACGCTGCTTGTAAAGTAGATCTTTCAATTCGGCTTTAAAGCGTTCGGCACAGCCCAGGGTCATATAAATCGTTTGATTTTGTTTCATGCTTTTCCTGCAAAAAAGGGTATGGCATCCATTTCACGATTATTTTTCTCGCAATGATTTACCTTTGGACACAATGAGATATCTTTTCATTATATGAGAATCTACAAGTATTTGCAGTTTTACTGATCGCTTTATCAAGGCGTCCGAGACTATTTGGCCGGACCTCCCTCCCCTCCTTTTGAAAGGAGAGAACTGTGGACGAACTGAGACTCAGCTCCAATGCGGTCTGCTGGCATTGTGACCCTAACCAGTTCGAATTCAAAACCACTATCGAATTGCCCCCCCTTGAGGATACGATCGGTCAGGACAGAGCGCTGACCGCAATCGACTTCGGACTGGGAATCAAAGACTCGGGATTCAACCTGTTTATTCTCGGGCAACCTGGCAGCGGTCGTTCTTCGACCATCAAAACAATCCTGACCAAACTGGCCAAAGAGCAACCGATCCCAGACGATTGGTGCTACGTCCATGATTTTGAGGACGACATCAGCCCACAGTATATCCGTCTGCCAGCAGGAAAGGGTCAAGAATTCAAAAAGGATGTTGACCATTTAATTGAACGATTGGCGGAAAACATCCCAAAGGTCTTTGCTGGAAAAGAATACGAAAAACAGAAAAACATCATCAGCAGCAAATACAAAGACGCGCAAAGGAAACTCTTCCAGGAATTAGAACAGGAAGCTAAAAAGGTTGACTTCTTTTTAAAACAAACCCCCAGCGGCATCATCATGGCGCCGATAAAAGACGGCGAACCGCTCTCTCAGGAAGAGTTTGAAAACTTATCGAAACGCGAGCAACGTCAATTGGAGGAAAAAGGGGGGCAACTACAGCTGCAGATTAGTGAAGTCATGCAGCAGATCCACAAACTCGAAGAGGAGATGCGCGAAAAAATCACTGAAATGGAGAAAAAAATCATTCATTTCGCCATGGGCCACCTGTTCGCCGGGCTGGAAGAAAAGTATCAGGATGAAACACGAATCCTGGAACATTTCAGCAATTGCAAGAGGGATATCATCAATAAAATTGAAGACTTTCGCCCGCAAAAAGAGAATGAATATATCCTGCCCGGAATCAAGAACAAAACTGAAGGGCCCTCTTTTGACCGCTATCTTGTCAACCTGCTGATTGATAACAGCAAGTTGACGGGAGCCCCGGTCATCTATGAAGCCAACCCAACCTATTTCAACCTGTTCGGCAGAATCGAACATATCATCCAGATGGGCAGCGCCATGACCCACTTTCAGATGATCAAACCCGGGGCTCTGCATCTGGCCAACGGCGGCTACCTGATTCTTGATTGCCGCCAAGTGCTGCTCAATCTCTTCTCCTATGAAGCTTTGAAGCGCTGTATCCGAAATAAAGAGGTGAAAATCGAGGATATGGCCGAACAGTTCCGCCTGATCGCAACCTTGACCCTGAAACCCCAGCCGATCCCCCTCGATTGCAAGATTATCCTCATCGGCACCCCAGAGTTTTATTCTTTGTTATTTGCTCTCGATCCCGATTTTCGTAAATTTTTCAAGGTTAAGGTCGATTTTGACCAGATGATGAAAAACACCGTGGAAAACGTGCAGCAATATGCTCTTTTTATCGGTAGCAAATGCAGCGAAGAAAATTTGTGGCACTTTGACCCCACAGCAGTGGCCCGAACAGTGGAGTACTCAGCACGCCTGATCGAAGACCAGAGACGGCTGTCTTCCTGCTTTGCCGACATTACCGATCTGATTCGTGAAGCTTCCTACTACGCAGGCCAGGACAGTAAACAAACGGTGCTCGGCCAGCATGTCAATCTGGCAATAGAATCCCGGACCTATCGATCGAACAAACTTGAAGAGCGGATTCAGGAATATATTGAAGATGGCACTATTCTGGTCGACACCGACAGTATGGTCATCGGCCAGATCAATGGTCTCTCGGTTTACCAGCTGGGAGATTACAGTTTCGGCAAGCCCTCACGGGTCAGCGTGCGGACCTTTCTCGGCAAGGAGGGGGTGGTTAATATCGAGCGGGAAGTCAAACTCTCCGGCCCGCTGCATGATAAAGGCATGATGATCCTGACTGGTTTTTTCGGTGAGCGGTTTGCTCAAGATAAACCCTTGGCTTTTTCCGCAACCATCTGTTTTGAACAATCTTACGGCATGGTTGACGGCGACAGCGCCTCGACGACGGAACTGTACGGATTGCTCTCCAGTCTTTCCGGTCTCCCGATCAAGCAGGGGATCGCCGTAACCGGCTCGGTCAACCAGCATGGTCAGGTCCAACCGATCGGTGGCGTCAATGAAAAAATCGAGGGATTTTATACCCTGTGCAAAGCCAGGGGGCTGACCGGTGAACAGGGAGTGATCATTCCTCAGGGCAATCGAAATAACCTGATGCTGAAACCGGAAGTGATTGCAGCAGTTGAACAAAAGAAATTTCACGTTTGGACTGTCGAACATGTCGATCAGGGGATTGAAATCCTCACCGGGGTCTCGGCAGGAGAACTTCAGGAAGACGGGTGCTGGCCCCAAAACACTGTCAACGACAGGGTCGATAAACGGCTAATAGAAATGACTGAGACACTCCGCCGTTTTGCCAGGGAGAACGAGTCCTGACTATGCAGCGGAGGTTAACGTTCAAGCCCGCTCAAACGGCTCATAAAGCCGCTTGTATTCATCCTGGGCATAGCGGTCGGTCATGCTGGCGATATAATCGCAAATCACCCGCTCGGTACCATACTTGTCAAATCGCTGCTGATATTTTTCCGGCAGCAGCGAGGGATGGTTGCTGTAATTTTCAAACAACAGAGTCAGAAATCGTTCTGCCTTGACGCGCATCCGTTCGACCTTATAGTGCTTATACAATTTCTGGTAGAGAAATTTTTTCAATTGACGATTCAGCTGCTGCATCTGCGGGCTGAAACTGACCAGGTTCAGCGGCTGCCGCCGGACATCTTCGGTGGTTTGAATATTAAGAGTTTCCAGCCTATTTGCTGTTGTCGTGACCAGGTCACGGATCAGTTCACTGATCAGATAACTGATGGTCTGCAGCACCTGGCGACGTTCATCAAGACCAGGGAACTTTTCCCCGACCATTAACCAGGTCTGCTGCCATAGTTCGACCTCTGCGAGATCTTGCAGCCTGATATAGCCCGCTTTGAGGCCATCATCGATATCATGATTGTTATAGGCAATTTCATCGGCCAGATCGATCAACTGCGCTTCCAGGGTCGGCCGTAGCTTCGGCTCATAGGCAAACAGCGCCTCGCTTCCGGCGCAATCGTAGTCGGAAGAATGTTTGATGATTCCCTCGCGGGTTTCCCAGCTGAGGTTCAGGCCATCGAAATCGGGATAACGCTGTTCAAGCAGTTCGACAATCCGCAGCGATTGGCGATTATGTTCGAACCCACCATGCTCCTTCATCAACCGATTGAGAACCTCTTCACCGGTGTGACCGAAGGGGGTATGTCCAAGATCGTGGGAAAGCGCCAGCGCTTCCACCAGATCTTCATTTAACCTCAGATTCCGGGCGATTCCACGGGCAATCTGAGCGACTTCCAGCGAATGGGTCAGCCGAGTACGGTAATAATCACCTTCATGATTGACGAAAACCTGGGTTTTATATTCCAACCGCCGAAAGGCAGCACAATGGATAATCCGATCGCGATCCCGCTCATAGGTAAGCCGGTTATCCTTGAAGGGCTCTTCGTGGGCACGACCACGACTCTGCTCGCTGTGGGCCGCGAAATCGGCCAGTCCGTTCTGTCTCATATTTCTCCCCTTTTCTTCATTGCACTATCAACCATACCCCAGGATAGAGACAGAAAATGTCACAAGGACTCAGGTCTTGAGCAACAACCTGCCGCCAAAGAGCACCAGGACAGAGCCCAGAACCGACTTAACCAGCGGCTGAAATCTGAAGAAAGGCCCTTGCACTCTATGATCGGAGACCAACAGGGCAATGGCGGCATACCAACCGAAAGAGATTGAAAACATGGCAAGGGTCAAAAAAACCTTGGCCCAAAATGGAAAGTTGGTATCGACGACCAGAGTGAACATGCTGAAAAAAAAAGCCCAGACCTTGGGATTGGTCAATATTGGTCCAGAGCGGTTCCATACGGTCCTCACTACGGAATAACTTGAACTTCGTCGCCGGGTCCGGCACATTGTGCAGACCATTTCACAAATCAACGAAGGTAAGCATAGCATGCGCATCATCAGCGGGACAGCACGCGGTCGTAAATTGGCCGAATTTTCCGGAGCCGATATCCGCCCGACACCAGACCGGGTGCGAGAAGCCTTGTTCAGCAAATTGCAGAGTCGGCTCGGCTCTTTTAGCGGCTTGAAAGTTCTGGAATTATTTGCCGGCAGCGGCGCACAAGCATTGGAGGCTTTGAGCCGCGGTGCCGAAACAGCGATCCTGGTTGACTCAAGCGCCCAAGCCGTCAGGGTGATTGCCGACAACATTAAACGCTGTAAGTTCGAGGCCTGCGCAAGACTGGTCCGCAGCGATGCGCTGGCCGCCCTGCCTCACCTGGCGGCAGATGCCCCCTTCGATCTGATTCTCCTCGATCCGCCTTACCATCAAGGGCTGATCCCGCAAGCCCTGGAAAAGATTGATTCCTTGCAACTGCTGGGGGATGATGGAATAATCTGTATCGAATCAGCCGCAGATGAAAATCTGGCCGATTACGGTGATTTGCAATTATTAGAAAGCCGCAAATACGCTTCAACAATGATTCACTTGTATTGCCGAAGATCATCTATTGAGGAGTGAAATGAATCGACACATAGCCATCTACCCCGGTTCTTTCGACCCATTCACCAATGGTCATCTCGATATTGTCCACCGGGGGTTGGAAATTTTCGATACCTTGATTATTGCCGTCGCTTGTAATTCAGATAAAAAAGGGTTATTCAGCGTTGATGAACGGGTCGAAATGATCACCCGGCTGGTTGAAGATGATCCCCGGGTCCAGGTGGAAACATTTTCCGGGTTGCTGGTTGATTATGTGGTTGCCAAAGAAGCGCGCGTCATTTTGAGGGGTTTACGGGCCGTGACCGACTTTGAATTCGAATTTCAGCTGGCGCAGATGAACCACACCGTCTGCGAGCAGGTCGAGACCCTGTTTATGATGACCTCTCCGGAATGCGCCTATTTAAGCTCCTCAATTGTCAAGGAAGTCGGTAGGCTTAATGGGGACATCAGCAAATTTGTGCCGCCATTGGTGATGGAAGAATTGCAGAAGAAATTTGCCGAAGGATAAAAAGTTTTTAAGCTTGCAGTAAAAATCCCCACCCTGAAATTTCAGGGTGGGGATTTTAGTTATTTAGCCACCATCGATTGTCCAGCTTGAATCCAGGCAGCCAAACCGCCCTTCAGGGGGTAAACTTTTTGGTAACCTACTTTTTGCATCGCTCGCGCCAAACTGGCACTTGATTCCTCATTCGGTCAGGTACAGTAGACGACTGTGAACTGGTCCTTTGGCAGTTCCTTCACAAGTTGCCGTAATTGATCGTTGTTTCCAACCCGGATGGCTCCAGGAATCTTGTTGTCTGCCTGTTCCCAGGCACCCTTTTTGCGACTGTCCACAAAGACAATCGATTCCCCTTGTTGCATTTTCCCCAGCACTTGATCGATGGTGATCTTTTCGACCTTGTTGGTGGAATTATGCTGATGAGATTCTCCCTTTTCCTGAGCACTAAAAGCTGAAGCACCCGCAAACACTAAGAATACCGTCAGGCCTAAAAAGGCTATCCATCGAGACGTCTTCATTTTATCCTCCCATGCAGTTCCGGATATTGTAGCAGACTTTTACCGAAGGAATCGACGAAAGCCTGGGAGGGTCAGTAGGCGAAAGAGAAGCGAAGAAGATTATTCCCGCCAATTTTCCAGCTGCTCAACCATCTCAGACAGTGCCGCAACCACCAACGTTTCAAGCTCCGCACCCTTTTCCGCCGTCGCCTTACCTGGATCGCCCCAGACTCCGCCTGGCCAGAATTTCTGCTTATCACGCACCAGGATCCCGCTGGGAAAAGCTGGAAATTCCTTTGCTGCGAGCCCCTTCACCAGTTGCGGATGCGAATAAAGAATCCGGGACGTCTCGATTTCACCAGCGTGTGAGTCCCCTTCGGTCTCGATCAGATGGCGACCGGCTTTAGACACCAGCATGTATTCGGTGAGCACGGCAATCTTTAGCTCTGGAAACATCTGCAGAAGATTTTCTCCTGCATCGGTCAAAGTGGCCATGTGGGTTCCACCCGCATGGCCACTGAGCAGAATAAAGTTCCGCAACCCCTGGCGATAGAGTGCAGAGACAACATCAATGGCGATGGCTTTGAGGGTTTCAGTACTGATACTAATGGTTCCGGGATGGTTGGAGGTGGAGCGGCAGACGCCGTAGTGAATCGGCGGGGCGATAAAGATATCCCGCACTTCAGCCAGCCGCCGGCCGACTTCAATGGCGTGCAGGGTGTCAGTGTCCAAAGGTAAGTGGCTGCCATGCTCTTCGGTCGAACCGAAGGGAATCAGCACGCTTTGGGTCTTGCTAAGCCCGGCGGAAAATCCATCCATCGTCATTTCAGCAATCAGCATATACAACTCCGAAAAGAATTAAACTATCACTTTAACAAAGCTACATAACCCCAAGGTATCTATGGGTTTGGGGAATAATTCTTACCGTTGGATGAAGCTCCGCAACCCGTTGCTGCATCGCCAATAAATGCCGGGTTGAAACCCCAACCTGCTCATCAATCGTCACCGGTTGCAAAATCAATGGTATCGATTCGGAGACACTGGCAACCAGTTGGGCCGCTGCGGTTAATTCTTCCGCCGTCGTCTCTTTACCGACAACCAGTTTGACATAGCATTTGGTTCGGTGGGAAATCTGCAAAAATTTTAACTGAGTTTTTCGATCAATATCCAATCCGCTGACCGAGGGCAGCTTGACATCCATCGACACCCAGTCGATATGCGGAATTAAAGTTTCAAGTTCACCTGGCAGGGTTCCGTTGGTTTCCAGGTAAATCGGCAACAGCTTGCGTAGTTCCGGCAACCAGTGCCGCAAGAGTTCATGGTGAAGCAAGGGTTCGCCGCCAGTAATGCTGATCGAATGATGGGCTCCAGGGGCTTGCTGGCACCATTTTTCGATCAGTGGAACCACGGCAGAGAGAGCAACCGGGTTGGTCAGATTATGAACCGTTCCGCTGCCGGGAGGGTCCTCTACCTGGCAGAATTCGGTCGGAGCAAAATCGGTATCGCAGTAACGGCAATCAAGATTGCACTGCGGCAAGCGCAGAAATACCTGCCGATAACCGACCAGCACCCCCTCCCCCTGTATCGAAGAGAAGATTTCAACCAGCGGGAGTTCAGTCAGCGGTGTAACTGGCACAGGCATTATCAGATTCCCAGACGGTCACACGCTCAACACAGACGTCGTAATCCTTAAAGTCCACGACTAAGGAATCGAAGATGAACTTGGAAATATTCTCTGATGATGGACTGACCTCTTTAAACGGTTCCAGATCATTCAGGTACTTATGATCGAGGAAATCCATAATTTTATTGGTGCGTTTCTTCAGTATTTTAAAATCGATGCCCAAACCGGCGTCATCAAGGGTTGCGGTTTTGACGGTAACTTCAATTTTCCAGTTATGACCGTGCAGATTCTCGCAATCTCCATCGTAGTTCAACAGGTTGTGGGCTGCGGCAAAATGCGTATGAATGGTCAGATGATACATAAAAACTCCTCTGTGAACGAACAATCAAAATTCCTGATCGTCCTGATCATGTTGTGGTGCCTTACCACCATCGAGATGGTACTCTTCACTGGCCCAACGGCCAAGATCGACCAGGCGGCATTTTTCGGAACAGAAGGGTCGAAACTCATTCCCTTCCCAAATCACCAGCTTTTTGCAGCGGGGACATTTTATTTCTCGTGGCGTCATTTTTACATAATACCTGAATCAGTGAGTAAACGGTGGATGAAGAGTGCAAGTGCTTGGATTGAATGAGTGCTGCAAAAATCTGAGCGGCACCCAAAGGTTCAGCGGTGATTTTTGGAGTGCTCAAGCAATTCAAAGACTTGTGCTATTCGCCGCCGGATACTCACTGATTCAGGTCATTAGTTTGAAAAAGCTTTGAAGGGAACTGGGGGCAACAAAAAGCCCCGAAGCCTATCGGCCCGAGGTCTTTAGCCCGGCGAAATCAGAAACTACCTTAGATCGACTAAGTTTTCAATAGATTTGCCAGTACGGTGGAGGAGTTACTATTTTTGATATCGATTGCTATTCATCGAGGATAATAATCGAGCAGGGACAAGACAAGAAGGCAAAACGCAGAGTGCAGCCAAAATTGGCAGCATTCGAAGAGCGAACCAGCTATCCAGAGCAGGTATCTAGATCTAGAGATATTTCCTGGCAGTATTTACCAAGCTTAATGCCGTAAAGGGTTTGGTCAGATAACCATCGGCGCCGCAATTATCGGCAAGATTCTCTAGTTCATCAACTGACTTACCGGACATGAGGACGATCGGGATATCGCGACTTTTTCTGTTAGCCTTTAACGATCGCAGTTTCTGGTCCCCACTCATCAGAGGCATCATGACATCGATCAAAATTAAATCCGGGGGCGGGTTCGTGTAAATCAGATCATTCGATTTAAGACCACATGCTGAGGTTTCGACCAAGAAACCTGCATGACTCAAAAAATCGCTGGCGATGGTTAATATCAGGCGGTCATCGTCAATTATGACAATCCGTTTTTTCATTTTCTAATCCCCTTCCCCGATTTTGGATATCAAGAAAAAACGTATCATGATTCCTTACTAATTTCAATCTCCTAATTCAAACCACAGTACCTCTTTTGGGGAAAATACCAATAATCCTAGAAATCTTCAGGTCCCGGTATCAGCGTTCAATTGCTCACCAGCTTCAGGATTATAGATCACCACCTGGTTCCGACCGTTTTCTTTGGCTGCGTACAGAGCCCGGTCGGCAAATTCGATCATCTCGGCAAGATCCTTCGGATTATCGGACAGGGTACTGACACCGAAGCTGCCGGCGATATAGATATCCGGCTCGTCTTCCACCGCCGTTGGACATTCATCGCGAACCCGTTGCCGGGCTTTGTTGGCGATCATTGCTCCGACTTCAGCATCGCAGGTCGGCAGCAGGAGACAGAACTCTTCGCCGCCATAGCGACAAAGCAGATCATCACCCCGCAGGGTGAGTTGCAGCATGTTGGCGTAGTAGATGATGACCTTGTCGCCGACCGAATGCCCGTAGCGGTCGTTGACCAACTTGAACTTGTCGATATCAGTCATCACACAGGCCAGTCGGGTGCCATCGGCATCGGCCTTTTTAAACATGGCTTCGGCCTTGTCGAAGAAGGCCCGCCGGTTGAAGCAGCCGGTCATCGGATCGCGGGTGGCTAGGCGCTCGAGTTCGACATTCTGGTTCTCGACCTTGTTTTTGGAGATCTTCAGCTCTTCGACCGTTTCCGACAACTGAAGGTTCTTGTTTTCCAGCTCTGTCACATCGTCAAAGGTGGTCAGGGCACCGCTGACCTTACCGCGGGCATCGAGAATCGGCGAGCTGTTGACCATGAACACCCGCTCTTCTTTGCCGTCGGGTGAGATGGTCATCGAAAAGCCGTAGACATTTTGTTTGGAATTGATCGCTTCCTGCCAGGGGAAGTAAATCGGCTGATTGAGGTTTTTCGAGCCGTACCATTGCAAGCGGGAGGCTTTCATCCCCATCAGGGTTTCCTGCTTGCATTGCAGACTTTTGGCGATCGCTTCGTTGGCCAAAACGATCCGCTCCTTGGCATCGACCAGGATCAGCCCTTCGGTTAACGTGTCGAAGGCATGGCGAACCCGGCTGGGCATCACCGAGGTGGGGTCGATGGCGCGTAGGGCGCGATGGATGTAGAAGAAAAAGGACAGAAAACAAATCAGGCTGAAGAAGATCAGCAGCAGTGAAAAAGGACCGAGGCTTTTGCCGAACAGCGTATAGTATCCGCTCGGTAAAAAACTGATTTCGAGGACCGCCCACTGCTGATCATTACGATAGATCGGCAGCTGCCAATGGATATCGGTGGAACCCTCAGCTTGCGGCGCAATCCAGTTATTTTCATGCTCAGCGGATTGCGCAATATAGTACCCATCGACACTGCGAACCGCGACCGACAGGACATCGGGATATTTTGCCGTCAACTTATCAACTGTGGTGTGCAAGACCTCCAGGTAACTGGTCTGCGCGATCAATGCACACTGCATGGCGATCGCTTCAGAGAGGTTTTTGCGCACTTTAAGATCAAGAATACGCTTGTCCGGCACAAGGCCAACCAGATTGCCCATCAGCAAGATGCTCACGGCGATCGAGGCAAGTCCAAGACTGATGCGGATGGAGGGAGGCATTTTAAACATTAATCGCCGGCCTCCTCGCCTGAGTCATCGTCAGATGCTACATCGCGATTGAAAATCCGTGAAACCTTATCATCTGACTGTCGTTCATCCTCTTCGATATCTTTCAACATCTGCTGCCGTTTCGTCCGTTCTTTACCGGATAATGAAAGGACCGGCAGAGGATCGAGGCGTTTCCATAACGGCATTGAGGATACCATCGCTGAGACGAGTGAGCTCGCCCGGAACAACCAGGATGTCACGCCAACGGAGAAGACGAAACTGGAACCAACAGCAACTTTTGTGGCCAGAGATAAGTCCTTTTCAATTCCATCAATGGCATCCTGAGTGGAATCGATCGATCTGAGGAGATGCAGATCGATCTGCTGCTGATCGTAGCGCTGCAGTTCAAGTTCGGCCAGCTTCATCGACTTGGTGGCTAAAAAGTCCGGGAGTTTTGATTCGTCGATAACCCGGGTTTCAACCTCTTCGGCAGCAAACTCGATCCTGCTGAATGATAACAGCGCGCCAGAAGTTTCGGCAAGACCGGCGGTCTGCTCTGACAGTCTATAATAGCCAGAACGCTGGGCACTTGAGTTACCGGTAGAATCTGTATTGGTCTGCGTTTTTAGTGCTTCATTCAGACTTTCTTCACTGCTGTTATCCTCTTCGCTCGGTGGCTCTTCAGTCGAGATATCGAGGCTCAGGATGCTATCGACCTCTGCCTGATGACTTTCTTCAGTCGTGCTTTCATCCTCTTCGACCGATTCAGTTCCGGGTTCTTCAAGCGACGGATCTTCAGGTCCGATTTCCGGTGGGAAGATATAAACGGCCTGCCCTGAAATAGCCTTGGTTCCCGTCAAGGGGGGTGCCACCCCGTCACTGATCTGAACGGCAATACTGAAATCATCGCTCTGGTCCCCGGCGGGGAGGTAATCGACTTGCGCCAATAAGGCATTCACCTCAGCTATCGATCCACTGGCGCTCCAGACACCGGTGGCGGCATCATAACTGGAGGTGGCTGCTCCGGCAGTTGCCGTTGTCAGTGTCCCTACACTGCGATCAGAGAGGGTCAGGGTCGTACTGATGGTTGCATTGTCAGCATCTGAAACAACGATATCTGTCAGATCCAGAGTGGTGTTAACGCGATAACGTTCAGCGACATTCAGATTGGTTGCGTTCGGTGCCAGGTTGATGTCGTTCACGGTAATGCTCAGCAGTTGATCGTGTGTCAAGCCACCGCTGTCGGTGGTGCGGACCAGAACCTGATAACTCGGTTTGGTGAGGAAATGCAGGATGCCGTCAGTGATGATCAGTTCGTCGCCCCCTGCCCCGCCGATCGAGAATTTGGAAGAATCGAGACCGGTTAGGATGCTGTAACTGAAACTTTCACCGACATCAGTATCAGTTGTTGAGAATACCCCAACGGCCACACCGCTACTGGTATCAGTATGCTCATTGATGAAGTTGTTATTGGTTACGATGGCGCTCGGGTTGTCATTGACCGAAGTTGTAATGACGGTTGTTGAATTGTTATTGACAAGTGCTGCACTGCCATCATCTACAGTTATGGTGAAATTGGTTGTTTCTGTCTGGCCTGGAGCGACGCGGTTTTCGGTCGGTTCGAATACCAAACCCCTTATTGCATGGGTTGCATCAGCAGCGGTTCCACGGAAAATATAAATTCCGCCTCCATCAGCAGCCATATTTCCTCCGATATTGGAATTCATCACTGTAGTTGTTCCGAATACATTATTAAAAATGCCTCCTCCACTTGCAGCGGCAGTATTTGTTATGATGGCAGCATTACTGAGTGTAAGATTACCTTGGTTAAACACACCCCCGCCATTTGTCATACTATTCCCATTCTGTATCGTCAATGCGTCGATGGTCACCGTATCTCCTTGACCTATCTGGAATATTCTTGAATTCGCTTGTCCATCTATAATGGTTGCTGGTGTCACCAGTCCTGAGCCTGTCGAAGGGTTACCGATGATGACGAGATTCTTTCGGGCGGTAACTTTCATG
>CAMYNC010000078.1 GCA_947259685.1 uncultured Desulfuromonadales bacterium | reverse complement strand
ACTGGTGCGTCTCCAACCTGCGGCAATACATGGAGCCAAATTGACTGGAAACATGTGGAGCAACAGGTACGTCGGCTGCAAATGCGTATTGCAAAGGCAGGAGCCGGGTCTATGACCTTAGAAAGGCTTGAGCCGTGTGCAGGGAAACTTGCACGCACGGTTCTTAGGAGAGTGGTGGCCGGTAACGGCCACCACTTATCCGATTCCGTTGGGCTTCCCTGAGTTTGCCAGCTATAACGCCCTGAAAGAATAGGCATTTTATTAGGACCCGCAACATTCTGCGTGAATGCTCCCGCTGGTCCAGTTTGATATCTTTGCAGGTATTTTCCCCTTACGACTCATTGAAACATTCCTTTGCTTTGCTATGATTTTAACTTGACCATATGGGAATTTGTTTTGGGTTTGTATGTCTGGAAGGAGGCCCCGTAATGGACCAGAAGAGGTACCTGGATCATCCCAACAAGGATTATTTCGAGGACTTCAGGATTTTGCGGAATAGTGATTATTGGCCGTGCCTTCCGCCAAAAACCCAGGAAGGCATTTTGAATCTACTTGACGAGCATCGTTATGAAAACCGTCACGACTCTTACCACAACCAAGCGCCCCCGTCCCCCAGAGATTAAAGGAAGAAAGGAGTCTCAACTATGTATGTTCCTGTGGTGCTGAAGAATGGGGAAGAACTCAAGGTCGATCAAGACAAGTTCCGGTTTTTGCTAGCCAATAATAAAATTTTATTTTTTAAGCGTACCGCTGCCTGGGTTGTTGTTGGTCGGGATCAATTGCGTGGCAAGAAAGTCCCATTCCAGGGAAATGAGCGCCGAAACCTTGAAGCTTATTCAAAAAATTATTGGTATTAGCGAGAATTCAGCAACTTTTAAGTATTAACTGCCTCTATTTACCCACCTCCTTTAATCGCCTGATCGAGGAGGGCTGATCTTCCTATGTCCCCACTTTGAAGCTTATTTTTTTCAAGGTAAACTGATAGTAGATCTGTTTGCAGTCGCTCCGTGATGGTTTTGCACGGGACAAAGAAGGTTCTTGTCTGCTCCAATAGAGGAAAGGAGGGACAGATGCCTTGGGAATATAGTGAGAAGGTGCTCCAGTTATTCAAGGATGCCGTGCGGGGTGCAGATGGAACCCACATGGGAGAGATTGAAAACCCCGACGGTTACGGTGAACACGGTGCCATTGCGTGCGGCGACGCTTTGCGTTTTTCCTTTCGCGTTAAACAACATCCGACCGACCCCAGCCGTGACATTATCACTCAGGCTCGTTATCTGACCTTTGGCTGCACCTCGGCGATTGCCGCCTCTGAAGCACTCTGCTGTTTGCTGGAGGAGGGAGCCAAAACCCCGGTTGAGGCCTTGCAGGTGACCAACCAGGATCTGATCGATTTTCTCGAAGGGCTGCCGGAGCAGAAAATTCACTGTTCGGTGATGGGGGCTGAGGCCTTGCAAGCTGCGGTCATCGACTGGGCGAAGAAGCGGAGTGTCGACCTGACGAAGGTTTTGCCGCAACTGGCTGAAGAGCAGAACGAAGGCCGGATCGTCTGTCAATGCTTCTCAGTTTCCGAACCGTACCTGCGGCGAAAGATTCGTGAACTGGGACTGCGTTCAATTGAGGAGATTAGCAATGCACTTAAAGCAGGGGGCGGCTGCGGTGCTTGTCAGCATGCACCGGGAGGGCTGCAGGATCTGCTTAATGAATGCTGGGGTACAGCGACAGCTGCTAGCGCCGAGCCACAGGCCAGTGTGTCAGAAAAACTGGAAACGGAGCCGCTCTCGCCCTATCGCCTCGGCAGAAAGATTGAGGCGGTGTTCGATACAAGCATCCGGCCACAGCTGCGCCAGGACGGCGGTGAAATCGAACTGATCGATATCAAGGGGCATCTTGTTTACTGCCGTTTGTCCGGAGCTAATGCCGAATGCTCTGAAGCGCAGCAGACACTCAAGCTGCTAGTTGAACAGCACTTGAAGGAACAGGTAAACGAACAGTTGCAGGTGATTGCTGTTTGAGTGGTGTCGCGAAACAAGGAGGTTGGTTGGATGAAGACGATCTATGTCGATAACAACGCAACCACCGCCATCGCCCCGGAGGTTTTGGAGGTGATGCAGCCCTACTTTACCAGCGACTACTTCAATCCAAGTTCCATGTACGCAGCGGCCAAGTCCTCTGCGGTAGCGATTCAACAGGCCCGGGAAACAATTGCCCGCTGCCTGGCAGCAGGAGATCCCGAGCAAATTCTGTTTACCGGATCAGCCACCGAAAGCAATAACAGCGCTCTGTTCGGAACGGTGCAGGCCAACCCCGGGCGGCGCCATATCATCACCACCGCCGTCGAACATCCATCGGTATTTGAGGTCTGCAAGGAGTTGCAGCGCAGAGGGTTGGAGGTCGATTTTCTGCCGGTGAACCGGCAGGGCGAATTGCTGCTGAACGATTACGTCAAGGCATTGCGCCGCGACACCCTGTTGGTCAGTATCATGCGGGCCAACAACGAAACCGGGGTCTGTTATCCGGTCGCCGAGTTGGCGCGGATCGCCAAACAGACCAGCCCGGGAATCATCATCCATACCGATGCCACCCAAGCGATCGGCAAACTGCCGGTCGATTTGTCCGGGGACTTGAAGCATGTCGATCTGCTCTCTTTTTCCGGGCATAAATTGCACGCCCCCAAAGGGGTCGGAGCGCTGTTTGTCAGGCGAGGCACCAGCTGGCGGCCCTTTATGCTCGGCGGCCATCAGGAGCGGGGGCGCCGTGCCGGCACGGAAAACGTTCCCTATATTGTCGGTTTGGCCAAGGCCTGTGAGTTGGCAGTTGCCGGTGTGAGCGACGAGCAGACGCGGGTCCGCCGCCTGCGCGATCGACTGCAATCAGCTTTGCAGGAAGAGATCCCCGCCCTTGAAGTCAATGGCAAAGAAGCGCAGCGGCTCCCCAACACCCTGAATTTGGCCATCCATGGGATTGAAGGGGAGGCGATTTTGTTCGAGCTGAGTCGTTACGGGATCTGTGCCTCAAGCGGTTCCGCCTGCACCTCAGGCTCTCTTGATCCATCTCATGTCCTCAAGGCGATGTCCGTCCCCTTTACCGCAATTCATGGCTCGTTACGCATCAGTCTCAGTCGTTATAATGGTGAGGAGGATATTGAACGAATTATTACGACTTTGCCGGGAATTGTCGCCAACCTGAGAAAACTTTCCCCCTATTGGGATAATGACCGGAACTGCTTGGACGTTTAATCGCTGGCCTGTTTTTATGCCCCTCAGGCAGCTTGTCATGGGGATATACGTTGCTACAATTCAAGAGTAAAGCTTTGTCGATTTTGTTGCCTTGATAGCCGGATTTTCCGGACGGGGACCTCCGGAATGCTCCGGTGGAATGTGGAGGTTTCCGGTATGAGCTGGCAGCCGATCGTAAAAACTCCCTCCTCTTGGTCTATTCAACCCAACTTCATCGATTATCAAAAGACCTATGCTGACTTTTCCTGGGCTGAAGTGCGCAAGGAGCTCGCTGGACTTCCTGATGGCCGGGGCTTGAATATCGCCCACGAAGCAGTCGATCGTCATGCGGCAGGAACCGGTCAGTCACGGGTGGCGCTGCGCTGGTTGGGCAAGAAGGGGCAGATTGAGGATTTCACCTACGGCAAGCTCAAAGCCCAGAGCAATCGGTTTGCCAATCTGCTGCAAACTCTGGGCGTGGGGAAAGGGGAGCGGGTCTTTAGTCTGTCCGGACGGATTCCTGAACTTTACTTTGCTGCCCTCGGCACGCTGAAAAACACCAGTGTTTTCTGCCCGCTGTTTTCCGCCTTCGGTCCAGAGCCGATTGCCCAGCGCTTGCTGCGCGGTGATGCCCGGGTGCTGGTCACCACCGAGCGGCTTTACCGGAACAAAGTTGCCGGGCTTCGTCCGCAGTTACCAAACCTGGAATATGTGCTGCTTGCTGATAGCGACCAGAACCATGCGGAAAACGTACTTTCCCTGCCGCGGCTACTGACTGCGGCCTCTCCCGACTTTACCATCCCGCCAACCGATCCCGAAGACATGGCGCTGCTCCATTTTACCAGCGGCACCACCGGTCAGCCGAAGGGTGCGGTGCATGTACACAATGCCGTGCTGACCCATTATCTGACCGGTAAATATGTTCTCGATCTACATCCCGGCGATATCTTCTGGTGCACAGCCGACTGTGGCTGGGTGACCGGGACCTCTTACGGGATTATCGCGCCCTTGACCCACGGGGTCACCAATCTGATTGACGAGGCCGATTTCGATGCCGAGCGCTGGTGCCGGACCCTTGAAGAACAACAGGTGAACGTCTGGTACACCGCGCCGACGGCGATCCGTATGCTGATGCGCAGTGGCCTGCAGCCACAAGAAAAATACGACCTGAGCCGCTTACGGCTGGTGCACAGTGTCGGTGAACCGCTCAACCCTGAAGCGGTCGTCTGGGGGGAACAGGCCCTTGGCCTACCGATTCACGATAACTGGTGGCAAACGGAAACCGGTGGCATCATGATCGCCAACTATGCGGCGATGGAAATCCGCCCTGGCTCCATGGGCCGCCCTCTGCCGGGGATCGAGGCAGCCATTGTGCAGCACACTGCAGAAGGGAAGATCGAACGACAAGAGAAGCCTGACTGTGAAGGGGAACTGGCGCTGCGGATCGGCTGGCCATCGATGTTTCGGGGCTATCTGCATGATGAAGACCGTTACCGCAAATGTTTCGTTGATGACTGGTACCTCAGCGGTGACCTGGCCCAACGGGATGCCGACGGCTATTTCTGGTTTGTCGGGCGGGCCGACGACATCATCAAAACCAGTGGCCACATGGTCGGTCCTTTCGAGGTTGAAAGCGCCCTGATGGAGCACCCGGCGGTGGCAGAGGTGGGGGTGATCGGTAAACCGGAGCCGACCATCGGTCAGCTGGTCAAGGCCTTTGTGGCCCTGAAGCCGGGCTTTACCGAGAGCGAAGAACTGCGTCTGGAACTGCTCGGTTTTGCGCGCAAGAAACTTGGTTCGGCAGTAGCCCCGAAAGAGATTGCCTTCACCGACAACCTGCCGAAAACCCGTAGCGGTAAAATTATGCGGCGCCTGCTAAAGGCGCGGGAGTTGGGACTTCCTGAGGGGGATATCTCAACCTTGGAGGAAAACAAATGACAACTTTTACGCCCAAACCTGGACAACCGTTGGTCGATCAAGACCAGAGCCTACATCTGCTGCGCCAGATGTTGCGTATCCGGCGGTTCGAGGAAAAGTCGGCCGAGCTCTACAGTGCCATGAAAATCCGCGGCTTTCTGCATCTGTATATCGGCGAAGAGGCGGTAGCAGTCGGCGTCGCCGAAGCCATCAGGACAGAGGATGCCGTGGTCGCCACCTACCGTGAGCATGGCCACGCCATGGTGCGCGGGATGAGCATGTCGGCGATCATGGCGGAGATGTACGGCAAGCTCAACGGCTGCTGCCGCGGGCGGGGCGGCTCCATGCACCTGTTCGACGACAAGCTGCGCTTCTACGGCGGCAATGCCATCGTCGGCGGAGGACTGCCGGTCGCCGTCGGCTTGGCCCTGGCCGATCGGATGCAGAAAATATCCCGGGTCAGCTGCTGCTGTTTTGGCGAGGGCGCGGTTGCCGAAGGGGAGTTTCATGAAGCGATGAATCTGGCGGCTCTCTGGCAGTTGCCGGTACTGTTTGTCTGTGAAAATAACCTCTATGCCATGGGGACTGCCTTGAGCTTGTCCGAATCGGTCATCGACCTTTCGCGCAAGGCGGCGGCCTACGACGTAGCAACAGCAACGGTTGATGGGATGGATGTGGTGGCGGTTGTCGAGGTGGCCGGCAAAGCGTGTGAGACGGTCAGGGAAACCGGCAAACCCTTTTTCCTGGAATGTCGTACTTATCGGTTCCGCCCACATTCGATGTTCGATCCGGAACTCTATCGTTCCAAGCAGGAAGTCGAAGGTTGGAAGAAGCGCTGCCCGATTCTGTCCCTGAGTAGACGACTCAAAGAACGTAACTGGGTTGATGATCCGGCCCTGGAAGCGTTGGAAGCCGAGATCGCAGCAGAAATTGACGAGGCGGTCGATTTTGCCGAGCAGAGCGATTTTGAAGCGGTCAAGGATCTCACCCGGTTTGTCTATAGCGATGCGGAGGTGTGCTGATGGGACCACAGGAGAAGCGCAAACTGACCTATCGGGACGCGTTGCGTGAAGGCTTGCGCGAAGCGCTACGGGAAGATGAGCGGGTGTTTCTGATGGGGGAAGATGTTGGCCGCTACGGGGGATGCTTTGCGGTCAGCAAGGGGTTGCTCGAAGAGTTCGGCGAACAGCGGATTCGCGACACCCCGCTGTCTGAATCGACCTTTACCGGGGCGGGAATCGGCGCTGCTCTGGGTGGCATGCGTCCGATTGTTGAAATCATGACAGTGAATTTCAGCTTGCTGGCTCTGGATCAGATCATGAACAACGCCGCCACCTACCTGCACATGTCGGGCGGTCTGTTCAATGTGCCGCTGGTGATCCGCATGGCGACCGGCGGCGGCAAGCAACTGGCGGCCCAGCATTCCCACAGTTTGGAGGGCTGGTATGCCCACATCCCCGGCATCAAGGTCCTCTGTCCGGCCACCCTGGAGGATGCTCGCGGCATGCTCTGGAGCGCCCTGCTCGATCCCGACCCGGTGCTGATCTTTGAACCTGCGGTGCTCTATCCGCAGGAAGGGGAGTTGGCTGTCGATGCCGGAGCGGTTGATATTGGGCAGGCTAAACTGCTGCGGGAAGGGAAGGATCTGAGCCTGATCAGTTACGGCGGCTGCCTGCACAAGTGCCTCGAAGCAGTGGCAGTGCTGGCAGAAGAGGGGATCGAAACCGACCTGATCGATCTGCGGGTGTTACGCCCTCTCGATGACCAGAGCTTTATCGCCTCGGTAACCAAGACCCATCGGGCGCTGATTGTCGATGAGGGGTGGCGCAGTGGCAGTATTTCCGCTGAAATCAGTGCGCGGATCATGGAGCAAGCTTTTTATCAGCTGGATGCGCCGGTGCAGCGGATCTGCAGCGCCGAAGTGCCGATGCCTTACGCCAAGCATATGGAAGATGCTGCTTTGCCGCAGGTGACGACTATTGTCGAAACTGCTCGGAGAATGGTGCATGGCTGATTTCATTATGCCCAGCCTGGGCGCCGATATGACCGCCGGTATTCTGGTTGCCTGGCGGGTTGAGGTAGGTGATCGTGTCAAGCATGGCGATATTGTCGCCGAGGTGGAAACCGAGAAAGGCCTGTTCGAAGTCGAGGTTTTCGCCGCTGGTGTGGTTGAGCGACTGCTGTTGCAACCCGGGCCGGATAAAGTTCCGGTCGGCACGGCCCTGGCGAGCATTGCTGACGAAACAGTTAACGCTTCTGAAGTTCCGCTGAGCGAAGCGCGGGAGCGGCTGAAAGTTTCCCCCGCGGCCCGTAAATTGGCCAGTGAAAAAGATATCGACCTCCCCCGACTTAAAGGCAGTGGGCCGCAAGGGGCTATCTGTCTGGCTGATGTTGAAGGCGCGATTGGCAAGATAGTTAAAGAACCGTCCTCTCCCGCAGCGCCGGAAGTGAAAAAAACGCCTGACTATAGTGCCGGCATGCGCCAGGCGGTCGCTGCGGCGATGAGTCGTGCCAATCGCGAGATCCCTCATTACTACCTGGCAACCGATATCGACATGAGCCGGGCACTGAACTGGTTGTCAGAAAAAAACCGGGAACGGTCGATCAAGCAGCGCTTGCTGCCGGTTGTGCTGTCGTTGAAAGCTGTGGCGCTAGCGTTGGAAAAGGTTCCTGAACTGAATGGCTACTGGGTCGATGGAGAGTTGCAGCAGAAAAATGATGTGCATATC
The DNA here is from genome assembly GCA_947259685.1 of uncultured Desulfuromonadales bacterium. The sequence continues at coordinate 9,066 of CAMYNC010000078.1, read as the reverse complement.
GGCGTCGCCATCGCCTTGCGCGGCGGCGGTCTGATGACTCCAGCCCTGCAGCATGTCGATCAACTGAACCTTGACCAATTGATGACCGCCCTGAGCGATTTGATCGGTCGCACCCGGAACGGCAAACTGCGCGGTTCGGAGCTGACCGCTGCCGGAATCACCGTCACCAGCCTCGGCGATCTTGGGGTGCAGACGGTCTATGGCGTGATCTACCCGCCACAGGTAGCGCTGGTCGGGCTGGGACGGATCAGTGAACGCCCTTGGGCTGAGCAGGGGCTGTTGGGCGTCCGGCCGGTTTTGACTGCCACCCTGGCCGCCGATCACCGGGCGAGCGATGGCCATCAGGGCGGCCAGTTTCTCGACGCCTTCGGGCGAGCCCTGCTAGAACCGGAGAAACTATGACTGAAGCTGAAATCAGAACCCACATTTTCACCGGCCTGTCGTTGGTTGCCCCCGAGGCAGATTTCGCTGAGCTGCCGCCCGAAGAGAACCTTCGTGAGGAGCTGGATATCGATTCCTACGATTTTCTCAGTTTCTTGATCTGGCTCAATGACGATCTGGGCGTTGATATTCCGGAAACAGATTATGAAAAGCTGATTACGCTTGAGGACCTGATTGCATACCTTTCCAAGCGGCTCAACTGAGGTTCGCTTCTACGCGACGATCGCGCGCAATGACTGTTTATTTAGTCAGCCAAATGAATTCTTACGAAGGTGAATAATATTGTTACTGTTATTTACTGGTTATCAGACACCAGATTGACCTTTTCGGTGGTCAATACCTTCCAGAACAACGTCAAGGTCAGTTTGGTGATGCCGATATGGTTTGGGGCAGAGTACGGGGCCGTATGAAGTATTTTGGATGAAAATATCTGGATAAACGAAGATAGTGGGCTAGACTTTCCCTGAAGGGATTATTATTGCCATGGCTAGGCTGACTCCCTTCTGCGTATATCACCTCAGATAAAAAAATGGGGAGTCAAGTTCTTTCAATTCCATATCTTTGACACTTTCCTAATATCGGGAGACAAATCCTTGAAATTAAGTTTTGAGTGGCAGAGGTCTTTTGATTCAGATAGTGAAATTGAATTTATAAAATCATTATCCACTTTAATAGGCAAGGAAGGAGCAAAGAGATTAGTTGAAATTGCCCACATTTATGAAACGCATGACTGGTTTCAACTGCTTGTTGCTAGAGAAAATAATAATATCGTTGGGATGCTAGCTTATATACTATGAACCTCTCCACGGCTCACATGAAGGTTGGATTTGTGTATGCCCTGAGTTTAGAAAAAAAGGGATAGGCTTCAAAATAGTAAGTGAATTCTCAAAAGGGGCGCAAGACGCCTGCGAGGATGGCAAAGGGGACAAACAGCGCCGTGCAGGCTGTCACGATCTTGTAGCGGATCGGCAGGTTACTCAATATTTTCCGAAGTTGCATAAGGTCTCTTTAGCGATGCGCAAGGGAAAGATTTGCTGCACGGATTCTACTTGTTACATCAAGCCCAGTCTAGAGATTCCCCAAGCCAATATTGCAGGTGCATCAATGATTGACAGAATTTTCCGCTTAGGAAAAGAATGTTCCTATTACCGCAATCGTTGAAATTTACGTCTGTTTGCGACAAATCACCATTCTCAGTAAAATTCCAGCCCCTTGCCCAATCGAGTATTTCTACCTATCACAACGTCTGAGCTTTGATAGGATCTCGTGTGTGCTGCATTGCGGGATAAGCAGGAACCTAATCCCCCCTCTCGGCAGACCAATAATTGCGGGCGATGCAACTTATCAGACAACGCAGAATGACGGCAAATTGACTATACATTTCTTGCCTGTATGACAGCTGACGGTGTTGTCTACATGACCAGAGCCTTGACATGATTTGGTCTGACTCTAAAGTTGAAGGGGAGAATCCTTTTTCACGGAGAGAAGGCAAATGAACACGACCGCCAATCAAGTTTGTGGTAGTGGGTTCAGTGCGGCGGTGCGTATTAGAATCGTTATCTGGCTAACACTGTTGAGCTTCATCTGCTGCCTTCTCGCTCCCAGATTGAGCCACTCTGAAAACCTGCGTTTACTGAGCTTCAGCATACGCGCGCGTGTTTCAGGGTCGACCATACTTGGAGATCAGCAGCCGGAGGAGTTTCAGGAGTACGACGTGGCGGCGAACTTCGGGTTGCCATGGGAGCGCTATTCCACGTCGGGCTGGGGCGTGGGCACGCGGTTGATGACGAGCGCTGGGATTATGCGGGGAGGAGGGGAAACCGCTCTCGTCGTTTCTATCATCCCTGAATTGACCCTGGGGAGTGAAGACAGGCGATTTTCCCTGGATTTGGGAGCAGGCGGAGCGCTGCTCAGCAGGCATCGCTTTGGGACGCAGGATTACGGCGGACCTTTCCAGTTTGCCCTAACCGTGGGCGTCGGCGTTCCGCTCTATAAAAAACTGGGTTTGGGCTACCGGTTTCTACACTATTCCGATGCAGGCGTTAATGGGTCTGACACGATCGGGGCAGATTTCCACATGATTGAGTTCATCTATCGGTTCTGAGGCCGGCGGGGCTGCAGGCCACCCTGGTCACAGCCGAGATCGACTTGCCAAAAGTCTGGAGGAAACTTTTGAAGAGGATAAAACTGAAGATGCCTCAATTCGGCTAAGTTGTTACATTTGAAAATTCCACCCTGTGCCAGTTTGAGCGACTTCCACCTTCCATTACGTCTAAATTTTGAATACTTTTAAGACCCATGGCTAGTATCGTCTTGTATCGGGCATGCTAAGCTGTTGTCATGACTCTTAGAAAATGTCCAGGGAATAAGCATATCTATAACTGTAGAGGGAGAAGTTCAATGCGTATATTAAAAGGCGTTAGTTTGTTGATCGTTATTGGTTTTCTTGCAATGACCTTTGGGTGCTCACCTGAAGTGGGTAGTGATGAATGGTGTAAAGATATGAAAGAGAAACCAAAAGGAGATTGGACTGCTAGTGAAGCTGCAGATTATGCCAAGCATTGCATCATCAAGTAAAATTCTGCCAGAGGATGCCGCTACTCTAACCGAGGACCTCTTCTTCGGCCTTGGCTTAGGGTATGATTTTTCCCGAATTCTGCGGTGGACTGCGCATAGTGCTCTTTTTTTCTGTACCCTCCCCTTTAAGTGCCGCCGAACTATCTCCCCTTCCCTCCCCCTGTGACGCCGCCGGAGCGAAACGGACATTTTGGGAAAAAGCCGGACAACTGTTCGAGCGCAGCGAGTTTTTGCCCGGCCCGGTTCTTTGGGACTTCGCCAGAATTCTGGCTGAATCTGCAAATGACTTATGAACTTAGGCTGGCCCAGAACGCCAAGGGTGAATCGATTTTTTAGAAAATCAAGCCGGTTGCGGCTTGATCATACGTAAAAAGCGTTGATTGGGCAGAAGATCTTTTCTCACCAAATTAGCGGAAATCACTTAATAACTTTAAATATTTAAGGGGGTTGCCTAATTTTATCCCAAACATTATTATCTCATCGGTTATTTTATATTACTTTGATGATTGAAACTCCTGCCCTCGGACCTCAAAAAATACTGAATCCCCCAGCAGTGTAGATCGGTACGATCTTTCAGATGTTGGTTTGAACTCCTTGCTCTGGCAAGGTGTTGATTGAAGGTATTTCTGCGGAAAGTAACTGAAGTTTCGACAGAAAATGAACACCTGCTGTTAGTGTGACTTATTTTGTCGCTCTGATATTTATAATTATTCGAAAGAATATTTAAGTTTTCCCAGGAGGGGGTCCTGTGTCTGTCTCTATTGGCTTGTCTTTACTGTTGACCCTGGCGGGTCAATGCGCTCCAACAGTTCACCCTGAGACCCTCGCCGCGATTGTAAGAACCGAAAGCGGCGGAAATCCCCTCAAAATTCATATTAACGGTGCTCCGCAGCCGTCCCCTGAACCTGTCAATCAAGAAGAGGTTATTTCTCTCGCTCGCCAAGCCATTCAAGAGGGAAACAGCGTTGACTTGGGCCTGATGCAAATCAACAGCAATAACCTGGAGTGGCTGGGGATGAGCATCGAGGACACGTTTGATCCCTGTAAAAACATGGCTGCAGGTGCGCGTATTCTGCAGGAAAACTACGAACGGGCCATGAGAGATTTCGAGGAAGGCCAGCCTGCCCTGCAGGTAGCTCTTTCCGCCTACAATACCGGCAATCAATCGGCCGGGTTTAAAAATGGATACGTCGATAAGGTACTGAAAAACACGGATTACAAGGTTCCGGCGCTGACGGCTCCGAAACCTGAAACACCTCCGGATTGGGACGTTTTTGGCGGGGAGGAGCAGCTAGGGTCGAGTTGGGATGCGTTTTCAGAAGAAGAGAAGTGAGAACTTATGCGATTGAAACTTCCTCAAGTTGTGACGGTCAGGCCATCCGAGCTCCCCGAACTCACAACCGACACGATTTTTGAAAATGAGCTGGTCGATAATTTCAACAATGCAGCGGTTTTGCTGATGCGGATTGTGCAGGCGGAAAAGGGATTTCGGACCTATGTCCGGCTGAACTGGAAGGATGGAGAAATCCTGCTGGTGACGCAACGCGGCGATCCGCGTGAGTGGGTCAGCATGGACCGGCTCATTCGGCATATCAACAATGCCTATAAGAATCTGCCGCCGATTGTGTTCCATCCATTATCTGAGGCAACACCATGAGGGGTCCTAGGCCCCACAATTTTGATGAAATGCTAACTTGAGCAACCTTAATTTTCAGCATTTTCAGCAGTTTACTTTTTATGGCTATCATAAGTTTGCTGCATTTTAGAGGGGATCGGCCCTCTTCTTTTGAAAAATTTCGTACGTACTAAATTTCTACTATCCCAAGGAGGAAAAACCGTGGAAAAGACAACGAAAAACCAAGCCTCGAAAACCTCGACCATTGTCCTGCTGATGGCCATTTGCTTTGCGCTGCTGCCGAGTCTGGCTTTCGCCGGTCCGATTGAGGACGGCGTTGATTGGGTTCTCGATCTACTGACCAACGGAATCGCCCGCGCCTTGGCTATCATCGGGATTGTTGTCTTGGGCTACAGAGCCTGGGCAGGCTTTTTGACCTGGGGTAAAGCAGGTCAATGGATCGGCGGGATTGTCCTGGTTTTCGGCGGCGCTGCTATCACTGACCTGCTGATCGGTGCGGTGAGCTAATGGCAACAACAAGCGATCCATTGTTTGCCGGTTTAACTCGGCCGTCAATGGTTTGGGGGGTCAGCTATGACGCTTGCATAGCCAACGGAATGTTGACCTCCATTGTTTTCATCGGCAGCGGCAGCGTTTGGGGCCTTTTACTGTGCATCCCTATTCATGCGGTTTGCTACTTGGTTTGCCTCAAAGATCCACGAGCCTTCCGGTTCATGGTGCTGTGGATGCAAACGCGGGGAAAATCGGTCTCCCGCGTTTACTGGAAAGCAAGCACAGCAACACCACTAGTAAATACACGCAATAAAAAGAGAAAGCTCTAGCATGCCAGTTCAGAAGCGGGAAAATATCTGGGCCAAAGAAAATCCGATTGCTGATCACGTCCCATACTCGGCGCAAATTGATCAGCATACGGTAAAAACCGATGCCGGCGACTATCTTCAGGTTGTCCGAGTGGATGGCTTTGCTCATGAATCCGCTGATGACCAGGACATTAATATCTGTGGAGAACACCTCAACCAGCTATTCAAAAATATCGCCGGGCCGGATGTCGCCATTTGGACGCATATTATTCGGAAAGAAGAGAACACCTTCCCTGCTGGAGACTTTGAGCCAGGCTTTGCCGGTGCCCTGAATTCCAAGTATCGCAGTCACCTTGAACAAACCAAGATGATGGTGAATAAGCTCTACGTCAGCCTTGTCTATCGGCCTAACCCTGTCAAGGTGGTGCGGCTTTTTGCCAAGCTGGAAAAAAAGAGTCCAGAAGATCAAGCCGACGAACAACAAGCGGCCCTTGAACGGCTCAACGAAATCGCGGCCATTGTGGTGCAAAGCCTGGGACACTTCAGCCCGCACCGGCTCGGCTGTTACACTCACAAAGACCGGCTGTTTTCCGAAGTGTTGGAATTTCTAGGCTATCTGATCAATACGGATTCGCAACCGTTTCCTTTACCCCGCGCCCCGCTTTCTCATGCTTTGCCGACAAGTCGGCCGTTTTTCGGAAAAGAGGTTTTTGAGATCCGCACGCCGACTGATGAGGTTTTCGGGGCAATGCTGGCAATCAGCGAATATCCCGAAAAAACCGAGCCGGGCCTCCTTAATGCGCTGCTGTCTTCACCGTTTCCGATGATCCTGACACAAAGCTTTACCTTTTTAAGCCGCCCGGTGGCAATCGAAATGCTCAAACGCCAGCAGGCCAGAATGATCAACTCTGGGGATCTGGCCGAATCACAGATTCATGCCATTAATGATGCCCTTGATGATTTGTCGGCTGGTCGGTTTGTCATGGGTGAGCATCATTTGAATCTGAATGTCTTGGCTCCCTCCCCTGCGTCCCTGAAGAACAATCTCACAGCCGCCCGCACGGTGCTCGCTGAGTGCGGGATGGTAATTGCCCGGGAAGATCTCGCCCTGGAAGCTGCTTATTGGGCGCAACTGCCGGGGAATTTCCGCTTCCGGCCGCGCCCGGCTCCAATTACTTCGCGGAACCTGGCCGGTTTTGCCTCAATGCACAACTATCCTTCTGGGCGCAAACAACGCAATCAGTGGGGGCCTGCCGTCACTCTTTTGAAAACGACTTCCGGCGCTCCCTACTATTTCAATTTCCATGAGCCGACAGACAAAAACTTAAGGGAAAAGAAGATTGGAGAGCTGAAAGAGAAATCAGAAGGCCCAGATAAAGATGAGCAAAAGGCGCTAGCCAATACTGTAATTATCGGTCCGGCAGGTTCCGGGAAAACGGTAGCTCAAGGATTCTTGTTGGCCCAGGCCCAGAAGTTCTCCCCCACGTCATTTCTTTTTGATAAAGACCGGGGGTTAGAGGTCTTTGTGCGGGCGATGGACGGTGTTTACTCCCCGTTAAAAAACGGTCACTCGACTGGGTTCAACCCCTTCCAACTTGATCCAACACCACAAAATATTTTGTTTCTAGAAAATCTGGTGAAAACCTTGTGCCGGCGCGCTGGCAAGGAGCTGACCAATCAGGAGGAACGGGAAATTTCTGATGGGGTGCGAGGAGTCATGACCGGACTTCAAAAAGGAAATCGTCGCCTTTCAAGCCTCCTGGCTTTCATCGATCAAACAGACCCCGAGGGCGCTGGATCGCGGTTGCGTCGTTGGTGTGCCGGTGGGCCTTTGGGGTGGGTTTTTGACAACCCTGTAGACCTATTGAATTTCAGTGAGAAGTCGATGTTTGGCTTTGATGTTACAGAGTTCTTGGATAATCCTGAAATTCGCACGCCAATTGTTATGTATTTATTCCATCGTATGGAGGAACTGATTGATGGTCGCCGTTTCATGTGCTTTATGGATGAGTTCTGGAAGCTGCTTTTAGATAAGCATTTTGAGGATTTGGCACAAAACAAACTAAAGACCATTCGTAAACAGAATGGATTTTTGGTCCTGGGAACGCAGAGCGCCGCAGACGTTATCAAATCGCCTATTTCCCATTCAATCATTGAGCAATGCGCGACGATGATTTTTATGCCTAACCCTAAAGCTTCTGAAGAGGATTACGTCGGCGGCTTCAAGCTTACCCATAGGGAATACCAAATTATCAAAGAGGAAATTACCCCTGGTTCACGCCGTTTCCTGGTGAAACAAGGTCATAACAGCGTTGTCGCTGAACTGAACCTACAAGGTTTTGATGATGAACTGGCGGTGATCTCCGGCACGACAGAAAATGTCGGGCTGGTAAATAAGATTATTGAGTCGGCCGGGGATGATCCGGCGACCTGGCTGCCGCTCTTCCATGAGCAAAGGAGGTAGGGAAATTGAAATTTTTTATTGTTGCTGGTCTGCTTTTCGGTCTGGTTGGGGTGCCTTCGGCGGCTCTTTCCACCGGTATTCCGGTCTTTGATGGGGCGAATGTAGCCCAATCCATTCAGCAGATCATGCACATGGTCGAACAGATCAAGCATGTCAAAAATCAATTGGAAGTTGCCGAAAGTATGCGACAGAAAATGTCAGCTGTGAGGGATATGGCGGGCATTATTGACTCGGTTTATGACAACGACATGGATGTTGATTTTGCCGACATTCTTGAAGAGTCCGGGATTAAGTCGGCGGCAGATCTTGGTTTAACCGGTGATGTTGCTGATATTTACAACGAAAAAACCCGGAATACAGCGGAACGGAAAGGGCGTTCCGATAAGTATATGAAGCAAACGATTGACCGTTTTCAAGAGCTAAAAAAGCTTGTTGAAAAAGTAAATGCCGCTCCCGATCCAAAAGACATTATGGATTTGCAAGCACGGATTCAGGGGGAAGAAGTACTACTTCAGAATGAATTACTCAAACTGGAAATGATGCAATCACAGGCTAAAGCTGAGCAAGAAGTTAACGACCAGAAAGCTTTACAAATTTATATGAGAATGGCCAATAAACCTGCCACTGATTGGTAAAAAAGGAAAATTATCATGAAATATCTTGTCTTAGTTATTTTGTTTTTCACTCTTCTTGGATGTAACGAAGAAAAGCTTCAGGAAGAGGTCAAGACTGTTGAATGGTACAAAAATAACTCATCAGCACGGAAAGCAAAACTTAAAGAATGTGCTGATAACCCTGGAGAACTTGAAAAAACTCCGAACTGCATAAATGCAGAAAAGGCGACAACGCTTAGTATAAGCGAAAAACCAGCTACTGATTGGTAATGGTGACTCTATTATGGCGACAGCAAACGCTTTTGAAAAATTATTTTCAAAAATAGACCTATCAATAAATGATTATGTTGTTACTACAGCAACAGATGTTATTCAATTCATCACACCAATTTGTAATAGTCTACTAATTATATATTTGGCTTTGTGGGGAATTGCACATATCAGGGGGACGATCCAAGAACCGATACAGGACGGTCTTGGACGGATACTTAGAATAATTTTTGTTGTAAGTATTGCACTTAATGTTGGCCTTTA
>CAMYNC010000077.1 GCA_947259685.1 uncultured Desulfuromonadales bacterium | reverse complement strand
CCGTGAACTCCGTCAGGCCCGGAAGGGAGCAGCGGTAGCGGACTTGGACGTGTGCCGCGGGGGTGCCTGGCTGTCACTTGTACCGGCAATTTTTGTTTTCCCCGTCCTCTCGTACTCAGCCATAACTTTCGGAGTGAACTCATGTCGTACCTGGTGTTGGCGCGAAAGTGGCGACCGCAGCGGTTTGAAGATCTGGTTGGGCAGGAACATGTCAGCCGGACCCTGAAAAATGCCATTACCGCCGACCGGGTTCACCATGCCTTCTTGTTTACCGGTGCGCGCGGTGTTGGCAAGACTTCGGCGGCGCGGATCTTCGCCAAGGCGCTCAACTGCCTGGAAGGGCCGACCACCGAGCCTTGCGGGGATTGCCCGTCCTGTGTTGAGATTACCGCTAGCCAGGGGATCGATGTTTTTGAGATCGACGGTGCCTCCAACACCGGGGTCGATGATATCCGCGAGTTGCGCGAAAATATTCGCTACCTGCCTTCACAGTCGCGCTACAAAATCTTCATCATCGATGAAGTCCATATGCTCTCGATCAATGCCTTTAATGCCCTGTTGAAGACCTTGGAAGAACCACCGGAGCACGCCAAATTTATCTTCGCCACCACCGAACCGCATAAAATTCCGATTACTATCCTGTCGCGTTGCCAGCGTTTCGATTTCCGTAAGATCGGTCTTGCTCCGCTGCAGGAGCGGTTGCGTTATATTGTCGATCAGGAGCAGGTGCAGGTCTCTGATACGGGTCTGGCGATGATCGCCCGCAGCGGTGGTGGCAGTATGCGCGATGCGCTGTCGACCCTCGATCAGGTGATTGCTTTTTGCGGTGAGCAGATCGCCGACGACAGTCTTCAGGGCTTGCTCGGTCTGGTCAATCGCCGGATTCTGCTCGATTGCATCGAGGCGATCTTCGAGCGGGATGCCCAACAGGTGCTCTCCCTGGTGCAGAAGGTCGATGAACATGGCCATTCCTTCCGCCAGTTCTGCCAGCAGCTGGTCGAGCTGGTCCGCTCGCTGGTGATCCTCAAGGTGACTGAGCAGCCGGGAACTTTGCTCGACCATACCGAAACCGAACTGCAGGAGCTGCGCGAGTTGGCGGCACCGGGCGAGCTGGATGATCTGCAGCGACTGCTGTCTGCGTTGATCCGCACTGAAGCCGATCTGGCGCTGTCGAACTACCCCCGTTTGACCATGGAGATGGTGCTGGTCAGGCTGGCCAGTTTGCCGCGCGGTACCGATGTTGCCAGCCTGGTGCGCAAGCTCGATGCTTTGGAGCGCCGTCTGGCGGGTGCTCCTTTGCCGACCTCAAGCCATGCGGCAGCCCCTGCGCCATCCGCGCCGCGACCGGCAGTGGAGGATATCCCGCCACCGCCGCCGGAGCCGGAAGAAAAAAAGTCTGAAGCTCCGCCGGTTGCTGTTGGTGAAAAAAACTGGGCGGGGCTGGTAGACTTTGTTAACCAGCGCCGTCGGCCGATCGGTTCGGTGCTTGAGCATGGCCGGGTGTTGTTGCTGGAGCTGCCGCGGCTGCGGATCGGCTTTCCTGTGAAGTTCTACAGTCTGGCCGCCGACACTGAACTGCAGCAGAAGATTGAAGTGCTGGCTAAGGAATATTTTGCAACTTCGGTGCGGCTCGAGGTCGCCCAAATTGAAGACATCCAGAGCGCTCCCCCATCGCTACATGAAGAGCGGGAACAGCTGGAGACCGACCGGCAGAAAAAGCTCAAAGAGAATGCTGAGCAGCACCCGATGGTGCAAGCTGCAGTAGAGATTTTCAACGGCAAGATCGAAGAGATTCGGCCGATTGATAAGGGTTTTATTTAAGCAGCGTAGCCGGCAGCGGCTGGTCGTCATTTGAACAAACTGAGGAGGAAAAACAATCATGGCAAAGGGACTAGGCAACATCATGAAGCAGGCCCAGCAGATGCAGGCAAAGATCGCTCGGGTGCAACAGGATCTGGAAACTAAGGAGATTGAAGCTTCAGCCGGTGGCGGCATGGTCACCGCCAGGGTCAACGGCAAGCAGGAGCTGCTGGAGCTGAAAATTGAAAAAGATGTGGTCGATCCTGAGGATGTGGAGATGCTCCAGGACCTGGTAATGGCTGCGGTGAATGAAGCGATTAAGCAAAGTCAGGAAATGATCAAGGAGGAAATGGGCAAGGCCACCGGCGGGATGAATATTCCCGGACTGTTTTAGCCTGAGTAGGTTTTGGTCTAATAAAAATTATGTCCCCGCAGGCCAAACTTCTGTTCTGTGGGGATTTTTTTTATCGAGCAGTAGCTTTTTTCTGCATACGGTATACGATAAAAAGATTGAAATATGCAATCGACGCATGGTAGAGTTTTTTTTGGTAAGACCAATATGCCAGGAACCATTTTGGTGAAATTTTATTTTTTCAGGGATACTAAAAAAATAAAACAGCATTTTAAAATGGTGGATTTCGGGAGGTTTCCATGCTAGGCTCCCTTCCGTCTTTTGCACGTTTGGTCGCAGAGTTAACCAAGCTTCCGGGAGTTGGTGGCAAGACCGCTGCACGCTTGGCATTCCATCTGCTCCGGGCACCGCAAGCCGATGTCACCGCTTTGGCCGAGGCTCTGCTGGAAATGAAATCCAAGGTGGTTTTCTGTCAACGATGCTTTCATGTCGCCGAAGAAGAGCGCTGCCAGATTTGTCGAGATCCAGCGCGCGAAAGCCAGCGCCTTTGTATTGTGCAAGAGCCACAAGATCTACTCGCAATAGAGCGCTGTCGCGCCTACCGCGGTCTCTATCACGTTCTTCACGGAGCACTTTCGCCGCTTGATGGCATCGGGCCGGAAGATCTAAAGATTCCGCAACTGTTGAATCGTTTGGAATCGGAAGCAATTGAGGAAATTCTGCTGGCGACCAATTTCACGGTTGAGGGGGAGGCTACCGCTCACTATCTGGCAAAACTTTGCAAGGAGCGGGGGATACGGGTAACCCGGTTGGCACATGGCATCCCGATGGGCAGTGATCTGGAATATGTCGACGCCGGAACGGTCCAGCAAGCGGTTGATGGCCGGCGAGAATTTTAAGCTAAGTACCTGAACATAAAATCATTAAGTTATCTCGACAGGGACTTTGACCGTTCCTGTCGATCATTATTTTTAGCTCGCAAATAAGTTGTGTTTTCCTGTTGGGGAAACACCCATTCCCACTGTATCAAAGGAGGTTTGCATGTCTCGGAAAATGGTTTGTATCGACGGTTGTTCTGCTGCCGCGCATGTCGCTCATGCGACCAATGAAGTCATTGCTATTTATCCTATTACCCCGTCGTCGGGGATGGGTGAGATCTCTGATGCCAAGAGTGCCGCAGGTGAGAAAAATGTCTGGGGAACCATCCCCAAGGTCGTCGAAATGCAGTCAGAAGGCGGCGCTGCCGGTGCTGTTCACGGTGCCCTGCAGGCTGGCGCTCTGACCACCACCTTTACCGCTTCGCAGGGTCTGCTGCTGATGATCCCGAACATGTACAAGATCGCCGGTGAGTTGACCCCGACCGTCTTTCATGTTTCGGCCCGTGCGGTTGCCGCACAGGGCCTGTCGATCTTCGGCGATCACTCCGACGTCATGGCCTGTCGCCAGACCGGCTGGGGCATGCTCTGCTCCAACAACGTTCAGGAAGTCATGGATTTCGCCCTGATCTCTCAGGCTGCGACTTTAGAGTCCCGCGTTCCCTTCCTGCACTATTTCGATGGCTTCCGGACCTCTCACGAAATCCAGAAGGTCGAAGAACTGTCGATGAAGGACATGAAGTCGATGATCGACGACGATCTGGTCACCGCTCATCGTGCTCGTGCGCTGTCGCCGGATCATCCAGTGCTGCGCGGGACCGCCCAGAACCCGGATGTCTATTTCCATGGCCGCGAAATCGCCAATCCTTACTACGAAAAAGTACCGGGTATCGTTCAGGCGCAGATGGACAAATTTGCCAAGCTGACCGGCCGCCAGTACAACCTGATCGATTATGTCGGTCATCCGCAAGCCGAGCGCGTCGTGGCAATGCAAGGTTCCGGTTGTGAGGCGATGGAAGAGTTGATCCTGCATCTGGTCGCTCAAGGCGAGAAGGTCGGCATGATCAAGGTCCGTCTGTTCCTGCCCTTCCCGATCGAGCAGTTCTGCAAGGCTGTCCCCGCCAGCGTCAAGAAGATTACCGTTCTCGACCGCACCAAGGAGCCGGGCTCCATCGGCGAGCCACTTTATCAGTCGATCCGCACCGCGATCGGTGAAGGCATGGTCGATGGCTTCACCAGTTTTGAGGGCTACCCCTCGATCGTCGGCGGTCGCTATGGGCTCGGTTCCTTCGAGTTCAACGCCGGCATGTGTAAAGCTGTTTTCGACAACATGCTGCAGGACAAGCCGATGAACCACTTCATCGTCGGTTTCGAGGATGATATCAGCGGCAAAAGCCTTAAATTTGACGAGACCTACAAGGTTCCGTTTAATGGCTACGCAGCCATGTTCTATGGTCTGGGTTCCGATGGTACCGTTGGCGCCAACAAGAACTCGATCAAGATCATCGGTGACAGCACCGATAATCAGGTGCAGGCCTACTTCGTCTATGATTCGAAAAAGGCTGGCAGCCTGACGACTTCCCACCTGCGTTTCGGTGATGAAGTAATCAAGAACACCTACCTGATCTCTGAAGATGAAGCCGATTTTATTGCTTGTCACAACTTCGCATTTCTTGAGAAGTACGACATGCTCAAAAACGCCAAAAAAGGCGCAACCTTCTTGCTCAACTCGCCTTTTTCCAAGGATGAGATCTGGGACCATCTGCCGAAATTTTTACAGCAGCAGATCATTGATAAAGAGATGAATTTCTTCGTCATCGATGGCGTCGCCCTGGGTGAGAAGCTCGGTCTGGGTGCGCGGATCAATGTCATCATGCAGACCGCTTTCTTCAAGATTTCCAATATCATTTCACTTGATTTGGCGATCAGTGAGATCAAAGACGCCATCGTCAAATCTTACAGCAAGGCTGGCGAAAAAGTCGTCAACATGAACAAGCAAGCAGTTGATGCCGCGCTTGAGAGTGTCGCTGCGGTTGAGGTTCCTGCCACTGCAAGCAGCACTATCGAAATGCAGATTGGTAAATGGGACGGCTGCTCTGATATGGTCAAGACCACCATCGGCCCGATCATCGACGGCCTGGGTCACAAACTGCCGCTTTCGGCCATGTCCGAAGATGGGACCTTCCCGACAGCAACTGCCTGCGTCGAGAAGCGGAACATCGCTGTGACGACCCCGGTCTGGAACGAAGAGATCTGCGTTCAGTGCGGTATCTGCTCTTTCGTCTGTCCGCATTCCACCGTGCGGATGAAGATCTACGACGAAGCCGATCTCAAGGGCGCCCCGGCAACCTTCAAATCGGTTCCGGCCAAGGGCAAGGATCTGGAGGGTAAGAAATTCACCCTGCAGGTTGCCGTTGAGGACTGCACCGGTTGCGGTGCTTGTGTTCACAACTGCCCGGTCAAGAGCAAGACCGAAGAAGGTGCCAAAGCGATCAATATGACCGCTCAACCGCCATTGCGTGAGACCGAAAGAGCCAACTTCGACTTCTTCCTCAGCCTGCCCGATCCCGACGAGTCACTGTTCAACCGTGCCACTGTCAAGGGTAGCCAGTTCCTGCCACCGATGTTCGAATTCTCCGGCGCCTGTGCCGGTTGTGGCGAGACTCCTTTCGTCAAACTCTGCTCGCAGCTGTTCGGTGACCGCATGCTGGTCGCCAACGCCACCGGTTGCTCCTCGATCTACGGTGGCAACCTGCCGACCACTCCCTGGACGACCCGCAAGGATGGTCTGGGTCCGACCTGGAGCAATTCGCTGTTCGAAGATAATGCCGAGTTCGGTTTCGGCATGCGTCTGGCGGTCGATAAGACCACCGAGTATGCCCGGGAACTGTTGATCAGCAACATCGATTGTGGTTGCAAGGCTTGCCAAGGTACTGCCGAGCTGAAAAAACAGATCCTCGCTTCGGCACAGGATTCTCAGGAAGAGATCGAAGCCCAGCGCGGCCGGGTCGCCCAGCTGAAGAAGATCCTTTCGGCTTGCACCCACGAAACCGCCAAGCCGCTGCTGGTCAACGCCGACTACCTGGTTGTCAAGTCGGTCTGGATCCATGGTGGTGACGGTTGGGCTTACGACATCGGTTACGGTGGTCTTGACCACGTCCTCGCTTCCGGTGATAACGTCAATGTGCTGGTCCTCGATACCGAGGTTTACTCCAACACCGGCGGTCAGGCCTCCAAGTCGACACCGATCGGTGCTGTTGCTCAGTTCGCCGCCGGTGGTAAAGTCATGCCGAAGAAAGACCTGTCGATGATCGCCATGACTTACGGCAACATCTACGTCGCACGGGTCGCCCTGAGCAACCCGGCTCAAGTCGTCAAGGCGATGATCGAAGCCGATGCTTACGATGGACCTTCACTGATCATCGCTTACAGCCACTGTATCGCTCACGGTATCAACATGGCCACCGCGGTAGATAACTGTAAGGACGCGGTAAACTGTGGTCATTGGCCGCTGTTTCGCTACGATCCCCGGCTTGCCTTGGAAGGTAAAAACCCGCTGCAGATGGACAGCAAAGAGCCGACCATCAGCTTTGAGGAGTACGCTGGTAAGCAGAACCGTTTCCGGGTTCTGAAGAAAGCCAATCCTGAGCATGCTGATGAGCTGATGGCAGCCTCTGCCAAGGACGTGGCAACCCGCTACGACCTGTACAAGAAGCTTGCAGAAATGCAGGCCGATTGCGGCAAATAAGCTGAGTTAACTTTATTGGCTGAAGATAAAAAGCTCCCGGTGCGAAAGCGCCGGGAGCTTTTTCGTATCATCTGCAAGATCCTAATTATGCTGAACTCCGCCGGTGGGTAATTTCCAAAGAGTTGCGACGGGAGGTCTGCGCGGTGAAGTGTTCTGGATATCGTGGGCTGTGAGGACCTGAAATTTTCAACCCGCTGCAATCAGATTGTTGAGCAGCGGTGACAACTATTTTTTTTGTTCCAGACTTGACCGAGCCGTTAAGCTTTCACTAGGATGTGGTCTCAAATACAAATAAGGAGCAAAACGGTTATGAAGATAGTTATCGACAGGAACAAGTGTTGCGGTAGTGGCGAATGTATCAAGGTCTGCCCGGAAAAAGCGATCAGCATCGTTGGCGGGACCGCAGTGCTTGATGAAAGTAAATGTGATTTTGATGGAATCTGCATTCCGGCTTGCCCATACAGTGCCATCAACTATGTCGAAGAGTAGAAATTTTCAGATCCCCAGCAGGAGAGAATCCACGTGAATAGATTTTGGCGGCCTTTGTGGCCGCCTTTTTTGCTGAAAAGCTCGAAAAGCTAGCACTGAAAACCAGCACATGGCCTCTCTACAGGGCTCCAAGCGAGCGTTCCGCAAGGATCTTCCAGCTACCACCAACACGGGTTAGCTCAAAGCGCTTGCGGGTTTTGTCTGCATAGCGATCACTTCGATAACTCTGAACTAAATCGATCTGCAGCCCCTGGGCCGACTGGCCGGTGATGGAAAAATCGCTGAGCTCAACCCGAATGCTGGCCGGCTGGTTGATTCGCTGCCGGCGCTGCTGCTCCCAGGCCTGCCGAGACAGGTTGTTTGCAGGAATGAATTCATCCGCATAAAGCCTCAGGTAGGCTTCAGAGTTCTGGGCGGACCAGGCGACCGCCCAAATTTTTAAGAACTCTTCGGGGGTAATGGAATTTTCTTCGGTCCCCTCCTGAGGAGCAGCGATTCTGCTTTCCCGGGCGGTACTCGAATCGACTGCCTCGAGCGGAAAATCACTGGTATGCTCCTTTATCGTCTGTTCTGAGGTGAGCCTCTCCAGTTCGGAAATCATCTGGCTGAGACCCTGCTGTGAGGTTGCCTGTTTTGCATCGATCTCAAGGATTTTTTCCAGATAATCATCCGCAGTCACGGGATCCTTTGGCGAGGAATAAAGTGTCGCCAGGGGGATCTGCAGCTGGAAAAAAGCGGAATAGACCTCCAGCAGAGGGAAGATTGGGTTTGGCTGCTGCTGGTGATTAGCAAGGCTCTGCGCACTCACCGGGCCGGCCGCCAGATATTCAAACTGACCCCGCTGCGGAAAAAAATCACCATGTTGAAAAAAGTTGAAAATGCAGGGAATAACCAGGCCGAGAAATATGAATTTGCAGAAAAAAGTTCCGGGAGCTGTGTTTGGCACTTGCTTAGGCATTCCTGGCGCCCCTTTCCCGGCAAAGTCGATCTGGTGAGAGCTTTTATCACCCTTGCTTGGTTTTTTCGGGGTGCAGAGGTGCTATTTCATTTTGCTGGCAGAGAGGCCTAAAGCAGCTCTCGGGAAAAATTATCAGGGTTTTCCCAGAGATTGCTCAGCGACGATCAGCCAGCTGCTGCCAGTTTTGGCTAAATCAAAACGTTTGCGGGTTATATCGTTAAACCGATCGCTCTTATAGCTCTGGGTCAAATCGACCTGCAGCCGATCCTTGGAAGGTTCTCGCAACAAAAAATCACTCAGCTCAACCTCAATCATTGACGGTTTGCTGATGCGCGAACGGCGCTGCCGTTCCCATTGTTGACGGGTTAGGTTGTTCGGCAAGGAAAAATCACTGGCATAATGAGCCAGGTAGGCATCGACATCCTGTGACGCCCATGCCTCAGCCCAGCTATTCAAAAAGACTGCCGCATTGGTCGGCTCTGCTTCAAGGATGACCTCGGCGACAGCTTCAGCCCTGCTCGCCTGAGCTGCTGGACTCTCTGCAACTGCTTGAACCTTTGGCTGAGCTTGTCTGACTGGCGCTTTTTTCAGCAGGGAACTCACCCTGCGCAAATTCTGGTGGATGGTAGCGAAACTGGGGTCAACCTGCAGTGCCTTGCGCAAATAGCTCTTGGCCTGATCATCCGCGCCCCGACGGGCGTAAAGCGAAGCAAGTATTTTAAACGGTTGTGGAGCGGACGGATAATTTTTTGTCAGCTGCAGGAAGGTTTGCTCGGCTTGCCCGAACTGCCCCTGGTCAAGCTGCCTATTGCCGCGCTCAAGGCCAGCGCCGAGATCGACCGGTTGAGCTTGGTTCTGGAACAGATTGAATATGCTGAACAGCACCACGGCAAGCAGCATGAGACAGCCGATGTGAATAAGGGCGCGGCTGGTTTGAAATTTAGCTTGATCATTAGCAATAGGTTGGCTGTCCCTGTTGTTGCTATTGCTGCTCTGCATGATAGCGACTCCTCCTGATAACATTAGCTGTAACGCTATCATTAGACTCTAGCTGCCTGCGACAATTTTTTCAATGTTGCGTTGTTGGACCAATTACTCATGTCCTGTGCGGTTAATCGTGACGCATAATTCCGGCCTTTTTAGCTTCTGTCAAGGCGTGCTGATACAGGCCTAGCCTGCGTTAAGCCAAAGAGGCACAGCGCAGACACCGTTAAAAAAGGCCGGAACTAAAGGATCGGGTTAGCCGCACAGGGCATTAAGAGTGCTTTTCGTTGCTATAACCATCCTGGATTGTTCTGGAAAAACTCGGCCAGCAACATTTTCCTTTGTTCCCCGGTCTGAAAAACGCTAGGCTGAGTCGACCTATTTCTCTGCTGCCTGCTCCTTTCGAGTTATTTATTATATGCCAGAGCTGCTTGCCGTCTTTCTCAATGTTATCCTGCCGGTCTTTGCAATTGTTGCCCTGGGCTACCTGCTAGGCGGCCGGCTGGAGTTGCAGGCCCGCACGCTGACCCGGGTGGCCTATTACGTCTTTGTCCCGGCGTTTATTTTTCAGGCGATCAGCCGCTCGCAGGTGCCGCTCGACAGCGCCCTGAAGATGCTCTGCTTTATCATCGCCGCCCATCTGCTGACCGCCTTGGTTGCCGGCGGCATCGGCCGGTTGCTCGGCCGTAGTAAAGAGATGATCGCCGCCCTGGTGATGATTGCGGTGTTCGGCAACGTTGGCAATTATGGTCTGGCGGTGATCCGCTTCCGACTTGGCGAACCGGCAATCGCTCCGGCGACAATCTATTTCGTTGCCATTACCATTACCGCATTTGTGGTCTGTGTTGGTGCCGCCGGCTGGGCACGAGGCGGCAGCAAGGGGGCAATCTGGGGGGTAATGAAAACCCCCGCGCTCTGGGCGACGCTGCCGGCTTTGATTGTGTCGACCGGAGAGCTGAGTCTGCCGCTGATGCTCTCCAGGATGATCGGCCTGCTCGCTGATGCGATGATCCCAGTGATGCTGTTTGCCTTGGGTTTGCAGCTGTTAGAGCAGCGTCGCATCCACTTTTCCGGCGACCTGATCCTGGCCTCAGGGATAAGATTGCTGTTGGCTCCGGCGATCGCTTTTGCGGTAGCGATCCCCTTCGGCTTGAATCAGCTTGAAACCACCGCGGGAATTCTCCAGGCGGGTATGCCGACGGCGATCCTGGTGGCCATTATTGCCAAAGAGAACGATATTGTCCCCAGCTTCGTCACTTCGGTGGTGGTGGTTTCGACCCTGGCCAGCCTGGTGACCTTGACGTTGTTGATGGTGATGCTATAAAGAGCGGTTCGGTAAATAAATCAACCGGGTCCAGCCGCTAAAAGATTGACTTGTTTTCCGCTCTGTGATAATCAAGTCAGCTAAATTTTATTTGGAGCAAAATCGATGATCAAAACTGCAGCAGCGGCAGCTCGAGCGTTTCAGGCGGCGACCTTAGGCCTGAAGACTGTCCATCACCCCTGAGGGTGAGCTGCACGGGTTTTACACATAATAACCGAGGCCATGGACAGAGTAGTCCATGGCCTTTTTCTTTGTGGAAATGGAGAGGCAATAGAGATGCGTAACAATATCGTTCATATCGGTGCCGGTGAGCTGACCTATGAAATTCGTGCCATTGTCGAGATCGCCGAAAAGCTGAAAAAGCTCGGCATCAAGACCAACATGGAGAATATCGGTGATCCGATCGCCAAAGGGGAGAAGATTCCGGCCTGGTTAAAAGAGATCGTTGCCGACCTGGCAATGAAGGATTGCTCCTATGGCTACTGCGCCACCAAGGGGGTGCTGGAGACCCGTGAGTTTCTCGCTAATTTGACCAACCAGCGGGGCAAGGCCCAGATTACCACCGAGGACATCATCTTTTTCAACGGTCTGGGTGATGCCATCCAGAAGGTCTACGGTCTGCTGAAGCGCGAGGCCCGGGTGATCGGTCCCTCGCCGACCTATTCGACCCACTCTTCGGCCGAGGGTGCGCATGCCGGCCAGAAACCGATTACCTACAAACTCGACCCGGCGAATAACTGGTATCCGGATATCGACGACCTGCGTCTTTCCGTGCAATACAACCCGGCGATTTCCGGCATCCTGATCATCAACCCGGACAATCCGACCGGGGCCGTTTATCCGGAACGGATTCTAAAAGAGATCATCGCTATCTGTAAAGAGTACGATCTGTTCCTGATCTGTGACGAGATCTACCACAACCTTTGCTACAACGGCACCGCCACCAAGCCGATCTCCGATCTGATCGGCGATCTGCCGGCGATTTCGATGAAAGGGATCAGTAAAGAGGTGCCCTGGCCGGGAGCCCGCTGTGGTTGGATCGAGGTCTATAACGCCGATAAAGATCCGATGTTCGCTCGCTATGTGCAGAGTATGCTCGATTCCAAGATGGTAGAGGTCTGCTCCACGACCCTGCCGCAAAAAGCGATCCCACCGATTCTCAGTCACCCGGAGTATCCGAAATATCTCGCCGAGCGGCGTAATCGCTACGAACTCTATTCGAATATCGCCTACGATTTACTCAAAGAGGTTCCGGGTTTAAAGGTCAACCGCACCAACGGGGCTTTTTATATGAGTGTGGTGTTCGAAAAGGGGTTGCTCAACGATAAGCAGAGCCTGCCGATCGAGGTTGCCGAGGTCAAGGAGCTGGTCGAGGGGCTGATCAATGAGCCGGATATTTCGGTCGATAAGCGCTTTGTCTACTATTTGCTTGCCTCGACCGGTATTTGCGTGGTGCCGATCTCCTCCTTCTGTACCGAAGAGCGTGGTTTCCGGATCACCCTGCTGGAACTGGATGAGAAGGAGTTCACTCAGGTTTTTATCACCATCGCCAACGCTGTCACCAGCTATCTTAATTCGTGATAGACTAAAAGGCACTTTCCTGAAAGGCGACAATGATGGTCCAGGCTCCACCCTCTAAACAGCAACCGGTCGAAAACCTGCAGCAACTCAGCGATTTTCTCGCGCGAGGTGCCCGGCCGCGCCAGGACTGGGGGGTCGGACTGGAGACCGAAAAGCTGGTGGTTGATCGGCAGACCGGGGAAGCGGCCAGCTATGAGCGAATCCGTGACCTGCTCGCTCGGCTGGAAGGGACGAACGGCTGGGATGGCATCTACGATGGTGAGTATCTGGTCGGTTTGCAGGGCAAGCGCTCGTCTGTGACCCTGGAGCCGGGCGGCCAGCTGGAGCTGTCCGGTCGTTTCTGCTGCGATATCCACTGTAGTTGGCGCGACCTGGGTCGCTATCGGCAGCAGATCGTCGCAGTCGGGGCGGAAACCGGTCTGGCTTTTCTTGGGTTGGGCGCCCAACCATTCACCCCCCTTGAGAAGATCGCCTGGCTGCCGAAAAAACGCTACGCCATCATGGGCCCCTATATGCTGAAAACCGGCGATATGGGGCAGCGGATGATGAAGCAGACCGCCGGCACCCAGGTGAATCTCGACTTTGCCGACGAGGCCGATTGCGCGCGCAAAATGCGCGTGGTGCAGTGGCTGGCGCCGCTTTGCTATGCGCTGTTTGCCAATTCACCGATTCTTGAAGGCAAGCCGACCGGGTTTTTGTCGCTGCGTGGCGAGATCTGGTCGCGCACCGATGCCGACCGCTGTGGCTTGATCGAACAGCTGTTTGCTGCAAATGCCGGGTTCAGCGATTTTGTTGACTATGCGCTGGATGTGCCGCTCTATTTTCTCCAGCGCGATGACCAGCTGATCGATATGACCGGCAGCCGGTTCAGCTTCCGGCAGTATCTGGACAGTGGCTGGCAGCAGCACCGGGCCACCCTGGCAGACTGGGACCTGCACCTGTCAACGCTGTTTCCCGAAG
The DNA here is from genome assembly GCA_947259685.1 of uncultured Desulfuromonadales bacterium. Next base: position 4,251 of record CAMYNC010000077.1, on the reverse strand, counting down.
TGCGTTTACGGCCGCAGATCGAGGTGCGCAGCCCCGACAGTCTGCCGCCGCGACTGACTGCAGCGGTGGCCGCGCTCTATAAAGGATTGCTCTACACCGAACCGGCATTAGCCGCCGTGGAAGCGCTGTTTAGCGAATTGTCGATTGAAGAACGCAACACTCTTTATCGCCATTCCTGGCGGGACGGTCTGCAGACCAGGGTTAAAGACGGGACCCTGCGCGAGGTTGCTGCGGAACTTTTTTCGCAAGCGGTCAGCAGTTTGCAAAGTCAATACGCCCAGGGCAACAGCGGTGCCGACGAAAGTCAATTTCTGCAGCCGCTGGAAGAGATCGTCGAATCAGGGCAAACCCTGGCGGAGCGACTGCTTGAGCGCTGGCAGGGGGGGCATAAGCAGAAAATGGCCGCTCTGCTTGAGCACTGCGGTTACAGCTCTGATTAACCTGCAGCGCGCTTATTTTTCACCTTTTGAAATGGACTGTGCATCCGCACAGTCCATTTTTGTGTGGTCCCTAACCAATAAATACGCGATGCCACGTGTTTTTTATTGGCCGGGAAGGGTAATTTAACAACCATCAACGGTTCGGTGTGGCAGTCGAATTGTTGAGCCAAAAAGAGGTTACATCATACCTCCTTTCTTGCTTAAGGCCGATAATGGAAAATGCCTCCTCCATTATCGGCCTATTTTTTTGCTGCCGTTTCAGCAAGCAGATTTAATGCGACCTCCCCTTGTTTTTTCAGCCGGTTCCTGTTTCAATATGCAGCTTAAATTTAGGATCTGAACTGTCAAACGGGGGCCGCTTCAGACCAAACCAAGGAGCCATGCATGCAGCCGAAAGAATTTAACGATCCAGTTGTCCGTCAATCTATCGACTCCATCCGCCTGCTGGCGGCCGATGCGGTGGAACAAGCCAAGTCCGGCCACCCGGGAACGCCGATGGAAGCCGCACCGATCGCCTACCTGCTCTACATGAAGCATATGCGGCACAATCCTGCCAACCCCGACTGGGCAGGGCGGGATCGCTTTATCCTTTCCTGTGGTCATGCCTCGGCTTTGATCTACAGCATGCTGCACTTAACCGGCTACGATCTGTCGCTGGAGGAAATTAAGAACTTCCGCCAGTTTGGCAGTAAGACCGCCGGCCATCCGGAATTCCGTCATACCCCAGGCGTTGAAACTACCACCGGTCCCCTCGGCCAAGGTGTTGCGGTTGCCGTCGGCATGGCAATGGGCGGTCAGTATCTGGCCCAGCAGGTTGATAGCAAGCTGTTCGATTACCGCACCTGGGCCATCTGTTCCGACGGTGACCTGATGGAAGGGGTCTCCGCCGAGGCCGCTTCGCTGGCCGGCCACCTGCGGTTGGGCAACCTGAACTATATCTACCTGGATAATAAAATCACCATCGAAGGGGACACCTCGCTGGCCTTTTCCGAGGATGTCGGGATCGATTACTCGCAGGCGGTGTCGCGCTGCTCGGTATCCCAGCAAGCCTCGTTGCCGTCGTTGTAGTCCGGCACCATGATGCTGCCGGTACCGTCGGCAAACCACGTGATGTTGTGGATTTCGCCGTCGTTGACTTCGAGGTAGCCCATCGTCGGCGATTCGAAGATCTCGATGGTGTTGCCGAAGTCTTCACTCTGCGCGTCGTTCACGGTGATCATGAGCGTATTGCCAACCGGGCTGTTGTCCCAGTCGATGCGAAGCGACTCGCGGCCGGGCGTGCCGGCAACCGTGCCGATGCTGGCCACGGTCGGGACGTTTTCGTCCGGTGCGTAGAACTGCCAGTAACCGCCACTGTCATCCTGCTGCGCCACGCCATCGAACCACACAAAGTGATCGAGCGGCATGTTCGGATCGGTGCTCGACACTTCCATGCGCCACTCGACCGTGTTGCCGACCTCTTTGCCGTACAGAAAGATGCCGTAGTCGATGCCGTCTTCGACGAAGATGAAGGTCCAAAGATACGAACCGTCTTCCTGCGCCTGCGGGATCGAATGGATCGCCGCAGCAAAGGCGCCGATCGGAGCTTCGAGCGCATCATAGACGACCAGCTGAACGAAGAGCACACGCACGACCGCGTTGATGAAGTTCAAGCGGCCGGCGCTCGCTGCCATCAGTTCGTCACTCGGCGAACCCTTCTGGACCGAAGCAACGTCGATGTCGTCGGCACCAAAGAAGGACAGGTCGAACTGCATCGTCGTCAGCGACGGCAGAGCAGGAGCATCGGATGTGATCTGACCGTTGTCTTCCGGAGCCACGGTGTCGTTCGAACAGGCGGAGACGCCCATCACGGCGACCAGCAGCGCCAGGCCGAGGGTCATTCTTGAGATGAGTCGAAGCATTTGATTTCCTCCTACAACAGGGTGAACGTAACCAAACTCTGACCCTGTGTAATGCACGTGCCATGCCAAAACGTAACTCGTTGAAATATAACGTATAACGAATCATGGGGGCAAGAAAATCTGTGATAAAAAGTCACGGGTGTGACTGTGAAACACAGCCACACCCGTCAGGAGGCGGGGTATTGGATCGGAGAATCAAATATAGATCGTCAGGAATAGACTGAACTGCGAGGCCGAACCCTGTTCGTTCAATTCGGTGCCCTGGATGACCCCGTCGCCCAGGTCGATCTCCTTGCGCTCGTAGTTGACAATATGGTGCGTCACGTCCGCGCCCAGCGAGAAGTGGCTGCCGAGGAAGTACTCGATGCCACCGCCGAACGCCAGGCCGGCGCCTTGAACCCGCGGATACGTCGCGTCGGTCTCTTTCTTCTCGCCGAAATTCAGGCCGTAGCCGCCGACACCGCCTTTGACGTAGGGACGGAGGTGCTGGTCACTACGGAAGTGGTAGTAACCAAACAGGTTGATCATGCCGAGACCGGCAATGATGTTGTTCTCGGAGGTGTCGTGCAGCTGCCCGCCGAGCGTCACCTCGAGCGAGAACTTGGGATTGAAGAGCCATCCCGCCCGGAAGTTCAGGCCACCGCCGCCCTCTTCGACCGCGAACGTGTCGTCGAGCGTGTCATCTGCGTCGAGTCCCGTAGCCATTCCGGCGACGCCGAAATAGAAACCGCTCTTGCGATCGATCTCGTGCGCTTCGGCACCGAACGGCGCGCTCACCATGAACGCGATGAGCGCCACTACGCCGAGTTGAATTGCTTTCTTGATGTGAGTCGGATTCTTCATTTCAGGTCACCTCATCGGTTAGTGTCATTCGTCACGCTCATATGTATATCCAACTTGCGTGCCAGATGACCGCGGTGGCCCACTTTTCCGCGTAACCGTATCCGTGGAATGCTGTTAGTCGGTTTGTTCATGGACAAGTGATTCATCGAATGTGTGACTCTCGTTCACGCTAGGGTGCGCCTCAATCACGATGACGAGCGCGTCAAACCCAGGCCTTTGATTTTTTTGTGCAGGTTCGTGCGCTCGAGCCCCAACTCTGCGGCGGCGCGCGATACGTTCCAGTTGTGCTTGGTGAGTACATCGAGAATGAGGTCGCGCTCGAACTGTTTGCGCGCGTCCTGCAGCGTCATGCCGCTCGCTGAGTTCACGGTCGAGCCACCGCCGGCGATGTCGGGTTTGCCAACACGAATCTCGGCGCTCAAATCATCCGCTTCGATCGTACTCCCGGGCGACATGATGGCGACGCGTTCGACCTGGTTGCGCAGCTCGCGCACATTGCCGGGCCACGGATACCGCTCGAGTGCTTTGATGACGCCGTCGCTGAGCGACTTTGCCGGCATGCCGTTGTCGCGGCAGTACTCGGCGAGAAACGCCTGCGCGAGCAGCGCGATGTCTCCGCCCCGCGCCCGCAGAGGCGGCGATTCAATGGGCACAACGTTCAGCCGAAAATACAGATCCTCGCGAAAACGACCGGCCGCCACTTCTTCCGACAACACCTTGTTCGTCGCGGCCACCACGCGAACGTCGACTTTGATGGTTTTGTTGGTGCCGACTTTCTCGATCTCGCCTTCTTGCAGTGCGCGCAGCACCTTTGTTTGTACGCGCAGGCTCATGTCGCCGATCTCGTCCAAGAACAATGTGCCGCCATCGGCCGCCTGAAACTTGCCTTCGCGATCTTCGGCGCCGGTGAACGCGCCTTTGACGCTGCCAAACAATTCAGCCTCGATGAGTTCCTCAGGAATCGCGGCACAGTTCACTTTAATGAAGGGACCACTGGAGCGTTTGCTGTTCTCATGAATCGCCTGCGCGATGAGTTCCTTGCCGGTGCCCGACTCGCCGAGGATCAA
>CAMYNC010000076.1 GCA_947259685.1 uncultured Desulfuromonadales bacterium | reverse complement strand
GCCTTGCCGGAGCCATGGGCAACTGTTTCCCCTTTGACGTTTCGTTCCTCAAGATGACAGCCAAGACAGTTGGTTTTCACCCCGGACATGAGTCCCGGAGTTTTCGGGATCCCCTTGCGTTCAGCGCCTAACAGCAGGAGCTTCTGATATTTATGATGGCCCGGATGGCAAACCGTGCAGGATTCTCGTGCTGTATCCAGAAAATCCCTCTCCTTATGCTCAATCGGCTCATGGCAGTTAAAACAGGAAGCTGTTTGCCCGGCAACATGCTCTTTATGCATGAGGCCCTTATTCAGCACCTCCTTCATAATCGTCGCTTCGTTATCATGGCAGTTGAGACATTTCTCACTGCTTACTTGAGCCTTGCCGTGGATAAGCTGCAGGTGACAGCTCTGGCAGCCCACTTTGGCCTCTTCCATGGTTTTGTGAGTAACAGGCTTTTCGCCAGGTTTCGCTTCTTTTTTCTGGGTTTGCAGAGGTTTGGTGGGGATTTCGTGGCAGAGTGCGCACTTGGCGCGGTCGGTATTGAATTCAGTATTCTTGAAATGGCAGAGATAGCATTTTTCCTTGGAGACCTCGAAATGCTTCTTCTCATTCTCACGTTGATGGCAGGTGGTGCAATGGACCTCCTGGCCTTCTATCCATTTCTTTTTGTCATAATGCTTTTCATGGGTAAAGAAAACCACCCCAACCGATTTGTCATCCCTTTCATATTTGGCAAACTCGATCTTCTTGGTCATGTACTTATCTTTCGGGCTGCCATGGCACTTGGCTGTGGTGCAGCTCAGGTCGTCGATCCTGGGCTTGGTCCTGATAACGGAATCCTCCATTTGCAAAATGGTCGTCAGCCTGGCCAGGACTTCCAGTTCCGTGTTCATGTAATCCCATTCGCTGCCTTCGGGAGAGAACCTTTTGTCCTTTGGGATTTTTCTATGTTGGGGAATTTCAGAATACAATCGTCCCGGCGGATAATGACATTCCACGCAGCCGACATCTTTATGCTTGTCCGCCTTCCAGGATCTGTAAGCCTTCTGCATGACTTTAGGGTAGGTCAGGACATGGCAGTACCCGCAGAAGAATTGGGATTTAACGGCTGGAAACGGAACCCCTGAATCTTCCGCGCTGGCCTTTCCGCTTGAAAGCAGAGAGACAGGAGAAAAAAGTGCTCCAATAATGGAAAGCGTGATTAATAAATTATTTTTCATCGCCTCCTCACCTTTCCTTTTTATGGGCGGAAAAGGGCTTGGGCATATCCTGTTTTTTGGCTGCATCAAGAAACTCAATGAGTTCAAAGAGCGAAGAATCTTTGTGGTGGTGGCAACCGCTGCAGGAGTTCATCAATTTATCCACCCCTCCCGCTTTCAGACTTTCCTCCGGAGAGATGAATTTAAATGAATGACGGTGCTCATGGCCGGCTGATTTCGGCATATGACAGGAAATACAGCTGCCAAAAGTATGGATACGGTGCGCCGCTTTTTTCTCCAGCGAGGTATGGCAGCTGGTGCAGAGGTTGTCTGCCGCGAGCTTGGTCTGCGACTTGTGCTGGGTCTTGTGACCGCCTTCCGCATGAACGCTGTGACAGGTAGTACACATGACACCGGCTTCCGCGTGCGGACTATCCAACCACTCGTTATACTGCTGGTGGTGGATCTCTTCTGTTTCCGCTGTCTCGTCGTAATAAAGGTAGAGAGGCTGTCCGACCTTATAGCCGTAGGAATAGGCGTAATTCTGCGGAAAACCTTCCTTGGCCGGTTCCACTTTGGCCGTGCTGGCGCCCCAGTTATGGCACTGCCCGCAAACCATGGCCCTGAGTCTCCAGGGCAGCTTTGCCGGATTGACAATGGTGTCCTTTTCATAGTCATAATAGGTGCTGGCCGCCTGGACGTGCTGACTGCCGGGGCCGTGACAGGCTTCGCAGCCTATGCCCATGTCAACCATTGTTGTGGCGTATGAATCCGTTGTTTTGTCATAATCAATTTTCATACCCGTAGCATGGCAGCTGCCACATTTGTATTGCCAGATTCTGCCCCGGTCGCTCCAGAAACTGCCATCTCCGGGAAAATGCGTCTCCAACCCGAAATAATCGTTCCATTTCTGACCTTCAAGATCCCATTCAATCGGAAGAACGTGTAATTCGCCATTGGGGAACTTTGTCAGGTAGTTCTGTCTCCTGTTTATCCCGATAACAGCAGTGACCTCATAATCATGAAACTTCCAGTCGGGACCAATGGTATTGACATAATATTTCTGGCCTTCTTTCCGCATTGTGGTCTTAATTTCCTTGCCCAGCGGCCGGCTCGGCAGTTGACTTGATACGTTAACGACCAGCTTGTCGTCAACGACACTCATTGAGGCGTTAGTATCCGTGCTTGTCTGGATAGGAGCCTTGTCTGTCACTGTGACGATCAACTTATTGTCTGCCTCAAAATCTCCCATGACAGTGAATTCGTCGGGGAGCTGCATGAACTTGGAATGCAGGGTGTGCTTCCAGGAATCATACTCACGCCAATGGCATTCCTTACATTTTTCCGAACCGACATATTCACGCTCGTTTTCAGTAAATAAGGCTGGCTGATCTTTTTCTCCGCTCTTCCAGGCCGGTCTCCGTTCTTCTGATGGTGAACACCCCAGGACCGCCAGGAGAAGAATGCATAAAAGACCTGCCATAAAGCTTTTCATTGAATTTTTACTCATCTTCTCCTCCGAGGGATTTAAACTTACCGATCAGCCTCTTAAACAACCGATCTGTCTCAATGTAAAATCTCTTTCGCACAGCCCCTAGACGCTATTTCTGATGGGAAGAACTTTAGCAAGCACTGAGTAAAGAAGAACCATTAACGCCATCATTCCTACGCCCATAACCACTTCATGCCAGCTCGGCACATAGTGCACCTCTCCCAATTGTGGATAGAGGGGAATGAGCTGACCAACGGACACCAGGATGATCCGATACGCTCCGATGGCAAGCATTGTGAGGGTCGTCGCAATTAACAGGCCATTTTCCGTTCTGCCCTTCTTGGTCAGCAGGATAACGTCGGCGACAACCAGTCCGAGAATATTGAGAATAAACAGGCCGGTGTATCTTTGGCTTATGATGTGCCAGGTTTCGACACCTTCGGCAGTCTGGCTGTAGAGCAGGACGACATAATCGGTAAAATCGAGAAACAGGGTCGCCGTGATAAAACCAGCCAGAACAAGACCCATATGACTATAGGTTGCGGCGGTGAGAATTGTTCTTTTCTCCAGCTTGGCGGTGATGACGGTCACCAGTGCCACGCCGGCAAAGCCGCAAGCCAAAGCTGATAAGACGAAATGAACCGGTATGAGAGGGGTGTTCCACATCTCCCTGGCTTTGACAACGCCGAATATGGTGCCGGTAAAAGTGTGCACCACGAAAAGGGCATATGGAACTGCAAGAATGCCGAGCCATTTGGCCATTTTCTTGTCAAACTCAGTCGGATTTGTCCCGATCACTTTTATCGAGAAGTAAAGCTCGGCAGTGAGAATGATCATGAAACCGAAATAACTCGTGGAGGAAATAATAAACATTGAAGTCGGATTATGGAGAATCCAGGGGACCTTCAGGGCTCGCCAGGGAACCCCCACATCCATCATGACGAATTGGGTGGCGCCGAAGATACAGACCAAGCCGAAGAGAATGGCCATGGCGCCAATAGGTTTGTAGTCAGTACGGCCAAAAGCGTAAATCAGAAGGCCGACAATGGTGGCACCGGCACTGGCGCCTATGAAGTAGGCTAAGGCGGCAATGAACACCCCCCAGGGCACCACATCACTCATTCCGCTGCCATAATGCCCTTCGATCATCGTCTGGGCCCAGGTGATCATCCCCAGGGCGATAGGGAGCATGAGTATAAGAATGAAAATGTAGAACCCTTTACCTGTAGCCTTGTAAACTTCAAGCAAATGGTTTTTGATGTCGGCAGGTGACAGGTTGAGGCCGATCATGACCTTAATCCTCTGATAATTTTTGGCGGGGGCAACGGCTTGTACCAGCGCATCGGCTTCTTCTTGGTTTGCGTCAGGTACCATATTTGTGGCTCGGTATTGAGCCCCTCCTTGAGCCGGAAATTTTTTTCAGTTTCAATGAGTTTTGAAATATTACTTTCGGGATCGTTCAGATTGCCGAAGACCCTGACCTTGTTCGGACAGGCTTCCACGCAACGGGTGGTCCGCCCCCTTCGGGTGCGATGGACGCAGAAGGTGCATTTCTCGACAACGCCGTGGTAACGCACTGGTACTAAGGGATTTATATCTTCAGCCGCCACCTTCGGCTCGGCCCAGTTGAATCTTCGTGCGTTGTAGGGGCACGCCACCATGCAATAGCGACAGCCGATGCACTTGTCATAATCGATCATGACGATGCCATCTTTATCTTTATAGGTGGCTTTGGTGGGGCAAACCTCGGCGCACGGGGGGACCTCGCAGTGGTTGCATTGTATCGGCATGTACTCCTTGTCCTTGCGAAGCTTGGTATACATGAGCCTGTTCTTCATTCCATTTCCATGCACATCGAGGGTGGCACTCCCCTTGCGCAATGAAATCGGGTCCATTTCCATCAGCATGATATAGGGTGGGGAAATAGTGTCTGGAACGCTGTTTTCCCTTTTGCAGGCGTATGAGCAACGTCTACAACCGATGCACAGCCCCAAGTCGATAGCCATACCAAATTTGGCTCCCGGTAAGGGAGGGGGCACTTCATATTTGGTTTTAAATTCAGTTTGGAAGAATCTGGAGATGAGCTTGGTGAAAGCCAGTGATTGGCTGGGTAACAGGACTCCTGCGCCAGCTCCCGTAATGGCAGCAATTTTTTGCAATACCTGCCTTCTGGTTATCCTTTGTTGCATAAAATTTTAACCTTTCAGGGGCATTAAGGTTTAACAATCTCCTGGCTGTAAGCGTTTTAAGGTGTCTTATATGTGCAAAGTCAGAGTAATCGGCTATTGTCGGCTATGTTGTTTACTCTTAAATATTCAGATGCAGCGACTGTGAACGCTTCCCTTGATTTTTAATCGGCATCGGCAACTTTGGAATACACTTTGCTATATCAATAGCTGGCAGTTATACTTTTGTATATGTCCCTGAAATGCTTAATAACTTTGCAAATCAAATGCCATGACCAACCGACTGAAGACAACCTGCTGAATATATTGAACAAACTTTAAGACATGCCAAGCTTTGATCAAATATTTTTGTCAATGAAGTCCGATATGTGTTACATCGATGTAACAATGCAATCGTTCTTCATCAGGACACTGGGCTTTTTGAAATATAGCATTTTAATTCAGTAACTTATGTGCTTTTTAAGCAAAAAGTTGTTACTTTCATGTAACACTTCTTCCGAGAAAGGGGTGGTTTCGTGAAAAGCATGTTTGGCGGGATTGTACTTCTCTTCTTTCTCCTTCTTATCGTTTTAACTCCCTTATCCCTTGACCGTGCCCAGGCCATTCAGCGGCCCCTCAGGATTGGTGTTGTTTCAATGATTACACCCGTGGGCACAGTTGATTATTATCAGGATATTATTGATTATATTTCAGAAAAAATCGGTCAATCGGTGGAGATGGAATACCGAAAGACCTATGACGAGATGGACAGAATGCTGGAACAGGGGAGCGTTGATGCCGCCTTTATCTGCTCGGCGCCCTATGTGGTAGACAAAAGAAAGTTCGGTGCAGAACTGCTTGTCGCGCCGCAGTTGAATGGGAAGCCCTTCTATAAGTCTTTCTTAATCGTCCACAAGGACAGCGACATACAGAGTTTTGAAGAATTAAAGGGCAGCAGTTTTGCCTTTACCGATCCTAAATCGAATTCAGGCAGCCTCTATCCCTCTTATCTTCTGGCCAAGAAGGGAGAGCGGATCGAGGACTTCTTTGGTAAGTATCTCTACAGTTACAGCCATGACAAATCTGTGGAACTGGTGGCCAAAAAAGAGGTAGATGGGGCAGCGGTTGAAAGCCTCATCTACTACTACATGCAGAAAAACCAATCCCCTTATGTCAAGCAAGTCCGTATCATTGAGCAATCTCCAGATTTCGGCGTTCCACCAATGGTGGCCACGCCGGCGACCCCTATATTTATCAAGGAGAGGATCAAAGAGATATTATTGAGGATGCACCAGGACCCAGAGGGGAAACAGATCCTTGACTCCATGCTCATTGAAAAATTTGTCGGGGCCGATGATACCAACTACGACTCTGTGCGGGAGATGCAGTCGTTTGTAACAAAATTCAACACCACTGCAGATGTTATTTTTCCGGAACCGCAGTCCGACACTGTTTGGTTCGGCGTCATCCCCAAAGACAATCCGCGAATTGCCTTCGAAAAATTCCAGCCTCTGATGGATTATCTCTCAGAAAACACCCCTTATAGTTTTGAATTGGTGTTGCAGAAAACCTATGACGATACCGTTATGGCCCTGGGTGAAGGAGAAATCAACATGGCTTTTCTGGGTCCTTTGACCTATCTCCACGCCAAAAACGATTACCAGGCAATCTCCCTGCTCAAGAGCATCACTGGAAAAGGAGAACCATTCTACCATAGTGTTATTGTCACTAAGAAAGACAGTCCGATTAAGCAATTGTCGGATCTTAAAGGCAAGAGCTTTGCTTTTGCTTCCCAGAAGTCGACCTCAGGTAATCTTATCCCGAGATATCTTCTCGCAGAACATGGCATCCACTTGAAGGAACTCAACAATTTCAATAACTTCAACTACCACGACACGGTTGTCAGATGGGTTTTAAAGGGGATCTATGATGCCGGCGCTGTAAGAGAATCGGTTGCGGAAAAATACCTTCCTCTGGGCTTGCAGATTATCGCCAAATCAGGCCCGATACCCACCGGGCCCCTGGTTATCAGTCCGCAGACTTCCTATACCATAGTGGAAACGGTTAAGGCCGCCCTGCTTGACATGGACAAGACAGAGTATGGCCGGAAAGTTCTCCAAAAGATTGATCCTGAGTTTATGGGTGGCTTTACAGTGACTGATGACTTTGACTACGCACATATCAGAAAAATGATTAACGACATACCCAAATCATGTGGCTTGGGTTGCCATCCCAAAATACAATTATGAGGCCTGCGCCTTTGAAACATCATTCTCTCCAGAGGAAGTTTGTCATTATGACATTTTCCGCCGTGATTTTTTTGATGATTGTTACGGGGCTGTTAATCACCAGGAGGGAAAGCAATATCATGTACCGGGATATTGAGAGGCAGGGAAGGCTTTTGGCAGAGACGCTTGCTATACCGGTCATGAATGATCTTATCTATGAACGGCTTGGTTTAGTTGAAGAGGGAGGTTTAATCGACAATTATATAACCGGGATATTCAGCAAAAAAGAGATCAACTTGATTTACATTGCCGTATTTGATGAGAACGGCAGGGTCATTTCCCATAATGATTTCAATGAATATGGCCGCGTCTATGACGACCCGCTAACGACCAAAGCCCTCTCCTCAGACTCCACCGTGGTCCAGAATTTCCATGACCCTGACACTGATTCCGGCGCCCTTGATTTTGCCACCCCGCTTTCCATTGGCAAAAAACGTTGGGGAACGCTCCGATTTGCCGTCTCGCTGAAAGTCCTGGAACAAGAAGTGCGAACGACCATATTGGGGGTGACCATCATCACCATCATGATGCTGGCCGTCGGTTTTGGAATCATAGTTCTCCTAAGCAGAAGGTTCATCAGGCCCATAACGGAACTCGCGCAAACCATGGAAAGAGCTGGGGGGGACAGACTCGATGCAAGGGTAATCACCAAAAGCGGCAGCGATGAAATTGCCCGCCTCGGGCAGAGCTTCAACAGGATGATTGACCGGATAAGCTCTTCCAATCTCGAACTTAAAAGCACCCACGAGAAACTCCTCCAATTTGTTGGAATCATAGAAAATGCTGACGGGAGAATACTTGACGTCAAGGTCGACATCGAAGGCAGCAACGAGATAACCCTCCTCTGCCAGAGTTTTAACCGAATGATTGATCGGATACGCGAGGCAAATATTGAACTCAAAAAAACCCACGACAAGCTGCTCCAGTCTGAAAAACTTGCCTCCCTAGGAATCCTTGCCGCCGGGGTCGCCCATGAGGTTAACAACCCCCTCGGCGGCTTGTTTAATTGTGTCCATATGCTTGAAGAGAAAGGGGAAGACCGGGAATTCAGGCAGCGGTATCTCGAACTGTTACAGGACGGTTTGAGCAGGATTGAAAGCACGGTGGGCAAGTTGTTGTGGATGGTGCGAAAGGGCGAGAAAGAACCTCAGATCATAGAAGTTAAACTTGCTCTGGCGCAGGCCTACGAGTTTGTTGAATACATGTTGAAAAAAAATGGTGTCAGCTACAAGGAAGACGTTGAGGCCGGCGTCGTCCTCAAGCTCGACCCTCACGATTTGCAACAGGTTCTGATCAACCTCATGATCAATGCAGTGCAAGCGATGCCGAACGGCGGAACTCTGACCATAAATGCTCACTGTCGTGGGTCAATAGTCCTATTAGAGGTCTGTGACACCGGAGAGGGAATTCAGCAGGAAAACATCCATAAAATCTTTGACCCGTTTTACACAACCAAACCACCTGGTGAAGGTACCGGTCTCGGGTTATGGCTGACCTATGAAATTGTGAACAGCTATGATGGTGAAATCACCGCTCGTAGGAACAAAAATATGGGCACAATTATTAGCGTAAAGCTAGACAGAGTGATTACATGAAAAATAAACTGCTCATCATTGAGGATGACAAGATTATGAGAGTTACCCTCTCCGACTCTCTGACCATGAAGGGTCATGAGGTGATCGCCTGTGCCACTGGTAATGACGGAGTAACTGCTTTTGATGAAGATGACTTCTCGCTGGTCATTACAGATGTGATGCTGCCCGATATGAACGGCCTAGATATTCTTAAAAGAATTATGGGGAAAAACCCCCGGGCCGTGGTCCTCATGATGACCGCTTATGGGACGATAAAGGACGCGGTCGAAGCTATGAAACTAGGGGCATTCGATTATATCACCAAGCCTTTCTCCCTGGAGGAACTCAACCTGATTATCGACCGAGCGCTTGAGTTACGTGAGCTTCGGGAGGAAAATATCAACCTGAAAAAAAATCTCTCTAAATGTTTCAACTTTCCGAACATTATCGGCGACAGTCCGGAAATGAATCATGTGTATGACCTTATCGGCAAAGTATCTAAAATAGATTCCACTGTTTTCATTCTTGGCGAAAGCGGCACCGGCAAAGAACTGCTCGCCTCAACAATCCATTATCAAAGCAATCGCAGGAACGGGCCCTTTATAAAGGTAAACTGTGCAGCTTTGCCCGAAAATCTTATTGAAAGCGAGCTATTTGGCGTCGAAAAAGGCGCATTCACCGGGGCCGACCGCAGAAAACTAGGCAGATTTGAGCGGGCCGACAAAGGGACTATCTTTCTTGATGAAATAGGCGACCTGTCAGCGGGGGTACAGACAAAGCTCCTTAGAGTCCTGCAGGATGGGTCCTTTGAAAGGCTTGGCGGCTCCCAGACGTTAAAGGTTGATGTAAGGGTTATTACCGCGACTAATAAGAATATCGAAGAGGAGGTACAGAAGGGGGACTTCAGAGAAGACCTCTATTATAGACTGAATGTTATCCCGATTCGCTTGCCCGCCCTCAGAGAACGCAAGGAAGATATCCCTCTCCTTATTGACTCTTTTCTGGCAGATTATAACAGTACTTTTGGAAAAAAGGTCACACTGAGTTCCGAGGTAGTAACGGCCTTTTTTGAATATGACTATCCAGGCAATATCAGGGAGCTGAAAAATATCCTGGAAAGGTTGGTAGCCCTTGCATCGACTGATGTTATTACAATTGACTCACTTCCTAAGCATGTAGCAAAACAACGGGGGAAAATTACAGCTACTGTTCCCTTGGCTGAAGCGGTGGCCGAAGCGGAAAAGATACATATCAAGAGAACACTGAAATCTGCCAAAGACAACAAGACAAGAACCGCTGAGCTCCTTGGCATCAGCAGAAAAACCCTGTGGGAGAAAATAAAGCTGTACAACATTTAATCATAATCCGCTAAAGCCTTTGCTGAGAGAGGGGAATTTCCGCTCGAAAGCTCCGACCTGTTGCAAGGGTCTCGGAAGTTGCTCCATATTGAATTATGGGCCTGAAAGTCGGCCAGATCGAGTGTGTCAAGAATATCGCCACTTCTAGTAAATAAGTCTGAATTTTCAGACGCCAACTCCCCTTGAAATGACCCCTTTTAACATTCAACAAAAAACGTCTTTTGTTAAATGATAAACTCTAGGAGTCATGACAATTCAGTCCCTTGAAGAAAGATGGGCCCGAGACTCGAGCCGGCAAATTGTTAAAAGTTTATGAAGAAACGGTTGATGCCCATGAAAGAGGACGGGACTATCTGACGCCTCCGGAGATTGACTTTCTTTTGAAGGGGGCGAAAGAAAGTCGGTGTCCGGAACGAGACCAGGCGTTGATCATGTTGTTGTACCGGCATGGGTTTCGGGAAACTGAGCTTTGCCGGACCCGGCTTTCGCACCTGGACCTAGCGACCTCCAGGATATGGGTGGAGAGGATCAAAGGGGGCCTGAGCACAGAGCAGCCCATCGAGGGACAGGAGTTGCGGCTTTTAAGGCGTTACCTGCGGACCCGGAAGGATGCGTTGCCCTGGCTGTTTGTTTCGGAACGGCAAGGGCCCTTGACCCGTCATGCGGTGATTTATATCGTCAGCCGATCCGCAGAGGCCGCAGGGTTGGGGCATGTAACACCGCACATGCTGCGCCATAGCTGCGGGTATTGTCTTGCGAACAACGGGACGCCCGAACGGGTTGTCCAGGATTACCTCGGGCATAGAGATCCTAAGCATACGGCCCGGTACACCCGAACGGCGGCAAATCGATTTGAAGGGCTTTGGAAATAGCAGATAGCTCAGGCTGAAAAACCAGCCTTCGGACAACATTGACGCACCTTAGCGTGCGTTTTCATACCACTGGGCTCCAAGCCCCAACCGAAGCCTAAACCCACTCCAGCGGATCGACTCGGTAGAATTTCTGCAGTTCATCGTACAACTCGGGATGCTTCTGGCGCAGCTGACGCGGCTTTTCGAAAAATGTCTCGGAAGCCACAGCGAAGAACTCCGCCGGATCGGCTGCTCCATAGGCATCCAGCACGGTTTTTTTATTTTTACCGACCCGCTTGCGGTGCAACTCGTACTCCTGCGACAGCACCCGCGCCCAGGTCGCATAGCTGGAACGGTCGGCGAGAATCGGCGCGCCGTCGCCGGAGCCATCTTCCTGGTCGAGTTGATGGGCAAACTCGTGGATGACCAGGTTGTGTCCGTCGGCAAAGTTCGCTGCCCCGCGTCTGACGCTGTCCCACGCCAGCACCACTGCCCCGGTTCGCCAGGATTCGCCAAGCCGGACCGAATCTTCATCGCTTTCATTCTTAACCACATAGGTACTGGGATAGACCAGCACCGAGTAGAGGTTCGGGTAGCAGCGCACCTTCCGGTTGAGCAGCAGCAAACTGGCCTGGGCGGCAATCGTCACCTTGATCTCATCATTGAGGACCAGGCCACCGCAGCCTTCGAAGGATTTATCATGCAGGAACTGCTGGGTGTAAATTTGCACCTGCTGCTGCAGTTCCCCTGACAGTTTAGAATATGGCGGAATGTTGCGCTGGATGGTCGCTAGCCACTGGGCGGGAAAGGGCGCGGAGAGCGCACGGCGCCGTTTCCTGTGTCTATTCAGCATGACGCCGGCGATCACCAGCGGGGTTAAAACGCTGAGCAGGGCGAAGAGTTGCACAAAATCCATGGTCTAGTGTCTATCCTCGATCATTTGCACGGCGAGGTAGAGGTCCTCGACTTGCTTTCGCGCCCAGGGTGTTTTCCGCAGGAATTTAAGACTCGACTTCACTGAAGGATCCTTGTTGAAACACCTGATGTTAATCAGTTCTCCAAGCTCATCCCAGCCATAATATTCAACCAGCCGGTTGACGATCTGCTCCAGGGTGATGCCGTGCAGTGGGTCATTGGACTTTTGTTCACTCATGGTTTTGGCTTTTGTCCTTGCTTGGAGGATTGGCGCTGTTTACTGGTCGTTCTACGACTGTTCCGCCGCAGTCGACCTCGTCCTGAAGAGGTCTCTTTGGCTTGCTCTTCAGCCTGCCGTTTGCCGCTTCGGCGCGGTGTATTGCCGGACCCGGTTGCATCGCCGGCAGTTTTTTCTCCCATTCCCTGATTCTTTCCCTTCGGCTTTTTCGGTTTCTTTGCCCGCGCCTTGCTTTGGCGGGTCAAAGGAACTTTATGATTCGGGATAAAACCGCTTTCCACCTCACGCCCCAGCGTTTGCTTGATCAGTGATTCGATTGCGGCAAGCAGCTTAACCTCATCCGCACTGACCAGGGAAATTGCCTCCCCGGTGAGTCCGGCCCGGCCAGTACGACCGATGCGGTGCACATAGTCCTCGGCAACCTTGGGGAGGTCGAAATTAATGACCTGAGGCAGATCGTTGATGTCGAGACCACGCGCAGCGATGTCGGTGGCCACCAGCACGCGGGTTTTGTTTGCTTTAAAGTCGGCCAGAGCGCGGCTGCGCAAGCCCTGGCTCTTGTCGCCATGGATCGCCACCGCCGAAAGGTTGTCGCTCTTAAGCTGCCGAACCAGCTGATCGGCGCCTTGCTTGGTGCGGGTAAAAACCAGCACCTGCGACCAGTCTCTGCTGCTCACTAAATGGCTGAGCAAGGCTGGTTTTTTACTCTTGTCGACCTCATAGACGCACTGTTTAATGCTTTTTGCTGCCGAGTTACGCGGATTAACCTCAATCTGGAGCGGTGTTTTCAGCAGCCTTTTCGCGAGTTGACGGATCTCGTCGGAAAAGGTGGCCGAAAAGAGCAGGGTTTGGCGCCCGGCCGGCAGGAGGCTGAGGATTTTACAGATCTCATCGCTGAAGCCCATATCGAGCATCCGGTCGGCCTCATCCAGCACCAGCGCCTCAAGCTGTCCAAATTTTACCGCGTTCTGGCTAAATAGATCGAGCAAGCGGCCCGGAGTTGCGACCAACAGATCGACCCCGCCACGCAGTTTCATCATCTGTGGATTGATCTTTACCCCACCGTAAACCAGGCTCGACTTCAGTGGCAACAGTTTGCCGTAGGTGGCAATACCCTCGGCAATCTGCACTGCCAGCTCGCGGGTTGGCGTGAGCACCAGGGCGCGGATATGGTTCGACTTTACCTTTGGCCCCTCGGCCAGCAGCTGCAGCAGCGGGAGGGCGAAACTGGCTGTTTTGCCGGTGCCGGTTTGGGCGGCGGCCATGACATCCTTACCGGCGAGCACCGCAGGGATCGCTTTGCGCTGAATTGGCGAAGGTTTGCGGTAGCCGATCGCTTCGATGGTGCTAAGGATCGGTTCAAGAAGCCCGAGGGCGGCAAATGACATAAGGCAGCGACTCAATTCAGTTTCTAGGTTAATGGTTTTGATGGTGGAACGGGGGAGTGTACTTTGGGGTGGGTTTTATAAGCAAGGAGTTATGGTCTCGGGTTAAAATCGAACCCGACGGGTTCTGCTTTGGTGAGAATCTGGCCAAGGTGAACCAAAAACATGCTACAAAGCAGAATGTTTCCCCCATGGATAATTGATTCATCGAGGTGATTTGTGCCCCAGGATAGAAAGACTGACCACCAGGAAGAGGGGATCGAGGTTCCCTATGAACAGCTCGATCCTGATACGCTGCGGCGGATGATCCAAGAGTTCGTCAGCCGCGACGGAGCGGATTGGGCTGAGCTCGGTTGTACGCTGGAGGACAAGGTTACCCAGGTTCTTCAGCAATTGAGAAACAAGCAGATTAAAGTCGTTTTTGACCTGAAATCCCAAACGGCAAATCTTATCGCCTGTCCCTGAATAACTCCCTGTTGAGGTTGCGGTGAAAAATAAACTTTTACGTCTTGCGGAAATTATTCAAGAGGATTTCCCGGAAGATCTGGTCGAGGCCTTTCGCTCGAGTGGAAACCTGTCGCTAGATGAGCGGATCTCCCTGGTGAGTGCAGCTCGAAGCTTGCATCAGCAGCGCTCAGAAACCCTTTGGCTGCAGGCGGGAAAGCAGCGGACGCCTGAAGAAAAGTCTGCTGCGGCACGGGCTGACCTGGCGGCTTTTCTGTTTGCTTATCTCACCGGGGACGCCAAGGAATACGCAGAAACTGCGATTGAGGCGTTGCAGGTGCTGGGACGACATGCCGAGGTGGACCTGGTGGGTCGTCTCACCAGACGATGAAGTGGATATTCTCAGTATTCATAGCGGCTAGATCTTGAAATTGCATTAGTTGAGATCAGATCACAGACAATGTCAGGTTTGGTCACGTCTAAAGGGCATTAACGGAACGTACCATGCCTTCGACGTCGAAAAATACGCACACCACTACCTGGGTATCAATATCGTTTCAACCGCCGCTTCGATCTCACCACATTACTTCCTCGTATGGTCGTTTCTGCGGCCAATACGGGCAAGCGCCCTGAGCACTGACTCCGCTTAGCGGAAGATCAGTGCTAATCAGTATGAACCTTGTTCGGGATACAGACTATACTGGCATCCTCGGTCTGTCTCCCGCAGATGCCGCATTCGTATTCGAGCCTGCCCTTTTCTTCTTCGCACATATTTGCGTCACTGGGAGATGGGTCGCAATGATCAATGCGTCTTTCAAGTTCGACGGGGTTACATAAATGATTCCTGGCTTTCGTAATCATTCCGCATGTTGAACATTCAAGCGTCTTGTTCATCACTATTCTCCTCAAATAGCCAAGAAGCAGGAGGCCCATTGGAAGGAGTTCCGGTCGACGAGATCGTTGGGCGGGCTGCAGTCCCCCTGTCTGTCTCAGGCTGTTATGATCCGTTGAAGGCATTATATCACCATATCCAGAAACAGATTAAGCCTCAGCGTTATGCGGGCTGAGGCTCCTTGAATGCTCCCCGATATTACGTTTCTTCTTGACCTAAGATCAATCGGGCAGGTGCCAAATTATCAAAACTCTTAATCTGCTCGACAGTAGATCGGTCAGATCAGCTTGCTCTGAAGCCTGAACGGCTAAAATTGTCAGCAGCTCGATCCGCCAAATCCTCTAACATGCAGGAATCAAAACGCTATTCTCCCCGGCTCTGTATCCAAAGTTAGATCAAAAATGGCCCTCCCGCTAAGTTGCTGAAATTACAGCAAGGAGAGGGGGCCGATTTTCGTGTTTCAAAAAGGAGAAGTGAGATTTAAGTCACAATTTTAAAGACACCTCTTTGCCCCCCAGAAATCCACAACTAGGGACTTTCTCGATTGGTGTTTTCTGGGAGCGGTGATTCGTTGGACAGTGACAAATACTGCAATTCTCGCCAGAGCCCCGTTGAAGTTGCTGAATATTGGATTTCAGAGCTTGGTTTCTGGAGCAAACGTTATTAGTTGAGACACGACTTATTTTTAAGCCGAGAAGAACCCATTCAATCAACGGTTTTATTCTTCTTTAGTGCGGCCTTGTGGCTGTACATGTTGTGATCAGCCACAATCAGCAGATCTTTGGCACTGTTGGCATCCTCCGGGAAATGGGCCACGCCTATGGCAGCCCCGAAGCAGCCGGTGGCAGCCCCGGTTGCCTGCAAGGGAGTGGAGAGAGCTGTTTCGATGGTGTTTCTGATCGGGGCCAGATCTTCGCTGGACTGAACATTTCCAAAAATAACAACAAACTCATCTCCGGCGTAGCGAGTGACTAAATCATGCTGGCGGACATGGGTCCGCAGACGCAAGGCGAATTCGATCAAGGCCTGATCGCCGACATCGTGTCCGAAGCGGTCATTGATCACCTTGAAATCGTTAATGTCGATAAACATGATGGCAAACGGTTGGCCGCTCTGCGAATACTGCTGAATGGCGGTGTTGAGGTTCTGTTCAAAAGCGTAGCGGTTCGGCAATCCGGTCAGGTGATCTGTCTGTAGCCGGGACTGCATGGCCTGAAAGCTTTTGGCCAATGTTCCGATTTCGTCATTGCGGCGGATATGGAGGGGGGGGTCCAAATAACCGCTGCCAATCTGGTTGGCAGCGATTGAAAGTTGCTTGAGATCGGCTGTCACCCAGTTGAGAATCCACAGGCCGATAAAGATCACAACGATTGTGGCCACAACACCAAGGAAGACAGTCCGCATGACATTGGAACTGATTCCGCCCATAAAGTCGCTATCCGGTAGGGCGACAACATTGATCCATTTCAAGCCGGCGCTATCCTGAAACATGGCAAAGGCTACGTGGATTTTATCGCCAAGGCTGTCTGTGAAAACAAATGTTCTGGTTGAATTGCTTTCCATTGGCTGAGCCAGGTCGGGCTGAATCTGCTGGTAAATCTCCGTAAGCAGTGGGTGGCCACTGTCAGCAGCGTTAATCCTGACATTGTGACCGTCAGCAGCCCGCCTGACATTGGGGCTGCAGGATGAGGCGATCAATTGTCCATCTGGCTCAAGAATAAAGGCCAGCCCGTTTGGTGAAATACCGAGACTGCCGATAAAATCGTTCAGCGCACGCAACGGCATATCGGTCGCAACAACGCCCCGCAGGTCGCCGTGTTGTCCCAGCACGCGCCGAGCACGGGTTGCGACGAGGTCCTGGGTTCCGAAGTCGATGTAGACCGAAGTCCAGATATCCCGGTTGCTGGTTTTCGCAGCTTGAAACCAGGGCCGCTCGCGGGGATCGAAAAGAGCTTGTTCCGTCGATTCAAATTTCGGGATACCGTTGATACCGTCGATCCGGTAACGTTTACGATGGTCTTCAGGGCGATACTTGAGGCGCAATTCACCCTGCTCATAGGAATGTCGGTAGAGGCCTATGGCCTGCCCCTCAAGGTTGCCATAATAGGCATAGTTGTTAGGGTCGATATGCAGGGATGTTGCAATCCAGAAACGGGTGCGGATATTGTCCATATCCGATTCAATAGTTTCCGGTGCCAGCATGCCGTTGGGAAAAGCCGCTTCCAGCGTGGCGACCGAACCGACCACATGCCGATCAATCGCTTGGCCAATGCGGCCGACGGTCTCCTGCAGTAGGTGCTCCGATACGGTCAAAACTGCCTGACTACCGGCCAGATAGGAAAGGGTCCCGATGGCAATGGCAAGAATGATGACCAGAGCAACGTAGGGAAAAATCAGAACAGTACGTAAAGAGGGGCTTTGCAAAACAAAATGTCATGTTCTTTTGGTTTTAGCTAGTTCTTCTTGCCCTGAAGCAAGGGTTTTCTGTCAATCTGGTAATACTTGCAGATTCCAATAATTTTTGGTACCCCGTTACACTGAACATCGTCACCGGGAATTCACTACATATGAGATCTGTCATCGAACCTCGATACTCTTCATTACTATAAGTGTGGGAAACGCTTAAACCAACCAGGTTGTGTCGGCATCTTCCTAACGAAATGATTAATAATGGCTTTCACCGTAATATGAGGTACTGGAGTTTGAAACAACGCTTTCCAAACCGTGTCCATTTCGGGACCAGATGATTTGCTGTCTTCGGTTTTCATGTGGATAAGACGGTCTCGTGTTTTTTTAAGTTTCGTGTAGTTTTGCCAACTACGTGAACCTGTCGGAGAGGTGCATTTCAATACCTCAGGCAGGACAGATTTAAGCTTTTCGTCAATAGACACATGACGTTCGATGTTAGATTTGTCCTTAACTTCTAATATGATTTTGCTACGCGCATTGTGGACATACTCAAAATTTTCGGGAATGGTTTCGTTTACGAATGCCTCCAATGCTGTGAAGGCCAACACGATTTCCTCAATCATTCTCTCGAGGTAATCAAAAGCATCTTTGTCTGAGACGAAGGAAACTTGATTTAGTTGAGAGTTGTCAATGTCATTTGATTCACGGATTGCCTGAGCGGATGCATATGCTGTTGCTGATGAATTGAGCAGTAATGCAGTAGCGTTTGGCAAGGGGATAGTAAGCTGTTTTTTCTTTGACAACTGGATAACTGAACAAACGGTGATCCTCGCTCCTTTATGCGCTACCTGACCAGTCCCAGGGCTAGTCCAATCTTTAGCCAAGCGAGAAAAGGTACGCAAACGCCAATCGTCTTCTGGATCTGTTTTTGGTGTCAAAGTATTCATGGTGCCTTCCCCCATTAATTTCACATCTTGTCGAGGAACAGAATTTACTACTTGTGAGATTTAAAATCCCGGCCGTAACTTCGTCCCGCTGACAAAGAAGGCTTGAGAGAACCCTTGCAAGCGAATATTACATCTTTCCCGTGCTCGCGCAGGCAGCCAGTCTAGCAAGATGCCTCCTGGCTGGGTTGCCATGTTTATTTCAGCTAGGCTTTAATCGTTTTGCCAGCTCCTCGATATGAGCTGGACCAATCTCGCAACAGCCCCCGATAATAGTAGCACCGTGCTTGATCCAGCCCTCGGCAAAGTCGGCATAAACCTCTGGTCCTAGATTGGCGCGGGATTGCAAGAGATCGACAGTCGCGCCCTCTTGCAAGTAATCCGGCGCGATTTCCACAAATCCGTTGGCGTAAGCGCCCATCGGAATATCCTGCCCCGCCAGCACGGGGAGCGCCTGACTCACCGCCTCGGGGGTCGAGCAGTTTACTAATAATGCTGCGAGATTAAATTCCGAGAGCAGCGCCAGTATCTCTGTGATGGCTTCCCCGGAACGGAGCTTCGTACCGTCCTCGTCATCTACCCTAATCGCAAGCCAAACGGGCCTGCTGCCTGAGCTTGCCCCCATCACTGCCCCACGTGCCTGCGCCACCGATGACATGGTTTCACAAAGGAACATATCGACATAAGGCTCTTGGATGGCTGCAATCTCTGCAAAAAGCTCTGCGGCCTCTTCGACTGAGGGGGCAAGATCAGGGCGATAGGACCGCCCGGTTGGCCCCATTGCCCCTGCGACCAATCCCTGACCATGCTTCTCCCTAGCCGAAACCGCCAGCAGGCACGCTTTCCGGTGGAGCTCAGCAAAGCGGTGCTCAAGATCAAAAGGTCTCAGCCGATCTCGATGAATGGCGTAGCTGTTGGTGGTGGCAATGTCCGCACCTGCCAAGAAATAATCGCGGTGAAGATCACGCACCAATTCAGGGTGGTCGATTAAGAACTGAGTTGACCAGAGCCCGGTTGGCACTGACCCAGAACGTTCCAGCAGTTCTTGACCCAGGCCTCCATCGAGAAGCGTGATATCCATGCGGTCTGCCTTTCCATGCTCTGATTGATATAGACTCAGTATTGCGGGCAATTACTCCCTTGTCAAAACCTTGGGGATCTGAACGGCGGATAATCGGGAAAGCCTAAAAATTGGGGTGTGATTAAACTCGCTTCAACCATTTTTCGCTAAGTCGCTCCCACCAAAGTCCTACCTGCTTGAAAATACAGAGATATTCCGCCTGGATCTTCTCACATGTTGTTATGATGGGGGTCGCCAAAAATGGCTCTCTAGCTACCTGAAATTACGTCGAGGGAAAAGGACCAAATTATGCTTCAAATGTCTGGGCGTAAGTCCTTAAATCACTATTTTTGAGACGTATTTTCCCTTCCACCGATTAGCTTGCTAGGTGTCCTTCTTTGCCACGATGAACACTGCTTTGTTCTCGCCCGGTTGCCATTGGTAGTCGATCTGAAATCCGGCATTCGTCAAGCTGTTTTGCAACTCCCTGGCGGAAAAGACCTTGACCAGTGGAATTACACGTAGAAAACTACCAATAGGTGCGATAATCCTGAACAGCATCTTCATGTCCGCAATGCAAGCCGTGCTGGTGATAAAGATACCTCCTGGTTTTAGCATCTTGTGAACCTTGGCAATTATTTCTTCCTTGTTCTCCAGCAAGTGCAAAATATTGAGCCCCAAAATGGCGTCCATGCTCTGGTCAGGAATACTGAATCCATCTATGGCTGAACATTCAAAAGTAACATTCTTGATTTTTCCTGCATCAGCTTTAGCCTTGGCGATTTCAATCATTTTCGATGAGACATCGATCGCCCGAATGTGCTTCACATAGGGAGCATGGAGAAGGGCCGTCGATCCTGTTCCACAGCCGAACTCAAATACTTCCATGTCCGGTTGAAAATATTCACGGGAGACTTGCAGCTTCTTCTTGTAGGCTGCCTCGTCCGCAATGGGCTGCTTTGAATAGCGCTTTGCAAGCATGTTCCAAAATTTTGCTGAATGAGCCATCTCTTCACCTGGAAATCCAACGACTTTCGAGATTTGGAAATAGAACGCCCCAGCCATGACCAGGGCATCATTTTACAGCAAATTAACCGATAACATCTGTTGATCTAGCGTCGATTCATCATTAGTTTCCTAGCCAGAAAATAGCTTCTATGCGCACCCACAAGTGGCTTTATGCTCCTCAGGTGATGAAGAAAGGAGAACGCTTACTTCTTCATCCCATTTTTGCGCGGCACCTTTTCTAACCCCCTTGCCAATCTGGACTGCAGCCCTAATCTCGGCGACTGTAAGGCCGGCTTCACAGGCTTTTGCGAAGTGGTACCGGATACATGGAATGCAATTAGCGGTTACAGACGCTCCAACTGCGATCATTTCTTTTAGTTTCTCGTCCATGGAAATGTTTCCTTTCTCTAAAACCTAATCAACTATCCACCGTATACCCAAAACATCATAGCCCTTGTCTCAGGTTCCTGTCTTTTCCCTCATTTTTGCTTTTGCGGGTGCAGCAGCATCCCTTGCAGCAGAAAATGCAACAAACCAAGAACAGTAAAGGTAGTAGCCACCAGAATTGTGCCATTTCGAATGTGGTCATCAAGATCACCTCCCTTCTTTCTCTATAGACGAAGGCAGGCAATAAAAGGATACAGCTTGCGTAAAGAATTTAATCGGCGAGGGACGTGGACTTTTGTCAATCACGGCCTTGTTTGCGGTCACAGGCAACTTCACTTTGATCATCGAGATAGAATTCGCAGTGACCTTCCAAGAGCTCTTTAAGCTTTGCCTTGGCCCGGTGCAAGCGGATTTTGACATTCTCCAGACTGATCTTCAGAATTTCCGCAATCTCGCGATTCTTGAATCCTTCCTCTTCGCTTAGTAGCAACACAACCCTGTAGTCTTCTGGAAGCTGTTGGATGTAGCCACGGATGCACGCGATCATCTCTCTCCTGATCGTCCCTTGCTCGACAATCGGAGTTTTCTCGCCGATGCCCAGTGTCTCACCTTCAAAGACATCAATATTTTCAGTTGGAATGAGCTGTTCTTTCTGTTGCTGCCTGAAGGCACGACCACGAACATGGTCATGGTAGGTGTTGGTGGCAATGCGGTAAATCCAGGTGGAAAGATTAGCCTCCTCGCGAAAATCTTTGAGGCCTCTGGCGACTTTTACAAAAACCTCCTGAGAGAGGTCATCTGCGACATCCTCGCCTGCGAGTCCTGCCAGATACCTTGTGATCCTGGAACGGTATTCTTCATAGATTTGTGGACCTTGTGATCCTGGAACGGTATTCTTCATAGATTTGTGGAAAATTGTGATTTTGCAACGGGTCCAGATCCTCCCTGCCAAAGCTAGATGGGGCATAGTGAAGTGGCTACACTATCCCGGACACACAAACCGAGGCATAATGCCAGACTACGGAGGTGTGTCCAATGAGTTCAAGCTACTCGTCCCAATTTAAACAAGATGCTGTCAAGTTGGCAGTTGAATCCGACCAACCTGTTGCCCAGACAGCAAGAGATTTGGGGATTAATGCCAATTCTCTGTACACGTGGATCACGAAGTATCATCAACCGGAATCTTCGACCAGTAAAGGCTCTGGAGAAAAACATCCGTACGATGAGTTGAAACGCCTCCGCCGTGAAATCGCTCAACTCAAGGAGGAGCGTGACATCTTAAAAAAGGCGGCGGCGTACTTTGCAAAGAACAGTCGATAAAGTACGCCTGGATGAAACAACAGACTAAATTTCGCATCCAGCCGATGTGCCGAGTTCTTCAGGTTTCCCGAAGTGGCTACTATGATTACTTACATCGGCCACCAAGTGACCACTGCAAGGTGGATGACAAGCTCCGCCCCCAGATCCGTTCCGCCTTTAAAAAGGGCCGAAAGAACTACGGCACCCGGCGAATAAAAGATGAGCTGAAAAAAGAAAAAACCACCGTCAGTCGCCGCCGTATCGGTCGGTTGATGCAAGAAGAGAAGCTTGTGGTTCAAACCAAACGGAAATTCAAAGTGACAACTGATTCGAATCACGACAAGCCGATCGCACCGAACCTTCTTGAGCGGGAATTTACCGTTGCCACTCCGAATACGGTTTACGTCGGTGACATAACTTATATCCCGACGCGCGAAGGCTGGCTGTATCTCGCTGTTGTCATCGATCTATTTTCACGGGCCGTGGTCGGCTGGGCCATGGGGTCACGTATGACAGCCGACTTGGTCAATGACGCCATGCTGATGGCCATCTGGAAGCGAAAACCTGCTAAAGGCCTTATCTTTCACAGCGACCGAGGCAGCCAATATGCCTCAGATAGTTATCGGAAAATATTCGAGACACACGGCATTAAGGCCAGCATGAGCAGAAAAGGTGATTGCTGGGATAATGCCGTAGCTGAAAGTTTTTTTCACACTCTGAAAATCGAACTGGTTCACCATTGCGACTTCGAAATTCGCGAAGAAGCCAGGGCTGCCATATTCGAGTACATCGAAGTTTTCTACAACCGCCAGCGACTTCATTCTTCTAACGGATATGAGGCTCCGCTGGTCTACGAAATGATGCAGAAAGCTATGTAACCATGTGTCCGGAAAAGTGTTGCCAGATCACTTTGCCTGGCTGCGGCTACAACAGCATGCAACCTTGTGATCCTGGAACGGTATTCTTCATAGATTTGTGGAAAATTGTGATTTTGCAACGGGTCCAGATCCTCCCTGCCAAAGCTAGATGGGGCATAGTGCCGCAGATCCTTCCCCGTCATGATTTTTTCAGCCAGATGTGCCTTCTACGTCCTCTTGCTGGGAGAAGGGGATGACCTTACAGTCTTGGAAGGATATATTTCCCGGCCATTGAAATCTCATTTTTGCATTCATAAAGCCTGTAACTTCCATACCTTGAATTATTTTACAGGCATCACCTTGAATTAAGTCACGTACCGTTTCATTCGCCGATTCGCAACCCAGCACTATGGCAGAATCATATTCTTCAAGCTGTCGTTTAAGCTTCTTACGGCACCCAGTAGTCCACATACAAAGAAACCATTGATGAACATACTTGCTCTTGAACACCTTTGAGGTTACACCCTTTTCGCCTAAACGGGATTGTAGCTTATCGAGGTATTTCTCAAAGGGAGGGGAGGTCAGAAAGCTGCTGAAAAATTGAATGAAAGGCCTATCGTCTCTTACGGCCACTGTCACCGCTGGACACATATAGCAGGGAACAATCAATACAGAGCTTGGTCCTTCAACCTTACCAGCCACGTCCAAGTCATTAAAATGGATTGGCATTTGTCACTCCATAATGTTTTGATTTATTCGTTGCTTATATCAATCATACTAGCAAACAAGATGGATGTTGCAATGCTAAGTCCTTGAGGTATGGTCAATATTTCTAGGCTTTGCAAATAATCGAGGGGAACTCGCACGTGACCATAAAAGCTTTGGGATGCAAAAACCGCCGCCCCATTAAGATGTAGCGGCCAAAGAAGAATTCACAATTTTTGAGATTCACTTTCTAAAAACAAGAGCCCTAACCTAGAAAATTCCAGGAGGGGGCTTTTGTGCGTTGGGAAGGGTGATACCCAGAACTTAAAAAATTATGAAAGTGTATACTCACTTAGAGGAAGCTAAAAAAGTAAGACTTGTTTTGTCAAAATTAGAAAACCAAGTTGGAGCAGTTAGGGCGGTCATGTCGGTCGGATAGTTTTTTTGAGAAAGGGGAGGAAAATGAGAATATTTCTTTTATTATTTTGTTTACTGTTTGTTTGTTCTTGTGCTGGTGGAAATCTTCAGGATAGGGCACCTGAAAAAATTGTAAAAAAAGAAGAGAGCGTTTTGCCTTCTCCAGTTGAAACTGAGAAAGTTGAAATTTCAAAGGATCAAGAAGATTTTACCTTTGCCAGCATGATCCATAAAGAAGGCATTCCTTTTGATAACATTATTCCAAGATCAAAAGAGCAGGTGGCCATTTACAATAATAATGATCATTTTTCTTTTTATTACTTTAAGAATAACAAGCTTATTTCGAAAAGAAATTACTCTTTACAGGAAATAGATAAGATAAAATCAGAAAATAAATATCCTGAAAATATACTAAAAGACTTGGGAGCAATATGAAGCTGATAAGATATTGCTTTTCTGGGGATTGCGCCTACGGCGCTTGTGACCACCCCTCCCCGCCGATTGCCGGCTGAATGCGAAATTAAAAAAAAGAAAAATCACGAAATTTGAGACTTAAAAAAACCGCCTAGCTAGCTAGAGGCGGTCCACACAAAGCAATTCAGATAAACAGCTTGATCACCCCGCCCAAAGTGAAA
>CAMYNC010000075.1 GCA_947259685.1 uncultured Desulfuromonadales bacterium | reverse complement strand
CGCCTTTACCTGAGTTAGCGCCGCTGGCCTCAGCAGATCTCATACATGCTTTGATATCTGCCTCTGCATGTTGTTTCCCGACCGTATTCAGGTGACTGTTGGGATAGAGAACCGGTCTTTTCGTGCTGGCACAACCGATAAGAGCCAGAGTCACAAATAACGTCAGAATGGCAAAAATTGTTTTCATTATTGTCCTCGTGATTTTTGGTTCCCAGCGAGAGTTAAACAGCCTCATAATGGCTCTATTATATCCCACAGGGACACTTAGAACAAAGAATCGGTTCGGGGCATTTCATCTCGCATGACTATTGCCGACCTGAAACAAACCATGAATGCGCATATCGAAGAGATGATTTACCGCGAGCCGCAGAGCGGTTGTTGCGGTGATAAATGTTCCTGTGGTTGCTCCCACTGATAGCTACTTGGAAGTGTTAATAAAACGCCCTGGAAAATTCCGGGGCGTTTTGTTGTTCGGGGGCGTGACAGAGAAAAGAGCTGATTTCAGGGGCTACCGGTACCACTTCCCGCCTGCTGGATAATCAGCCGATCGCCGGGATGGAGCGCCTCGTTGAGATCGATGCGGTTCCAGATCAGGATGGCGGCCAGGGGGACGCGAAATTTTTCGGCAATGGTCGAAAGGTTATCACCGGATTGAACGATGTAGATCCGCTCTTTGCGCTGCTGACTCCACTTCTGGTGGCCCTGATTGAACCGCTCCTGAAACCCCGGGGGTGTATTTTCGGGGACGGCTAAGGTGTAGGTTCCCGCCGCCAGATAATGACCGCGCAACTCCGGGTTCAAATCCTTGATCCGCTTGAAATCGGTCTGCGCCGCCTGAGCCACCACCCTCAGACTGGTCTCCTCGTAGCAGGTCAATTCTAGGCT
This sequence comes from uncultured Desulfuromonadales bacterium, assembly GCA_947259685.1. The sequence goes on along the minus strand of CAMYNC010000075.1, from coordinate 38,973 downwards.
GGCAAACTTGACTGGAGGATAATAATCATGGTCCTGCAGATGAAAGCCGTAACTCTCCGGCTGGGTCAGAATCAGTTTGGCGGAAAGAACTCGGAACAGATAGCGCTGGGTTTCCAGCGGCAGATAGAGACGGTAGAAGTCGCTGACACCCTGGGCAAGGATTTCCGCCTGCAGCCCCTCCTCCCCCATGTTGAACGCCGCTGCTGCCAGGCTCCAGGAACCGAATTTTTCGTAAAGTTCGGAAAAATAACTTACCGCGGCCTTGCTGGAAGCGGTCAGGCTGCGGCGCTGATCGATCGACGCATTGACGGTCAAACCGTAACGCCGGCCGGTTTCTGATAAAAATTGCCAGAAGCCGATCGCCCCCTTGGCTGAACCGGCATGCGGTCGCAAGGCGCTTTCAGCCAACGCAATATACTTCAAGTCATCGGGCAGCCCGGCCCGGGAAAGCATGGCCTCGATCACAGGTAGATAGCGACTGGACCGCTTCAGCCACAAAACCGCCTGATCCCGATCCCAGAGTGACAGCAGCAGCTCCTTTTCCATCCGCTCCCGCACCTCGGGATCGTCCAGCGGGACCGCCTCACCACAAAAAGTCAGCGGCTGTTTCAGACGGAGGCTGTCCAGCAATGGCGGAATCGCCCCATCTCTATCTACGGCCAGTGCGGGACCACCGAAAAGTAGACCCGCCACCAGCCACCCTATTCCCCAGAAACGAAAGAACATAATTCTCCTTATAACAAACGGCTTACAGATTCAGGTTCAAGACCAAACCCAAGAGGAAACTCTGGGCCCCCTTCTGCACTCTTTTTTGAAGGGATCGCAGGGGGATGGAGGTTTTTAACTGCCCAAATCTGCAGCGCTGTGATTATCGTCACTTTCATCCAGCCAGGCCATGAACAAGGTATACATACTGGCAAGAATCACCGCTCCAACGAAAAGGCCGATAATGCCGGCGAGCATCAAGCCACCCAAGGCACCGATCAGAATGACCAGCATCGGGATATCGACGCCTCGGCCCATAAGTATCGGCTTCAAAACACTATCAATCGCCATGACAAAAATTGCCCAGATAAGAAAGATAACCGCAGGAGTGGTCTCGGCAACTGAAAAGACATAAGCAGCAACGGGCCCGAGAACAATAATCGGCGGCAACTGACACACGGCAACGACCAAGACCAGGGCAGCCCAAAGACCGGAGGCCGGGACACCGACCACAACCATACCGATGGCAGAAAGAATCGCCTGGATCACGGCAACGCCAACCACACCCAGCATCACACCCCGGATTGTGGCCGTAGCAAGGTTGGTAATCTCTGCCCCACTTTCACCGGCAAAGCGCGTAATCACCTTTCTGGCAACAGCTGCGCTCTGGTCTGCCTTGGCCATAAAAACGCCGGCAATACAGGTTGAGATAATCACCATAAACAGCCCGACCAGACCACCACCGACAGAACCGAGCACGGTCTCGGCGACTGTTTTAATCTCGGGAGCAAATTGCTTCAAGGCACCCTCAAGGTTGGTTGCGAACAGATACCAGGCCTGGTAAATGGACTGACCAACCAAGGGCCATTCGGCAACTTTTGTGGGCGGCAGCGGGATGGTTAGTGTCTTGTCCTGCATCTGCGTTATCAGCCCTTCCACCACATCTACCGACGATAAAGTCAGGAACACTGTCGGCACCACGAGTGCGGCCAGAACGCCGAGGACAAAAAGGACTGCTGCCAGCGACCTTCGATCCCCAAGTATTTTGGCAAGTCTGGCAATAAAAGGCTCCAAGGCAACAGCAAGAATCGTCCCCCAAAAAACCGGGAGTAGAAACGGCTTTATCAGCTGAAAAGACAAGATGATCATGGTGCCAAGAATGACAATCTTGCTGGCAACCTCAATGATGTTCTTCGTCAAAAATTGACTATCGTTGCTGTTTTCCATCACATCACCACATCCTTACCTGGCAGCCGTTAATCTTCGACAAGAGTCGTGAAGAGTCTTGGCCTTCTGTTCTCTCATGCTCCAGGGAACTCGATCAGGGGATTTATGCCTCGGCCGCTGACTAATACCTGAATCAGTGAGTAAACGGTGGAAGAAGAGTGCAAGTGCTTGGATTGAATGAGTGATGCTAAAATCTGAGCTGCACCCAAAGGTTCAGCGGTGATTTTTGCAGTGCTCAGGCAATTCAATGAATTGTGCTATTCGCCGCCGGATACTCACTGATTCAGGTAATAGAATACACGCCCAGAAGGTTTCGGCAACAGCTGCCGTGCCGGTCCGGTCAACCACCAGGAAGGATTGAGCTCCCAATGAAAAAAGGAGACAGAGTTATATCCCGTGGGCCAACCCTTCTGTACTCTTTCTTGCCCACAACCAAAGTAAAAACCTCAGATGTTTTTCCCCGCCAATCTTTACCTGATCTTTAAACCAGCTTTATCCTGTCGTTAAACCGATGCGGTATGCTTCTATCATCGAAGAACGCAGTTCCGGTCGTTACCGTGGCCGGACAGGTAAAAACTGGAGGACAAGATGAAAACCCTGCTACTCACGACTCTCACTCTCACCCTGGCGATGCTCGGCCTGAGCATGAGCATGGATCAAACCAAAGACCAAACCATGGACAAATCAGGCGATATGACCATGGCCACCAGCACCGCGGTCTTCGCCGGCGGCTGTTTCTGGTGCACCGAATCAGATTTTGAAAAAGTCCCCGGGGTCAGCGAGGCGATCTCCGGCTACACCGGCGGCCAGGAGGTCAATCCGACCTATGCACAGGTGTCAGGTCATGCCACCGGGCATGTCGAAGCGGTCAAGGTCATTTATGATCCGGCCAAGGTCAGTTACGGCCAATTGGTCGAATGGTTCTGGCGCCACGTCGATCCGACCGATGGCGGCGGCCAGTTTGTCGATCGTGGCGCCCAATATCGCAGCCTGATCTTCACCGCCAACGAGGAACAAAAGCGCATCGCCGAAGCATCGAAGCAGAAGCTCGTCGCATCAAAGCACTTCGACGAGCCGATCGTCACCGAGATCCTGCCGCTCGGCCCCTTCTATCCGGCCGAGGACTATCATCAGGATTATTACGCTGTCAACCCGATCCGCTACGGCTGGTACCGCTCCGGCTCGGGCCGCAACCAGTTCCTTGATAACTCCTGGGGCAAAGAGAAATTAACCTTTGCTTCGATCGAACAGGACTACCCGGAGTTGAAGCCGTTGGCGGCCCAATCGCTGAAGGATGATGAGATGAAGATGAAATCAGATGATATGGGCATGAAGAAAGATGATCTGAAAATGGAGCAGTCCATGACGAGCAAACCCAGCTACAGGATCCCCGCTGATGCGGAACTGCGCGAACAGCTGACCCCGCTGCAATACGATGTCACCCGCAAGAACGGCACCGAGCGTCCTTTCTCAAATAGCTACTGGAATAATCATGAAGCAGGTCTCTACGTCGATGTCATCTCCGGCGAACCGCTGTTCAGCTCCACCGACAAATATGAATCGGGGACCGGTTGGCCGAGCTTCACCAGGCCGCTGGTGCCTGCCAACATCGTCGAAAAAGAGGACCGCAGCTTTTTCTCGGTGCGGACCGAAGTTCGCAGCAAACACGCCGATTCGCACTTGGGGCATCTTTTCAACGACGGCCCCGCCCCGACCGGGCTGCGCTACTGTATAAACTCGGCGGCGCTACGTTTCATACCAAAAACTGATCTGGAAAAGGAAGGCTACGGAGACTACCTGGCGTTGCTCAAATAATGATTTAGCGGTAAGGAGGGCAGGTATCAAAGGCGATACCTGCCCTATGGGCAGTTGCTTGCTTGGAGGCACTCAGTAATAAACTATACCGAACATGAATATTTTAACGGGCAGTAATGGTTAATCAACTCCAGCAATAAACCCAACGACCCGCCGGTTTTGTTTTCGCCCTTCTTCAGTATCATTACTGGCAATCGGGGCTGCTGCACCATACCAGAACATTTCAATGCGGCTTGGATCAAGCGGGTATTTTTTTGCCAGAAAAGCGCCAACGGCCTCAACCCGTTTCCGAGACAATCCCAGGTTGTATTCTTCCGATCCCTGATTGTCTGTATGGCCGGCCAAAACAAGATAGCTGTCGGGATTTTTTTTCAGAATTTCCCCGACCTTTTTCAACCCCTCAGTGAACTCTATCTTTATCTCTGTTTCGTCAAACCCAAAAAGGATATGGTTGAGCTTAAAACCAATGATTTCTTGGCGGGATTCAAACGAAACAATATAGGATTCCTCTATCGCAAATACGGAACCGGTATAAACTTCCGGCCGATCTATCAGGCTTTTAAGGGTATAAACCCTGGAGGATTCGTTAATAGAGGCGACCGCTTCCATGAGTTTCACATTGGTCGCATCATCAGTGGTGCTGATAACTTGAAAATTGACATCATGTTTTTTTGCCATTTTTTTTGCCAGCACAAGCGGGCTTTCGGTGGCACCCTCATCACTATGGGTGCCATCGGTAAAGAAAAACACCACGGTGCGGCCGGAAAGAGTATCCAGCAGATTACCAAGCTTTCTCAACCCGTTGACCATTAAGGTCGGACCGCCTGCTTCATCCGGCAATTGATCTATCGCCTGCTGAAGCTCCGCCTTGTTAACCGGTTGCATTTTATAAAATTCAGATTTCTTCACCGCATCAAGCTTGGCGGAAGGGGTATAGGTGTACAAACCAACCTTCAGCTCAGGAAAAACATCCGGGAACAAGGCCGCCCGCTGTTTCAGGAGTTGTTTCGCCGCCTGGAGCTTCGTCAGCCCAGTGTCACCGTAAGGCGCGCCCATGGAGCCCGAGGAATCGAACATGATAACGACATTGTCAGCAATGCGAACAAATTTCTCCACTTTGTCAATTTTTTTAATGATTTTAGTTGTGGTCACCTCCTCAACGGCTTGAGCCTCTGCGACAAGCCCTCCAAGAAAAACCATCGTGAAAATGGCGACCATTACAGTGGTTATTTTTTTTGCCATACTATTGTCTCCTTTTGTTGAATTGTTGAATTGTTTTAAGACCCTTTAGCAAAAGTTGCACCCCATTTCCCCTTTGATGAGGTGCCTTCTACTAACTCCCTTCTGGAAAACCCAAGAATGGGATTGATGATATTTACCATTGCGACATTAAACTTACCAGTACTTAGTGTAAAATCAAGCCCTTCTCGAGTGAGTGTTAAAAAAATTCGATAGCGCCACGATGTTGCCTACAAAATGGATAATCGGCTAAGGAAGTCGTACTGAGTTCGTTAACTTGCAAAATCTTTTCAGATTGCAGGGGGAGAGGTTCTTGGCAAACTATGAAAAAAAATCTGACTGGTCATGTATCCGAGCATTTTCTTGATAAAATTTTACTCGTAATCACGGTCTGAAAGCTAAACCAACTCCAACTGGGAGGACATCATGCGTCTGCTTACCCTCTTAATCTTCATTCTGTTCACAAGCCTGTCGCTGACGGCATGTGGGGGCTCATCGAGCAAATCAGCGGAAGCTGAAAAAGTAGAAACCGGCTCACTGATGCGGAGTTTTAAATTGATCGATGACCAGGGCCGCGAAGCGGGCACTTTGGTTCTCAACCCATTTGGAGGCGCAGAATTGCGTGATGCAAACGGCAAGGTTGTTGGCTCATTCACTTCAGCGGGACCGCCGAAAGAGGCTCCTAAGTAAGGCACGGTGGATCAGGGTGGAAAGGCAGAAACATTAAAACCTATGCGGAGCTAGCTTACAAATCCATTTCCAATAACCACACAGCCCAGTTGGGGGGCAGGCATATGCAGAGCCAGTCCCCTTCTTCCTTCTGGAGCTTGTCGTTGAGGTCGATGCGATTCCAGAACGGGGTCGCGGCCAAGGGGCGGCGAAATTGTTCGGCAATGCTTGAGGGATTCTCACCAGGCGAAACAATGGAGATCCGCTCTTTCCGCCGCTGAATCCTTTTCTGGTGGCCCTGATTGAAAGGCTCTTGAAACCCCGGGGGCTTATTTTCGGGGACGACGAAGCTGTAAGTTCCCGCCGCCAGATAGTGAGCACGTAATTCCGGGTTCAAATCCATGATCCACTTGAAATAGGTCTGCGCAACCACCCTGCAGGGACAAGTATGCCACCCGAGCCCAGGGGAGTCAGGTATACTTGCTCCCGACTACCTGTGGTACCTAGACCACCAACCAAGAGAGCTGAGTAATGAAAAAGTGTCCCTTCTGCGCGGAAGAAATCCAAGACGAAGCGATAAAGTGCAAACACTGTGGTGAGTTTCTCAACTCCTCCAGGTCATCACAAGCGAAAGAAGAAAAACTGCCCTGGTATTTCCGCAAATCGACCATCATCATCGCCTTCGGCTGTGTGGGGCCACTGATGCTGCCGCTGCTCTGGTGGCGACCGCACACATCGATGGCCTGGAAGATCGGACTGACAATCGCAATTCTGGTGGTGAGTTGGCTCTTGTTCCAGGTGACGATGGAATCGCTTCGTTCCCTCCAGGAGTACTACCAGCTGCTTGAGGATCTGTGATTTAACGGCGGACAAAATGGGGACAGGCATGGTACCTGCGTCTATCACCTGGCTGATCTGGCTTGATGACTATTCACTTCAAAAGGAGACAAAAACTATGAAAACACTGGCCTTTAACGGCAGTCCAAACAAAGAAGGCAATACCTTTCATGCCATAAAAATGGTCACCGATGAACTTGAAAAAGAGGGCATTGAAACAGAAATTATCCATGTCGGAAACAAAGCCATCCGGGGCTGCACCGCCTGTGCCCAGTGCCGGGAAAACATGAACGAAAAATGCGTCCTGCCGGGTGATGAAGTCAATGAGTGGCTGCAGCGGATGAAACAGGCCGATGGCATCATTCTGGGCTCACCTGTCCATTATGCGGCCATGGGCGGAACCATGAAATCGTTTCTCGATCGGGCCTTTTATGTGGCCGGCGCCAATGGCGGCCTGCTGCGCCACAAGGTTGGCGCTGCGGTGGTGGCGGTCCGGCGCTCTGGCGGCTTGCCAACCTTTAACCAACTGAACAATTTTCTGAATTATTCCGAAATGCTGATGCCGACCTCCAACTACTGGAACATTATTCATGGAACCAGCCCGGGCGAAGCGCCCCAGGACGCTGAGGGAGTACAGATCATGCGGGTGCTGGGGAAGAATATGGCCTGGCTGATGAAACTGGTTGAAAACGGCAAGGGCTCGGTTAGTCCACCTGAACCAGAAGCGAAAACTTACATGCACTTCGTGCGCTGATGCTCAAGGCAGATAAGCACCGGACCTTAATCAATTTCATTCCATTTTTATTTGTTTTTTTATGGAGTACCGGCTTCATTGCGGCGAAGTACAGCTTGCCCCACATCGAACCCTTTTATTTTCTCTTCATCCGCATGCTTCTGACCATCGGCGTCTTTTTGCTCCTGTGTCTGATGTTTCGAACCAAGCGACTGTCGCCGGTGCAGGCAGGGCACCAGCTGGTCACCGGCTTTTTGGTGCACGGCGCTTATCTGGGTGGGGTTTTTGCCGCGATCAAGTGGGGCATGCCTGCAGGGATCACAGCCATCGTTGTGGGCGTGCAGCCGGTTCTTACCGCTTGTTTAGGTTGGTCCTTTCTCGGCGAACGGTTACGCCCCAAGCAATGGCTGGGGCTTGGCTTAGGTCTGGCAGGTGTGATCACCGTCCTGCTCAGCACCGGTCAGCAAGAGGGAATCTCCCTGACCTGGCCAGCGCTCTTCGCCGCCATAGCAGCTTTGCTCGGCATATCCCTGCATTCGCCGCGAGCAGACCTGCAAACAATGTCAGATCTGCTCGCGGCCAAACGACAAAGGCGCTGAGGGGACGATTCGCTTGGCCCCTCAGGTTGAGGTCGCCGCAAAAAAGACCCCGCCGGCTGGCGGGGTCTTTTTTTAGAACGATAAAACTGTTGCGCTAAAAACGCATCACGAAGAAATTAATCTCTCCGACTTCTGCGCTCTTTTTTCGAACGCCTCTTCCTGCCGTCATCGTCCGAATCAGAATCTGAATCCGACAGTTCTGGCTGTTCATCATTGTCATCATCCTGCCGGCAATTTGCCAGTGCCTCAGCGATAGACTTGATCTGGGCGTCGGACAGGGAACTCAGGAAGCTCATGCCGCCTTCGTTTTCAGCGATGGCTTCCATGATCTCTTCGGCATCTTCGCCGCAGACATCAGAGTTACCAAGCATCTGGTGACAACTTGCGCAGTTGTTTTCGTAGAGGGCCATGCCGTCTTCATTGCCGCCCATGTCGCAACCTTCATCGACATTGCCGTCGCAGTCGTTGTCCATGCTATCGCCGCAGAGCTCGGTAGCACCTGGGAAGATCATGCGATCGTTATCGTTGCAATCGACCATGGTGTTGCAACCCATCTCGGCAAAGAAGCCATCCATGTCAGCATCGGTGCAGGTAGGTGTAGACGGTGCCGGGCAGGCGACAGTATCCATTCCATCGGTCAGGCCGTCGCAGTTATTGTCGACGCCATCGGAGCAACGCTCAGCAGCGCCCGGATTGATCGCCGGGTCATTGTCGTTGCAATCGACCGGGCCACAATCAAGGCCTTGGGTCATGGCGGAAAAGCCGTCATTGTCGTCGTCAGTACAAGTAGGATTAGGCGGGCAGGTCAGATCCATGCCGCTGCAATCCTGGTCGATGTTGTCGCCGCAAATTTCAGTGGCGCCCGGGCGGATCGAAGCGTTGTTATCGTTGCAGTCGCCCTGATTCTCAGTAAGGCCATCGTTATCATCATCAACGTCGTTGGGGTCGGTCGGGCAGTTCATATCCATGCCGCTGCAATCCTGGTCGATGCCATCGCCGCAAATTTCAGTGGCGTCCGGGTTGATCGAACGGTTGTTGTCGTTGCAGTCGCCCTGATTTTCAGTGAAGCCGTCGCCATCATCATCAACGTCGTTGGGATCGGTCGGGCAGTTCATATCCATGCCGCTGCAATCCTGGTCGATGCCATCGCCGCAGATTTCAGTGGCGTCCGGGTTGATCGAACGGTTGTTGTCGTTGCAATCGCCCTGATTTTCGGTGAAGCCGTCGTTATCATCATCGACGTCGTTGGGATCGACCTGGGAGCAAAAAAAGCTCCAGTCGCCACTTCTTGCGGCAGAGTATGCAGCGGAATCGTTATGGCAACCGCTGCAGTTTCCGACGAAGGAGCTGTTGGGGCAGTTATTGCTGAGTTGGGAATTGATAGAACTGGTAGCGAAAGCGGTGGATGCAAAGCATGATGCAAAAACAAGAAAAACAAGAACCCTTTTCATTTAATCCTCCAAAGTTGGTTTTTTTAAGCAGTTTGTGGAACTAACAAAATAAATTCAACATGGAACCTACTGATTTTGCCCTGGTGCCTCCTTTCCCTATGAAATTGCTCGAAACCAAAACAGCCGTATCCATAGTTATGTATTCGTAGGTTTAGCCAGCGAGCATTAGCGACAAACTGTTAGCATCGAATATGCCAACCTTACAACGCTGATATGGAAACTTAATTAAACACCTATTTTCATGAGATAAATCCTCTATATGTTAATCCAATACCATCATCTCCCTATGACTTTCCCAACGGGAAATAGCGCGAACAACAAACAAACTACGTCAAATGACCGGAAAATTGCGGGAAAGGTTGATTGGCTTTGCTATTTTGGTAAGCAAAAAGAGATCTATGAGAAGGCAAGGCGAATCATTGCAAGACCTGCTCCTGGTGTTGGCGAGCCCCTATCTCAGGCTGCTTAAACGGATTTTCTGAGGGAAACAGCCGCTTAGGTAAAATCCTGGGCTCGGTCGCAGGTGGAACAGTCATATTCAAAACGAGTGTTTTTCTGTTATGGTGGCACGAGGAGCCGCTCGTACTGGGCGCCCCACCAACCAATATTCAGGAGAACAAAACCGTGTCTGTCGAACCAAAGATAGCCTTGGACTGCCCCTGCTGCGGCGAATCGATCTACGAAACGCTGGGCTGGTTCAAAAAGACCTATTCTACCTGCCCCGCCTGCGAAAAGGGCCTGGCCGCCACCCAGTTCGGCACCGTCATCGCCGACCTCGAGCAGGCCATGGATGCAAATATAGAAGAAATGATTTATGGAAAGCCGCATAGCAGCTGTTGTGGCAAGGATTCTCAATCGTCCACTGACAAGCAAGCTTCCTGCTGCAAAGGGTCTTCCTGCACTGAGTGAACGTTGCTTGGATGCACGATTAAACAATAGAAAAAGAGCCGTTTCCGGACAGAAACTAACTAGGGAATAATTTTATGCACACACCTGATAACAACGCTCTTCGTAAAGTCGTGGATTCTCATTTGGGCTCCAAGGCTAGCGAGGCATCAAAACCGAATTTTGAAAAAGCCAAGACGGAGTTGATTGTTACCAAAACTGCACTCACGAAAGCTATCAGTCACTTAACGATTGAAAGATACCTTGAAATTGCTGACCTGAGCGCTCAAGGGGTGGCTCCTGGTGAAAAGAGTGCTGCGGACATTGTGGATAGTTACTTTATTCCGCTCCCCAGCGAGTCTATTAATGCAGCTTTTGTTCGAGCCAAAAAGGAGTCGATAGCTAAGTTAAAAAAAGAAGTAGCTCAATTAAAATACTTTACCTTTAAAGACTATAGCTTTAAGCGGAAGAAAAAGGCTCCTGCGAAAAAAATTCGGGCGACCAATTTCGCTAATGTTCGGGTCGAAAAAAAGCGCACGACTTAAGTCGGATTTTGAGCCCTGACCCACTGGCAAGGTGAGAGAGCAATGAAAATCTATCTTACGTCCCTGCTGCTATTGGTTTCGGTGTTAAGTGCCCAGGCCGGGGAAGCGGATGTGACCAATATCGAGGTGACCAAGGGCAACGACGACAGCTACCAATTCCAGGTCACCATTACCCACCAGGATGAAGGCTGGAAGCACTACGCCGACCGATGGGATATCGTCGCACCGGACGGCACTGTTTTGGCGACCCGCACCCTGCATCACCCGCATGTCAACGAACAACCCTTTACCCGTAGCCTGTCAGGTGTGAATATACCCGAAGAAATTAGCCAGATAACCATTCGGGCCCACGACTCAGTTCATGACTATGGCGGCAAGACCCTCTCAACAGAAATTCCCCAATAAATCGAGGGGTGACAGGCTCATTTGTATGACGCAAACCCTGCGGTTAGATAACGGCGACTCTCTGAATTTGCCACTCTGCCAAGCATGTGGCGGTCGTTGTTGTCAGGCAAGTCCCGGAATCTGGGTTGCTCCAGAGCGATTTTTTGCCCTCTTTTTCCCAAACCAACGATTGACGGTTGAGCAACTGCGCGGACGATTGCCTGAATTGGGGTTGGTGCTATGGGAGAAGACCGGGGTGCCGATACCCGCCCCCCGCTCAGTGACCTCTGGATGTGCTTTTCTCGGGGCCGACGGCTGTCGTTTTTCAGTTGCTGAGCGGCCCTGCCAATGCCTGGCGCTGATTCCCAACCCAAAGACCCTGGATCAACCACAGGGCTGTCTCTGCCACAGGCCGGAGGAATTCAGCCGAGAGTCAGCCAGGCAGCGCTGGCAGAACTATTGGCAGAGGGGTTAACTCCAAGAGAGGCAAGCACTTGCGGTGCCAGCTCCGCGCCTGGCCAGCCGGATCGTCTTGGTAAACGGGATATTTATCCATCAAGCCCTGTTCCAGACGAACACAGCGACATTCTTTGAGGTCGCTTGCGGATAAGATTACCATCTATAATATCGCGAAATTGCTGCTGTGCTGACTCACAGAATTCTTACCCGTTCATTGTTCCCCTGTTCTACCACCTCAGCGACGCAAAATGAGCCGTTCGCGTTGCGAATCATGGCAACTCGACCGAGACAAAGACGCCGGCGTGATTGGAGACGGTGGGCTGACTCGGATCCACAAGAGAGTTAAAGACCACTCGACTCTCACGCACATCATCCCCATCATTAACAAATATATAGTCCACCCGTCTGCCTGGGTCGCCTGCGTCTAACGAGGAAACCCCCACCGTGCAGTGTGTATCAGCCGCTTCAGCGTCTTCGCACAGATCCTCCAATATCCGGTCCTCAGCATAGGCGTCAATAAAGCCGTCAGCAAGAATCCTTTCATAGGAGGGTCGTTCCTCGAAGGGATCCCCCCGAAACCGGTCAATGTTGAAATCCCCACCGAGAATCACAGGGTTGTCCTGAGGGAAGAACTCTTCTGCCTCACCGATGAACCTAAGCATTACCTCTAACTGGGCACCCAGCTCAACGGCGGGACACTTGGCACAGAGGTGGGTATTGTAGACATTCAATTTTCCAAAATCGGGAATGTTGAGTCGCGTCATCATCACGTTCCTCGGCAGCTTGATGTCACGCCCCCGAAATTCCAGCTCGGAGGCCCATGGCAGTCGCTTGACCATCTTAACGTCTATCTCACAGCGGCTCAGCACAGCATTGGCCACCGCCAACAGCCCGGGCAACCCCACTTCCAATGCTGTGTGCAAATCGTATTCACCTCCTCGGGCGCGAAGCTTCCCCTGGAGATCTAGCGCACTATTTCCCGTGCCCACCAACTCACCTCCGACCACTTCTTGGAGCAGGAGGACATCGACGGGAGTCCCTACTGCGAATTCGGCAATGGCGTCTAAGCGCTGATCGCGTGTTTCGATTTCGGAGAATAGGAGGTTGACGGTTAGGACGTTCAGGTGCTCTCGACTTGCGACATCACCACACTGAACGAGTGGTTCGCCCCCATCACCATTCCCGGGAAGTTGTCCGACACACCCGGACAAGGTCATGACACTGAAAATCACGACAAAGAAAACGTTTCTCATACCTTGCCTCCTTGTTAGCTCTGCGAACAGGTGCACATCAAACGCGTTGCATGGCTTTTGCTTCTGCTGAGCGCACACTCCTTGTGTGACTCGGATGCAATGAACCCATGTACCGCCCTGGGTTCAATCGGGGAAGGATAAAACCTGAATCAGTGAGTAAACGGTGGATGAAGAGTGCAAGTGCTTGGATTGAATGAGTGCTGCAAAAATCTGAGCTGCACCCAAAGGTTCAGCGGTGATTTTTGGAGTGCTCAAGCAATTCAATGACTTGTGCTATTCGCCGCCGGATACTCACTGATTCAGGTTTAAGTACGGTGCCTGACTTGGCGGGTATTTAAGCCGGGAAAAATGATTGTGCCGACGTACACTGACCAGAATTAACAACAGCTTTTCAAAATCGGCACCAGTACCCAAAGCCCCGATGGTTTTAACACTGCTGCTATCTTCTTATTTTGAGATGGCAAATCGCCAGGCAAACAAAAGGCCTAACACGCCAACGGATTAATATCTCTCGGCAGCTCCGCCATCTTTTGTCCACAAAGACCCAGCGCTTTCCGCGCCCCCCTCACGGAAGGACTGGCTTTATCGGGATTTTCAAGAGCATTGAGATGTACATTTACTTCTACCAAAACCTATTGAGAGGTCAAGCTCTTGCTGAATTTTGTATTGTCTGATTCAAGCCGCACACCAGCAGAGGAGGGGGTTCTGTTTTAAATTCTTGAATTTTCCAGGTGGGATTTCGGCGATTGTTTCAAAAGTGGAATTTAAATTAAAACGGCCCACCCTGGAGAGTCAGGATGGACCGCTGAGTGTGTTGGAAATGGTGAGATATCAGACAACCCACATCTCTTCAAATATCTCCAACCACCCCCAGTGTACGTTTGCGCCTATGAAATCTATGCTGCTAATGTGATCTCTTCTTCTCCAAAAAGAATTACGGGCTTCTGTCTCTTCTGTTTCTTCAGGCAATTCATTTCATCTAGAATTGATTCGAATTTATTACTGAACTGCAAGAGTCTTTCGTATTTAATTTTAAAGAAGATCAAATTCACTTGTTTGAATTCTTTTAGAGTGTAATAAAGGTCGGCTAAATCATCTTCATGCCATTGAATGAGAAACTTATCGTCTTTATAAGCAATTCCATCTTTGTAGCCATCTGCCATTGACTTTACCAAGGTGTTTTCTGTTAACTTTGTCATTTGAATTACTCCTTTTGATGATTTTGGCTCGTCATTGATTCCCACAAGGCTGTGCAGATAAGAAATTGCTTTTTGAATACCTTTTGGGGTGCTTGTGACCATCCCTTCTCACAGAGTCTCGTCCAAAAATCGTCCTGCTTTCTTTTTTAAGACAGATTAAAAGCCGGTGTCAATAAAAAACCACAGCTGCCAAAGCTAAAAACTCTTATTTTCCGGTGATCTTTGCGATTTCCACCGGCACCGATCCAGCGAAAGGTCACTGATGAGTCAATTGAGTGCTATGCTCGGTTCTTCAAAATTGTCCCGGCCGTCCTTAAACAGTTGGTTCTCGACCATATCTTCGAAGATGGTTTCCGGCGGCTTGTCAGAGAAATTGTTACGCCCGAAGTTATTGATCTGCTGAAAGAGAGAATTGATGATCCTCACCGGCGGGTGTCAAGATCATAATACCTGGCTGGGTTCACGCAATTATGTAGGTGGCCGTTTTGAATTCATAACCCGTGGCGGGGTTCCACTATACGCACCTGAGCGATGGCAGCATCCCCCGACAAAAGTCGACTATGAAGCTTACCCGAAAGGCAAAAGCACTTTGAACTGAAAACCTCAAGAGGGGTCGTTTCAAAAACCCAGAGTCAGCGGACCACCTGCGCTCCGATAATCCCAGCTTGCAGCGTTTTGAGCTGCTCCTGAGTCAATTTCCCTGTCAGGCCGAGATCAAAGAGCTGCTGACTTCCAGCAGCGACCCTGCCTTTCAAGTTACGCTGCAACTGCTGGCCCTGGCCTGCCGCATTCCTGAACTGAATGACCAACACAATCCCACTGATATTTCTCGGGGTCGGATTGCTGATCTGCGCGACGACTCTGCCCTGAGCATCCTGCCCCACCCTGGCCTTTACATACTTAGCGGGATTATCTTTCAGGTCCAGATCCACCAGGTCGCCGTATGCCTGCTGGCCCAGTTCGCCCTGGCTGCCCGCCACCTTGGCATAATACGCCTTGGCGTTGTCCAGGCGTCCGGCCTGGCGGGCCAGATTGCCGAGGGAATAGTATCCACTGGCAGTGGGGAGCAGCTTGACGCTGTGCTCCAGATCAGATTGAGCCTGACTGGCTAGATTCAGCTGCGCCTTCACCTGGCCACGCTGCAGATAGAAGTAGAAGAAGTTCGGATTCAGACGGGTTGCTTTGTCATACTGACTCACAGCCGATTTCAGCCGCCTGTTCTTCTGTTCCACATCCCCCATCAACCCATAGAAATGCGCCTCTTTCGGCTCCTGCGCGATGGCTTGCTGGGCCAGCCGATAGGCAGTCGTCACATCGTCTTTCGCCAGGGCTTCGCGTCCCTTATCGTACGCCTCGTAGGCGGGTTTGGTGCGGAGCAGATGTGCCGTCTTGGCACGATAACGCGCGACGCCCACCTCGCCGCCCTTCGGTAGAGTGGTCAACAGCTCGAGATTATTCTGCACCCGCTCCTGAGACGGTGGATGGCTGGCAAAGAGGCCATTTATCCAATCCTGCTGCCGCCCTTCAGAGAGCTTGACAAAGGTGCGCTGCAAATCGACGGCACCCTGTGGATCGTAACCGGCACGCACCATGTACTGCATGCCGTAGTAATCGGACTCACGCTCGGCATCGCGCCCGTACTTCTGGGTGATCAGTTGCGCTCCGATGCCCGCGCCCATTTGCGCCAGTTTTGCATAATCCTTTCCCTGGGTGGCAATGGCCATACCCATCACGCCAGCCTGCAGCACCATCCCCTTCGACATACTCCGGGCGCCATGCTTGGCGGCCGCATGCACAATCTCGTGGCCGAGCACGGCTGCCAGCTCGGATTCGCTTTCCAACTCGGTCAAGAGACCGCGGTTAATGGATATTTTCCCCCCGGGCAGGGCCCAAGCGTTGGGCACCGAGTTGTTCAAGACCTTGAACTCATAGGGGAGCTTTCGATCACTGACCGCGGCAAGTCGCTGTCCCACCTGATTGACATAAGCGGTCAGTTCAGGATCCACCGTATAATCCCCCCCTTGAGCCTGGCGGGCGGGGGCATACTGCTGGGCACCAATGGCAAGTTCCTGCTGTTCACTGACAAGGCTTAATTCTTTCTTACCGGTCACCGGATTGATGGCGCAGCCAGTCAGTAAGGCAAACATCATCAAAAGCAGAAGTGATCTCTTCACCATTGCGCCTCCCTTTCGTCTAAATATTCGATATTCCATTAAAGCTGACGCCGCCAGGGTTTTCAAGCCTTCTTCCAACTTAAGAGAAGCGTTGAGGAACAAACTGACCTGGTTGATCACTCCAAACCGATGAAAAAAGCGCAGCGCGCTGGTTGGGGCAGGCACCTCGCGGAGCCAGTCACGGCCAGATTCCTCCTCACCCTTGTACGATGTCCCCCGATCTTCTATATTCACGCATATATGCACAACATAACCTTACCGGAGCCCCAAATATGAATATCGACCTTGACCTGCTAAACGAGTTGATAAACCAGCGACCCGATAAAATTGAAAATGCCGTTGCCGGAACCGGCTTTCTGCCCAGAACAGTTATCGGCGTCGGCACCTTTTTGCTCGACAACCTTGGCGACATCGATCTGCTGACAGCTAAGCAACAGGTCACCTTTGAGCGCTTTCTTAAGCCGCTACTGGACGCCGGCGCAGAGGATTGAAAAGGTAAAAAATGAAGCATAAATCGACCCAAATTATCGCCAGCGGCTATAGCGGTGACAGCAGCAAACTGGAACGTTATCATTCGATCAATCCGCCGATCTACCATGCCTCGACCGTACTGTTTGAAGACTATGCAGAACTCAAGGCCGCCGGCCATGGGCAATATGACGGCTTCACCTACGGCACCGACGGTAGCCCCACCCAACGGGCCTTTGAAAAAGCGATGACCGAACTGGAAGGCGGTTTCTACACCCGCGCCTTTCCGTCGGGCCTGCTGGCTATCACCAGCACCCTGCAGGCATTTCTGCAGAGCGGCGACCATCTGCTGATCTGCAACAGCGTCTACGGCCCGGTGCGGCGCTTTGCCAGGAACGTGCTGGAGAAGTTCGGTGTAAAGGTCAGCTATTTTCCCGCCAACAGCGGTGCCGATATCGAGGAACATATCACCCCGCAGACCCGTTTCATTCTCCTGGAATCCCCCGGCTCAAATACCTTTGAAATTCAGGATGTTCCAGCGGTGGTCAAAGTGGCAAAGCAGCACGACATCCTCATCGCCATCGACAACACCTGGGCAACGCCGTTGTTTTTTCAGCCGTTTGAGCATGGGGTCGATATTTCAATCCACTCGGTCACCAAATATATCTCCGGCCATTCGGATGTCTTGCTCGGCAGCGCTACTGTCACCGAAGCCTGCTATGCGCGCTTCCACCGACTCTGTCGGGCACTGGAAATTTTTGCCCCGCAGGAAGCCTGTTACCTGGCGCTGCGCGGACTGAAGACCTTAAAGGTGAGACTGCAGCAGCATGAAAGCGCGGCTCTGGAGCTGGCGATGTGGCTACAAACGGAGGAGGCAGTCGAGGAGGTGCTGCACCCTGCCCTGCCCAGCCATCCGGAACATGCCATCTGGCAGCGGGATTTTAACGGCGCCTCGGGAATTTTCTCTTTTGTTTTAAGGCCGGAGTACGCTGAAGCGGCAGTGACCCGCTTTGTGGATAGCCTGCAACTGTTCGGCATCGGCTACAGTTGGGGTGGTTTCAAGAGCCTGGTGACCGCAGGCAAGTTCGCCCAATCTGATATTTCCCGCTACCATGATCGCTGGATGATCCGCTTGAATGTCGGGCTTGAGGAGGTGGTGGATCTGAAGGCGGATGTACAGCAGGCGCTGGCAAAGCTGTAGACGTATTTCAGCAAGGCGAAAAACCATCCTGGGAGCCAGATAGCCCCCCAACTTCAGCTGCGCAGCGAAGCCAGGAGGCCCGGTTTATTTGAGCCTTTGTCGAGGTTGAAAAATAGCCCCCGTTTGCTAAGGTTCTTACTTGGAGTTAGCAGTATTCGACTTCTTAGCGGAGTTCAAGGGGGAAAGAATGCAGACAATCAAAACCAAACTCAGCAAAAGTATCCTTGCCTGCCTACTGCTTTTGGCCGCCAACCTTGGAACCCTTGCTGTTCCTGGCGCCAGCCTTGCCGGCGGCTCGGAAAACCTAACCAAGACGATCGATACAAGCTATCAGCCGGAATCCGAAGCTATCGGAACCCTGCAGCAGGTCGACCAGCCGATCGAGATCGTCCTGTTTCATGGGTCATGGTGTTCCGATTGCAAGCGCGAGGTGCCGCGTTTTATGCGGGTACTTGAACTGGCCGACAACCCCCAGCTACAGCTCGTGGAGTACGAGGTCAATTACGACAAGGAAGATGTGATGGGGATGTTCCGTAAATATAATGTCGAGTTCATTCCCACCATCATCTTCCTCAGCGATGGCAAAGAGCTGGGCCGAATCATCCAGGATCCGAAGCAATCATTGGAAGCAGATTCTGCCGCGATCCTTGCTGGTCTCTAGTGTCCCGAACTAGTATACGCCCGGCAACATGACGCCGAGGGTTTTGCTTGAGCCATCGGCAACTTGATGGTACGCCCGGAAACATTGCCGTAGAAATAGACGTTGGCCTGCTTAACGATGCTGGGATTGCTGAACCCTGACATCTGCTCTCTCCTCCTGAAAAATAATTTTCCCAGCTATCAGCATTTTTCCACTTTCTGGCAAACTTTCTTGCTTTCTAGCTACCCGCAGACCTTCAGGGGCAGGACGAATCGGGAACAATAAATTCCCCGGACGCCCATGTCAGACACACACTAAACAACTGCGAATTATCAAAATGTAAAACAAAGCTTGACACCGTACTACGCACAATATATAAACCTACACAACTCATCAACAATGGAGTCAAGATATGCAGCGTTTTACCCATTTTTTATTGGCTATTCTCCTGTTTGCTCTGCCCGGCATCGGGCATGCGGCGCTTGGGGATTATTTTGTCAGCACCGACTGGCTGGCAACTCACCGTGAAAAGGTCGTCGTTGTCGATGTCCGTAAGGCCCCATTTTATCTGCTCGGGCATATAGACGGAGCCCATAGCGTTGAGCGGAGCGGCTTTTTGCAAACCCGCAATCAGGTCAAAAGCCTGGTGCCCAGCGCGGCCGCCATAACTGAGCTGCTCAGTTCTCTGGGGGTGACACCAGAGAGCACCCTGGTGATCTATGCAGAAGACGATAACCCCTATGCGGCACGTCTGGTCTGGACCCTGCGTTATCATGGGCATAAAAACTCTTATGTCCTCGATGGAGGATACGACAAGTGGGCCGCCGAGGATCGCGACACCAGCCTGCTGCCGAGCGCAAGTCCGCAGCCGAGTCATTACGTTTTAACTGCTGATGCCGATTATCTGCAGGCGCGGGCAGGTGCTGATTATGTCTTTACCCGGCTGGAGAACCCTGGTGTGCTGGTTTGGGATACGCGCAGAGAAGCTGAACATAAGGGCACTGAGGTCCGCGCCGATCGTGGTGGCCATATTCCCGGGGCCGTACATCTGAACTGGACCGATCTGCAGACCGAGATCAATGGCGTAAAGGTCTTAAAAAGTCGCGATGAGATTGTCGCCCTGCTGCAAACTTATGGGTTTACGCCGGATAAAGAGATCGTCGCCCATTGCCAGACCGGGATCCGCTCTTCCTATGCGACCCTGGTGCTGCTCGGTTTGGGCTATGAGAGGGTTAAAAACTATGACGGTTCCTGGATCGAGTGGGCCAACAATCCGGCCCTGCCGATCATTAACGCCCAGGGACAGGTTGAGAGCTCGGTTCAGGTCAGTATGACCCTGGGCACGCCAGCCGGAGTCGGGATTCCCGCTGCAGGGGTGGTGCAATGAGCCTCTTGACGCGGCTGAAGAACCGGGCCCTGGCCCGTCTGATCACGCGGTTCCCGAGTTTGGCCCAACGCTTTGTCGATGCTTACCAGGCGAAACAGAGCAATGGGCCGATCCCCTGGGTGAAACCGGCCAAGCCTTTACGGCAGGCCAAGTTGGCGCTGGTGACCACTTCGGGCATCCACCACCAGCATCAGCGACCCTTTGATATGAGTGATAGCGACGGCGACCCGAGTTACCGGGAGCTGAACGGGGAGGGACTATTTAATGATTTCCAGATTACTCACGACTACTATGATCACACGGACGCACGCAAAGATCCGAACATCATATTTCCCCTTGAACGATTGCAGGAACTTGTCAGCGAAGGAGTGCTCGGCAGTCTTGCACAGACCCATTATGCCTTCATGGGACATATCGATGGCCGACATATCCCTACACTGGTCGAAAAAACCGCCAGGGAAATCGCCGGCAAACTCAAGGCGGATCAGGTCGACCTGGTTCTTTTAACCCCGGCTTGAGGCATCTGCAATCAATCCGTGGGATTGATCCAGAGAGAGATTGAACGGGTCGGGATTGCCACCATCGGAATTTCGATCGTCAGAGAGTACTCGGAGAAGGTCCAGCCACCGCGAACCGTTTTTCTGCGCTGGCCTTTTGGTCATCCCCTGGGAGAGCCGGGTAAGCCTGCGCAACAGCGCACCGTGGTGCTGGAAGCCTTGGACGCGCTCTACCAGATCGAAGAGCCCGGGACCATTATCGATCTGCCGTTTCGCTGGCGGCGCGAAAAGTACCCCGACTATCAGCCATCAACGGCGGCCTAGTGTCCCGCGCGGGACACTAACACAGCTGCAGCTGCCCATCATCATCGGAGTCGTACTCGGCATCTTCCCAGGCCGCAACCGGAACCGGTTCTGACTCGGTAACAGGCAAGGGGCTGTGCTCTTCTGCCACGTGCACGTCCTCGGGCGGATTGACCGCCCGGACTCCTTCTTCTGCGGCCCGTTTTGCCAGCTTGTCGCAGCGCTCATTGAATGGGTGACCGGCATGGCCGCGCACCCATTCCCAGCTGACCTCATGTTGCCTGGAAAGAGCAGCAAGCTGCTGCCAGAGATCCTGATTTGCGAGCGCGCCCGGATCTTCCAAGCGACCGTTACGGATCCAGCCATGGATCCATTCGTTCATCCCCCGCACCAGATATTGTGAATCGCTGAAAACCCGCACCCTGCGACGATTGTTCAACGCTTCCAGCCCCCTGATCGCCGCGACCAGCTCCATCCGCTGCGAGGTGGAGACCGGCTCAAACCCGCTCAACTCCTTTTCATGCGCGCCATAGCGCAGCACCACCCCATAGCCCCCGGGTCCGGAGTCTCTACCCGAGCCATCGCTGTAGAGCTCAACCAGGCCTGCTGGCGGCGGGGTGAAGGCAATCTCCAGAGTGGCAAATTCCAGTTTCCGCAGCAATGGAATCAGCGCCGCGAGATTCGCCGGCTGGCGTTGCAGATCAGCCAGGGAAACCTCCAGGGCAACGTCATAACAGACGGTCGCCAGGGTTTTCGACAACCGCGCCTGATCGGCATAGGCGTGTAAATTTTCCCGCCGTTTTTTGCCGTTGACCAGACTTCGCCATTTCAGAACCCCTTCGAGTGAATCAAACTGTTTTACCAAGGCAGCCGCAGTCTTTTCACCAATCCCGGGAACGCCTGGAATATTGTCTGAAGTATCGCCGGCCAGCCCGAGAACATCCGGCACCAGCGATGGCGGGACCCCGAAGCGGTCGAGAACCTCTTGCGGTCCGGAACGTTTCTCCTTCATCGTGTCGAGTAGACAAATCCGCTCGCCGACAACCTGCAGCAAATCCTTGTCTCCGGTGACGACCGTGACCTCGATCCCCTCGGCAGCGTACTGCCGGGCCAGAGTGGCAATCACATCGTCGGCCTCAAACCCGGGAGCGTCCAAGGCGGGGATATTGAGAGCCTGTAAAACCTGCCTGATGTAGGGAATCTGCACCAGCAGATCCTCAGGTGTGGCATCCCGATTCGCCTTGTATTCAGGATAAATTTCCCTGCGGAAGGTCTCTTCTCTGGGCCGATCGAAGACCACGGCCAGATAATCGGGGCGGTTCTCCTGCAGCAGTCCCAGCAGCATCCTGGTGAAACCGAATATGGCATTGGTCGGCATCCCGCCAGCAGTGGCGAGGTCGCGGATTCCATAATAGGCGCGGTAGATATAACTGGATCCATCCAGCAAGTACAGCTGAGGCGATGATTTCACATTTTCTCCCGGCGGAGGCTTTTTGGCTTAAAATTCTGCTGCTTCGAGATCGGCGTTAGAATCGCACATTATGACGAAAAATTGAAAGGTTGAAAGAAGGGAAAAAAGTTCTGGACCTTCATGGCCGACCTGAAACGCCAGATTCAGTAGTTTATTCCATTGCTTCGAGCACCGCCCCTGTTTACCCTACGGGAAGCAGCTGCATTTCGTAAAACAGCAACCAGTAAGCAAATTATCCCAAGACAATAAAGACAGCATGGGGTAAAACCAGCCTGTCCCTAAAGTCCGAAAGAGAAGTCCCCAAAATGCCCGAAACCATCATCATCAACTACCAGCTCACGAAAGACCTTTGGCACCAGTTTTTCGATGCCCACTACAGCTGCGACCGATCGTTAAAGCTTCGGTATCTTTGGGGCGCCACCTGCATTGTCATCGGTTCACTCGGCTTTGGCGGTTACTACGACTCGAAAGTCATCGCCGCACTGCTGCTGGCAACCGGTTTCTTCGGTGTTTTGTCAAAACATCTGCTGATCTACAAGTCACTGCGCGCAGCCTGCCGACACCCATTTTTCGGCAAGGAGTTAACCGTGGCTGTCTCACCGGCAGAGATCTCGGTGCGCAGTGAAAGCTCCGGCTACAGCCAGCCCTGGAGTAACTTTATCGGCTACCGTAAACGGGATCCCGGCTTTCTTCTCTATCATGATCAAAATGCCTTCTTCTTCATCCCGGCAGCGGTGCTGACCGCCGGCAGCGCCAAGCGGATCTTACAGATTCTTGAAGCGGCCGAGGTGCCGAATTTAGCGAAAAGCCATGCATGAAGACTTCCCGAGGCTAATCCGGCAGGCGGCCGGAGCCAGCAGCATTGAATTAATCGAGGTGATTCAAGAGCTTTGGAGCGGCTACGGCACCATTCAACGTTACCGGTTGACTGGCTCTAAGCAAAAACGGATTGTAGTCAAGCATGTCCACTTTCCCGATCTGAAACACCACCCCCGCGGCTGGAACACCGATCGCTCGCACGTGCGAAAACTACGCTCCTACGAGGTTGAAATGGCCTGGTACGACCGCTGGAGTGCCCGCTGCGCTGCCGGCTGCCCGGTCCCGGACTGCCTGGCGCTGGAAACCCGCGGCGACGAGACGCTGATGGTTCTTGAAGACCTCGATGAGAGCGGCTTTCCCGCGCGCCGGGAGGAGGTCAGCAACACAGAAATCTCCGCCTGCCTGCATTGGCTGGCGAACTTCCATGCCAGCTTTCTGGGCTGCGAACCTGAAGGTCTCTGGCCGCAGGGAACCTACTGGCATCTGGAGACCCGCCCGGATGAACTGGCCGCCCTGACCGATCTCCCCCTGCAGCAGGCCGCGTCAGCCATTGACCAGTTATTGCGCAGCAGTCGCTACCAGACCCTGGTTCACGGTGATGCCAAGCTGGCCAACTTCTGTTTTTCCCCCGCTGGCGATCAGGTTGCCGCGGTCGATTTTCAGTATGTCGGCGGCGGCTGCGGAATGCAGGATGTCGCTTACTTCATCGGCAGTTGCCTGAACGAAGCAGAGTGCGAACGACGGGAGCTCTGGTTGCTCGACAGCTACTTTGCCGGCCTTAAACAAGCACTGGCAAGACTCCAGCCGGCGGTCGATGCCGATGCGCTGGAAGCAGAGTGGCGCCCACTGTTCCCAGTTGCCTGGGCCGATTTTCACCGTTTCCTCAAAGGCTGGAGTCCCGGCCACTGGAAATTGAACAGCTACAGCGAGCGACTGACGCGCGCGGTTGTGCAGCAACTAGCCCTTGACGCGCCGAAACTCCCTCCCGGTAAAGCTTAATAAACTCCGGGATAAACCAGCTCAATCCAGCGCTCACCCTTAAACATTCCATCGCCCCAGGTTTCTTCAAGATCAGCCAAGGGTTTGGCGGCGACTGCCTCCTCGGCGGTTTTCCCGTCCATCTTAAACTTTCTCAGCCGCTCATAGGCAACCGCGAGCATCTGCCGATATGTCTCCAGCTGGGCTTTATCCCCCAAGGACCCATGGCCAGGGATAATTTTAGTATTGCCATCCGCCAGCGCTAAAATTTTGTCGGTCGCAGCAATCATCCCTTTCAGAGAACCACCATGACTGACATCGATAAAGGGATAGATACCGTTGAAGAAAATATCGCCGGCGTGGATCACATTAGCGTTTTCAAAATGGATGAAACTATCGCCATCGGTATGGGCGGTGGGAATATGGATGGCGTGAACGTGGTCGCTGTTGAGGTGAAAACTGATATCCTCGGAAAAGGTCACCACCGGTAAGCCGGCGGGGGGAACCGCGTCCCGCTTCATGTTAAATGCCTTGATAAAAGAGCCGGCGCTGAGCCGCTCGCGAACATTATCGTGGGAGAAAATCAGAGTTCCGCTGCCGCCCAGGTTCTCGTTGCCACCGGTATGATCGCCATGATAGTGGGTGTTGATGAGAAACTTCGGGCTATCACCGCCGACCGACTTGATCGCCGCGACGATTTTTTCCGTCAGCGGAGCAAACTGGTCATCGATCAGGAAGGTTCCTTCCGCACCGATAAACACCCCGAGATTGCCGCCTTTGCCGGTTAGCATGTAGATCTGCTCAGAAACCGGGACCGGGGTAATCGTCACCTCTTCCGCTTGTACCCTCATTGTCGGTGACATAAGTCCTGCAGCCAGAACCAATAATACCAAGAGCATTTTTCCCATGATTATTTATCTCCCCTGTTGATGAGTCGTATTCGCTGCCGCTGCTGGCCTTTACTCAGCAACCACTTGTTCAGCCAGCAAAAGCTCAAAAAAATAAGTATAGCTTGTGCAGAAAGGCTCGCTCAGAAGGGAGGGAAAAGAGTCGTACAAGGGGACGGTCTTGGCTTTGTCAAAATAAACGGTATCAACGCGATTTGATAGAACTCTGAACATACGTTCAAAAGTAGCGGAGGGAGTGACTCAAGCGAACCAAGCGAGTGACTTTAAGTAGGCCCCGGTTGGGTCGGTTCTTCTTCATATGCATGCCTCGGATGTCGTAAGTTTTTGAAGTGAATCATCCATCTCCCTTGTGAGTGCAGCCGAACGAAGGGAATTTGCAGCCAGCAGATCAAGGACGGTTGCTTGAGCGAAGCGAATTTTCGTCTCCTTGCTGGCTGGAAATCACCGGAGTGAGGGTACACCAAAGGGGCAAACGGTGGGGCGCATCTCTTTGCTGACTTTCTCTCGGGCGAACATAGAAAGTTAGTCGCTAAGCGGGGTGAGTCCCGCCAAATTTGATTTCAAGTTTTCATCCATAGCCCAAGCTCCTTTCTATAACCTTCTCCCTGCGACCCATCATTCTCTTCAGAAATAATAGTCCGCAAACAGTAACCATTTTCGAAAAATTCTCTCGGCACGAACCACAGCTTGACCACCTCCCCCAATTTTTATTTCTTTTCGCTTCGACCCAATGGAACTATGACCTTTCTGGTCAGAATCCGTAAGCGAACGGTAATTGCGTCTGTAGTATAAAAAAGCAAATTAAAAAGAAGGAAAGGTTGTTGATCGGCATAAAATTTCGATCCGTTTAGAGATTAAATCAGGGTCGAACATTGACCCAACAATATTCTGATTTTCATTGCATTAGCAGTTAGTTAAGTTTTCTCACCTGTATGTCTCGGATGCCGATGCAGGGTCAAATTTGAACGCTGATCAACACCCATTAGGTTTTGCCGGGTATGCCGCCCCGGAAGAGAACTGCAGTGAATTGCGGCAAACAAAGACACCCAAAGGAGAATGATATGGCAACTGTATCAGCAGACGGTTTCGCAACACCTTTCGATCCTGACGGCCAACCTTATCCATCGTTCAGGAACAGAGTTCCCGCACTTAGAAGTTTCTATCTTGCTTACGATATAGGTGATTCTACACCGAGCGATCACGAGATAAGCCTTATTCAGGTTTTGGCTGGTGGAGAATCACAGGACCTTTCGACGAACGCAGATCTGAACCCAGTTAACATTGCAGACGGAAGATTAGATGTTACCTTGCAAGATGCCAGCCCTGCGGGGGAGGAGTTTTTTTTCAAGGCCTCCCACTCACTCCTCAATATTCCTGGAGCTCGTAGTTTTCAATTTAGAGTCAGCGGTTGCGTTGGACAGTGTATCCAGAAACTCCCAATTCCTACGACTTCCTCTTCCGACTTCTTTTTCCCTCCGATCATTGGTTTGGTTGGCTTCAAGCTTTTCTTTACTGGAGGCCAAGACCATGACTTGGATCGAGTTGGAGTCTGGTTCCGCGGCAAAGATTTACATGTTGCGTTGAGGGACAAGAACGGCGACGATACCTTCGGCTATTTGGTTGATTTCGTGGTCATTCCTACCGCCTCATTGAATGTTTCCACTGGCATTGAAAGAGGGAACGCCAAAGGAGGGGAAAGGGTTAGAATTCCAAGCATTTCGCGCACCGACTTCTTCCTAACTGGCTGGGCATTTAATTTTGTTAAAGGTGATCATGAGATTCGCGATATTGGCATACTGCGGGGCGGTAGCGATATCACTGTCTTCTATGGGGACAAGAACTCAGACGATCCGTTCGATTGGCGTGTCGAATGGGCGCAAGTCGGCCCGATGGTCCTCGCGCAGCCGACAGGATAGGATGGCGCGCTAATTTACATACCCTGGGCTCATTAACCTTAGGGGGAAGCAGGAGTGTTAAATAAAATTCCTACAAGGCAATATTCGCAGCACAAAGAACGCCCCAGCCAACAAAATCAGGCGGGGCGTTCTTTATATTTATATTTTGTCCGGCAGTATGATCCAGGTTTGCAGAGGGATAAATAGCGCACTCAATCCAGTCAGAGAGAGGAGTCTCAAATATTGTTATATCTTCATTCAAATCGTATTGTGGCCCTACAGTATAACCGCCTATGAAAGCGGCTGAAAAGCCAAATCGGTCATCATGTGCGAGCGCTCAGTGCCGTGTCCCGAAACCACATCATGTCAGACCTGACGACCTTGAAGCGTCCCGATAATCGCCTGATATATTTCTTCTGGTAATCTTAACTATAGCCTCGCGTACCCGAAAGCTGGCCAATTGGCCAGGCGGCCAAACAAACGGCATAAATGCGTGTTGCGGACAAGGAGAGACGTATGCAGAAAACCATTTTGATTACAGGTGCCGGTTCCGGTTTTGGACTGGGCGCATCCCTCGAGTTAGCGCGTCGTGGCCATGATGTCATTGCGACCACGCAGATCATGTCGCAAATTACCGCTGTGAAAGAAGCGGCTGAGGTCGCCGGGGTTAAGCTTCGCGTCGAGAAGCTCGATGTGCAAAAAACCGCGGATCATAAGCTTGCTGAATGCTGGGGTGTTGATGTGCTGGTGAATAATGCCGGTATCGGTGAGTCCGGCCCCCTGGCGGAAATACCGATGGATCTGGTGCGGGAGAATTTCGAAACCAACGTTTTCGGCGCCCTCGGGCTTGCCCAATGCCTGATCAAAGGCATGTTGGCCAAGGGAGCGGGAAAAATTGTCAATATCTCGTCCATTGCCGGCAGAATTACCCTTCCCTATTTTGGTCCCTATTGCATGACCAAGCATGCCTTGGAAGTCGCCTCCGAGGCGCTGCGGGCCGAGCTTGAGCATCACAACATCCAGGTCGTGGTCATCGAGCCGGGACCTTACGCGACAGGCTTCAATGAACTCCTGGTGGACTCGAAATACCGCTGGTTCAACGAAAAATCCCTTTTTTGCGACGACGCGGAAAAGATCAAAATCAATGATGCCAACAGCCTGAAGAATCAATTTCACACCGGTCCGGTGATTGCCGAGCATCGCGAAGGGTTGATCTCGTTGATCGTCGATGTCGTCGAAGACCCCAAACCGGCCTTCCGTTACTGCGCGCCCAAAGAATGGAACGACAATGTCCGATTGATGCGCATGGAGGATGCGAACAGCAGCATCGGGAAATACTGATACGGATTATTTCTGCTGCAACCGCCGGGGCCTGGCGAGTTCACATTTGGGGGAGCAAGTCAAGGCTAATAATCCTAAAATAATAAGATCAATATATTAAACGTGACTTTGTCTGTACATGTAAAAGGATAAAATCTGATCTCATATATCGTAAGTGTTGACCGGCCTGATTCCGACAAGTGTCGACTTATCGGACAGGGAACAGGTTGATTTCTACCTAAAATCCTCACCCAGCTGAAAGTGTTCTGTAAGCTGTTCAGTATTGTTTTGACGGGCAGGATGCCAGCCAGATCAAGCATGTTCTGAATATCGCCACTTCCAGTAACGAGCAAGAAACAAATAAGAGGCCCGGTGTCGGAGGGGGGTGACACTGGGCCAATAAGGAACCACTTTTTCAAGCATGCCCCTCACCGCAATTATCAGCTTAGTAAATATCTGAGTCAACTCTGTGCCCCCTGCCAATGTGCTAAATATGATGCACTCGCAAAAAGGCTCACACCACTTGGGACCTGAAGCCGGCGTTTTGATCGTTGCCTGGACAGAATGTCCCAGACAGTTCTCCAAGAGAGTCCAGCAACTGTAATATTTGTTCTTTGACAGCACCAGCAAGGTCATTTTGGGATGAGGTTGATCCCTCATTTCCCTTTTTCGGCCTTCTTGAGCGATTTCTGAACGTCGTTGCGCGCAGAATGTTTAGCCCCGTCGCTTTCAGCACTGCTGACACTCTGACTTGAGGCATCCCCCTGACCCGCAGATGCTTGAGTCTGGTGATTCGGTCAAGGTCGGACATGGTGGCCTCAACGCCGGCACGGAACCGGTAGGCTTCGCGGAAGGAATCCGTCTTCTCCTTGGCCCGTCGTCTGGCCAGCCGCAGTGACTTGGCGTCATAACGGATGGTTGAGTTGCGCTTCTCACGCTTCACCGGACAGTCGGATTGCCGGGGACAGGTGTCGCAGGTGGCTTTGTCGAAGTGGGTGATTTTGCCGCCCTTCTTGCCGGTCTTGACCCGTTGCGGTTTCTGCCCTTCGGGACAGGCGATCAGGTCATCTCTAGCGGTGAAGGTAAAATCGGCTAGGCTAAGGCCCTCTGCCGCAGCCCCCATAGCTGGCGAGACGACCTCAACACCGAGTTCTTTGGCTTTTGCCACATTATCGTCGCTGCCGTAGAGGGAATCAGCCAGTAGTTCTGTCGGTGCCATTTCCCGCTTTGCCGCATCCTCGATCGCCGGAAGCAGCGCATGGGCGTCGTTCTCGTGAGCCGCCTCAACCTTGACGTGGGTGATCAGATTCGGCTGGCTCTTGTCTGGTGAATAGGTCTCCATCACCTGCACCTGGAACCCTTTCCCTTTGTGGCCGCAATAGCCGGCATCGGGGTCTGATGGGTTCTGCAGCGAATCGGAGGGTACTTCCTTGTTCGATTTGATGATCACCTGCGTGGCGGCAGCGATTTTTTCAAGCACACACTGCTCATTGAACAACCGCACCAGAAGCTGATAACTGGACATGGAAACAACGGCGCCCTGATCCTTGAACCGCTCCACCAGCAGAAAGCAGTCGTTGCCGACTTCCTGGAGCGTCCGGGATGATTCGCTGGGCTTCACGGCAAACCGTCCGTCGTTTTTCTCCTCATACCGGATGGCGACATCACCAAGCTCCTCGTACAGGTCAGCGCGATGGCGCTTGAGGTTGACCAGGAACTTCCGGATGGTGCGGACAAACAACCGGATTCTGCCCAGATGGGCCATATTGGAAAAGATGTGGACCGAATCCAGACGCTGCTTTGACGGATCAAGATCAAAGAGCTTCGTGAGCGCGCTAGAAACATTTTCAAAGATCGACTCTTCCAGGCCAAGCCTGCCGACGATATCCCGCATGTTCCAGAGAGTGCGGGGGGAGACATAGGAGCTGAAGTCCGATTTGTCGGAGACATTCAGCGCATAGTGCCACATGATATTGAAGGAGAACTGCTGAATCGCCTCTTCATCGGTCAGATCCAACTGCTGCTGCAAAAGGACAATGCCCAGCATGGCATACAGTTCCTTGGTACGCCGACCAGAATGCTCACTGAACAAAGGAAAGAGCTTCTCTACCGGCAGCTTGTGGAGTATCTCCTCCCGGAACAGATGCGCCCATGATGACTCCAAAAGGGCCAGTCGTTTCGGGCCAAGGTGCTCGAACGGATTGAACATGTCGTACTGTTTGAATATACCATGGGCCACGTACTGACACAAGGACATAAACACAAATAGTTTAATCTTTTTAGCTAGTTATCAGAATTATGTTTTTGCGAGTGCATCAAATATAGAGCAAAGCAAGAAAGTCTCACGATCTGGTATTCGTGGAGCTTTCGCGTGTTTAAAGGAGTGATTTTAAAATCTTGAACAACCAACCCAGTTAATTCCAAAAAGCTATACAGCAATTTCCCTGTTTAAAAAGCTACCTATTGTCTCTACGAGAACGGCAGATTTGAAAGGTTTTGTGAGGTAGTCATCTGCGCCCACCTGCTGTCCCCTCAGCATATCTTCAGTGGTCGTTTTTCCCGATAGCAAAATTACCGGAATGTTTTTGGTGGAGGGGGTATTCTTGATGTGCTGGCAGATCTCAAAACCGTTCGTGTCTGGGAGCAATACATCAAGTAGTACAAGATCCGGTTTTTCCTCGATCAATGCATCTAGAGCCGCTTGACCATTTGATACCGCTTTTACGTCATATCCCCTCAGCTTCAGCACAATAACTTCAAGCTTGAGCAGAAGTTCCTCATCCTCCACGACCAAAATCTTTTTCTTCATTACACCCCCTAAAGGAATACAAACACCAATAATGATAAAATATATCATCCATGAAATATTGTCGCAACTCTATATTTTCTCTATATTTTCTGGCCAACAGAAGAAATGATCAATTGATTATGGGCAAGAGCCGGTTTGAGCACATATTTCATGCTGTAAGCGGACAGGTCGACCATTAACAATATCTTACTAGGTCGGTAAGATATTGTTTTGAATGAACTTTTATCGAATTAAATGAGTTTCATGGTTGACATGTGAAGAAATACTAATTATGGTTTACTCGTATACGGCTCGGAGAGGGGGGCCACGTCATCAGTCCGAGCCTCAAATCGTCCCAACTTGCTCTCCCCTCCAAATTTTTTGCTGCACGCTAACCACGAACCAACAACGGACGGAGGGAGCTGAAGTGAAGAATTTAAAACTCGCCAACAAGATTATTCTCCTAAGTGTCTCAATCATTATTGTGTTTTCACTGACGATCGGCTGGGTCTACTCACGCTTAAAAAGCAACCTTTATCAAGGCAAGGAGTCCACAGTCCAACAGCTGGTCATATCAACCTGGGGGATTGTCGACCACTACGCCAAGCAGGCCCAAAACGGTGACATGACCACGGTGGAAGCCCAGGAAGCGGCTAAACAGGCTGTTCGGCATACCCGCTTTGATGGAAATAACTACTTCTGGATCAATGATACTTCCCCCACTATGGTCATGCATCCCATCAAGCCTGAGTTGGAAGGGAAAGACCTCTCAAACAACCGCGATCCCGATGGTAAGGCACTGTTCATGGAGATGGTTCGGGTGGCCAAAACAAGCGGAGAAGGTGTGGTTGAGTACCAGTGGTCCAAGCCGGGATTCGCCGAGCCGGTCTCCAAGGTCTCCTTTGTCAAGCTGGTTCCGGAATGGAACTGGGTCATCGGAGCAGGAGTCTATCAGGATGACGTGGCAGCTGAGCTGTCCAAGGTTTTCTTTCTGACCCTGACGATTATGGCAGGAGCTATCGTCGGCTCCCTGCTATTGGTCTACTTTGTCTCTCGCAGTGTGACCAAGCCACTCTCAGCGACGGTCCGAATGATCGAGGAACTTGAAAAGGGGAATCTCGATCTACGTCTCAATCTCGACCAACGTGATGAAGTCGGTCAGATGGCCAAGGCCCTCGACGGCTTTGCCGACAATATGAAAGATGAGGTGCTGGCCGCGTTTGAAGCCCTCGCCGACAGCAACCTGACCTTCGAGGCGACCGGTGTCATCCGCCACCCACTGGCCAAGGCCAACGCCGCCCTTAACGATGTCATGGGTCAGATCCAGGTGGCTGGTGAGCAGATCGCTTCCGGCAGCGGTCAGGTCTCCGATTCCAGCCAATCGCTATCGCAGGGGGCCACAGAACAGGCCAGCAGCCTGGAAGAAATCTCCGCCTCCCTGAACCAGATGTCGGCACAGACGGCGACCAATGCCGAAAACGCCAGCCAGGCCAACCGCTTGGCCGCAGAGGCCCAAAGTGCCGCGGAAAAGGGCAGCAGCCAGATGCAGGCCATGGTTGGGGCGATGACTGAGATCAACGAGGCCGGTCAGAATATCTCCAAAATCATCAAAACCATCGATGAGATCGCCTTCCAGACCAACCTGCTGGCGCTAAACGCCGCAGTCGAGGCAGCCCGCGCCGGTCAACACGGTAAAGGCTTTGCCGTGGTTGCTGAAGAGGTCCGCAATCTGGCCGCCCGGAGTGCCAAAGCGGCTGCCGAGACGGCTGAGCTGATCGAAGGCTCAGTGGATAAAACGGCAAACGGCAGTGCCATTGCCAATCAGACCGCTGGGGCACTGCAGGAGATTGTCGGCGGTATCGGCAAGGTCACCGATCTGGTCGGTGAAATTGCCGCCGCCAGCACTGAGCAGGCCCAGGGGGTTGCGCAGATCAATCAGGGCGTCAGCCAGATCGATCAGGTCACCCAACAAAACACTGCCAGCGCTGAAGAATGTGCAGCGGCCGCAGAAGAACTTTCCAGCCAGGCCGAACAGATGCGCCAGATGTTGCAGCGCTTTACCTTGAAACAAGGTCAGCAGTTTCAACGCCAGACAAGCCATGCTCCATCCAGCGTGCTGGCAAATGTCGGCTGGACACAGATGGAACAAGAGCAACAGAACGCTCCTGCAAAACAACCACAGATTGCCTTGAATGACAGTGATTTTGGCAGGTTCTAAGCCAGGTTTGAATATCAATTCTGTCGAAGGGAGCAAGGAGTATGGCTAATGTCGCAGAATCGCTTGAGCAAGAAGTGTTTCAGCAGATGGAGGATTCCCAACGGGATCTGTTTCTGACCTTCCATTTGCATAATGAAGACTATGGCATCGCCATAAATTATGTCACAGAAATCATCGGCATTCAGAAAATCACTGAGGTCCCGGATATGCCTGATGAGGTCAAAGGGGTCA
Organism: uncultured Desulfuromonadales bacterium; assembly: GCA_947259685.1. Next base: position 5,675 of record CAMYNC010000075.1, on the reverse strand, counting down.
TCAATCTGCGCGGGCGAGTTATTCCGGTGATGGATGTTCGCTTGAAGTTTCGCCTGCCAAGCCGCGACTATGACGAACGCACCTGTGTCATTGTTGTGGAGGTAAACAACCATACAACAGGCCTAGTAGTCGACCGTGTCAATGAAGTTGTCGAAATTGCTGCAGAGCAGATTGAACCTCCGCCTTGCCACAAGAGAGAGCAAAGCTATATTCAGGGGCTGGGCAAGGTTGAAAGTGATGTAAAAATCCTGCTCGATGTTGAATCTTTAGTTGGAGTAACGGAAGAGATGTGTCGAACTGCAACTGAAAGAGGAGATCCTGCCATTGTGTCTAGCACTTGAGCCACCTCCCCACAAGCGGTGGATAAATTGTAGCGACCCGGAATTCCGGGTCGCTTTTTTATTTAGCATGCGTTTTCATACCAATGGATTTCAAACCCCTATAAGAGCTGGAGGGATGAAAAGAATTGAGACCAAAGGTGCCTCCCCCCTCCCGGAAGAGTAAGTATCGACTGTTTTTCAAAAGTAATTAGTTTTTGCACTATCTGTCCCCACCTTTAAGTTATTCTCGCTGAAACACTTTACTGCATATCCCAAAATTCCGGCAGAAGTGCTAGAACGTCCTGCTCCGTCACATCGCGCCAGAGCAGATAGGCCGCCGCAACGGCAAAACTGCAGCCACTGCGGATGTTGGTGCAGCAGAGGGCGTCGACCTGTGCCGCCAGGCGCTGCACGGCTTCGAGATGACCGGTCGGCATGGCTACGATGATTTTATCGCTGCCGGATCGACGCAGGGCCTGTACTGCCACCGTCATGGTAAAGCCGCTTGCCAGACCGTCATCGACTAAGATGGCTGTTTTATCCTGTAGCTCGGGAAAGGGGCGCCGGCCGCGAAACAATTGCTCGCGACGGCGGACTTTGGCGTACGTCTGTCGCTTCCCCGCGGCAATCTGCTCCGGGGAAAGGCCAAGATGGGGGAGCATCTCTTCATTCAGAGCCGCCGTCCCGTCCCAGGCGACGGCGCCGAATCCGGCCTCCGAGTTCCAGGGTAGGGTTATCTTGCTTACCACTGCCAGATCGAGGGGACAGTCGAGACTTCGGGCGACCTCTGCCGCCACCGGGACGCCTCCCGCCGGAATGGCCAGCACCAGTGGCTTCTGAAGCCGCCACGGCTCCAGGAGCCCGGCTAGGATCTGCCCTGCGTGATCTCGGTCCTGAAAGATCCCGGTCCGGTCGCGCAGTTCGGCAAGTTCATGAATATTGCGGTCCATTTGTGTCCCTCTGTAGACCAGTTTACCACTCCTTGGCATACCGCCTGGCCGCCGGCACTGACACTGAGCGGTTAGAGCTAGAAGGGGAAAAGGGGATAGGCTGCTGGTCTCAAAAATTGTCAATAAAAACCGCATGCGATTCAGATTTGGGGTTATGATAGGCTCCTAAATTCCCGGAGATGGCAATGTTGCAGAAACACCCCTGGCTTGTTCCGCTGCTTTTTCTCACCCTGTTGTTCTATTTGAACTTTGTTGCCCGCGTTCTGCTCTCGCCACTGGCACCGGTCATGGAGGTGGAACTGGGCTACACGCATGCTGGAACCGGGAGCCTTTTTCTGCTCACGGCGCTGGGCTATTTTCTCGGTCTGTTTGCTTCCGGAGTAATCTCCTCCCGCTGGACATTCACCCAGACGATTCAATTCTCCGTCGCCGGCTTCGGCCTGAGCCTGATCTTCATCGCCTTCAGCCGCAATTATTGGCAGATCGGGGGACTCGTCGCCGTGCTGGGTTTCATGGCGGGGCTCTATCTTCCGGCGGGCATGGCGAAGCTGACGGAGCTGATCCCCTCGGCTCACTGGGGAAAGGGGCTGGCTGTCCATGAGCTGGGGCCCAATTTCGCTTTGTTCATTGCCCCGCTGCAGGTGGAAGCTCTGCTGCGCTTTTTCGACTGGCAGCAGGTCTTACTGTTCCAGGGAGTGCTGACCCTGGGAATCGTTGCCGCCCATCGTCTTTATGCCGACCAGGGTGGGAGCCGGGGGGTTGCCCCGGAACTAACCACCCTGATGGATTTTTTCCGACAGAAAAAATTCTGGAAACTGGTCCTGCTATTTGGCCTGGGAATAGGCAGTACGCTCGGTATCTATTCGATGCTGCCGGTCTACTTTATCGACCAGGGGATTGAACGGGATCTGGGCAACAGCATGCTGGCGGCTTCGCGAACGCTGAGTATTCCCGTGGTGCTTATCGGCGGGTGGCTGACCGACCGGATCGGGGTGCGCCGCTCCCTGCGGATCACCCTCATTGCGGGGGGGCTGCTGACGGTTCTTATCGGTTTACTGCAGGGGTATTGGTTGTTTGTTCCGGTCTTTCTTCAGCCGCTGTTTGTAGTTTGTTTTTTCCCTCCAGCCCTTAAGGCACTGGCCTTATCTGTCTCCGCTGAACTGAGAAACCAGGTGGTAGCCTACACGGTTCCTTTCGGCTTCCTTCTGGGGGCCGGTCTGGCACCGCTTCTGCTCGGCATGCTCGGCGATGCCGGGCTGTTCCAGTTGGCGTTTGTCGCTCTGGGATGCCTGATGGCCGCGGGCAGCTTGATAACCAGGGAACTGGCGGAGCAATAGCATGATCCGGGGCTTCGTTGTTTCTGTATCTCAATTATCGTGACATTAGAAGAAAGCCGTCGGTTAATCTCCGACGGTTTTCGTGTTTCAAGACCCCATCATTTTGATATTAGAAAAGCGGAGCCAGTACTGACCTCGCCTTGGTGTGTTGATGCTCTTGATATGTACTGGCGTGCTATTCCAGCAGAATAATATGGTACGCTTCATTTATAGTCCTAGTGCCTGCTGAGTACCTCTAAAACCATCTACTTGACGGCGGGCGCTGGTTTGGAAGTCAAATCTTATAAAGTTGTAAACAGGAAATCTAAAATGGAGGCACAGAAAACCCACTTTGATGTCATTGTTGTGGGCAGCGGTCCAGGCGGCGAAGGAGCTTCGATCAAGCTGGCCAAGGCTGGCAAGTCGGTAGCCGTCGTAGAAAAATATTCACTGGTGGGGGGCGGCTGTACGCACTGGGGAACGATACCGAGCAAGGCATTCATACATGTGGTTAGAAAGTACTCCGAAGAGAAGAAAAACCGTATGTTCGATCGGGGACATCATCCCGTCAAGCTGACAGCCGCTGAGCTTAAGACCGCTGTAAAGAATGTGGTTGATCAGCAGGTCCGCGACCGTGAGGGTTTCTATGAGCGCAACAACGTCGAGGTGATCGAGGGTTTTGCTCGTTTTGTTGGTCCCTACAGTATCGAGATTACCGACGAGGTTGGCAATTCTCGTCATTTCACGGCGGACCATTTTGTGATTGCAAGCGGATCACATCCCTACCGGCCAGACGATGTCAACTTCGAAGATCCGCGTGTGGTCGATAGCGATACGATCCTTCAGATGTGCGACCTCCCCGGAACTCTGACGGTTTACGGCGCTGGAGTGGTCGGTTGCGAGTACGCCTCGTCGTTTAAAGAACTTGGTGTGAAGGTTAACCTAGTCAATACTCGGGAGCGCTTGCTCGAATACCTCGACGAAGAGATCAGTAACGCACTCAGCTATCACATGCGTGACGAGCAGGGTATTCTGATTCGCCAAAATGAGGAGTATGAGCGAGTCGAGGTGAATGATGATGGCGTTGTGTTGGTTCTGAAGACTGGCAAAGTCATCAAGTCTGACATGTTGCTGTGGGCCAATGGGCGCACCGGTAATTCATTCGGGATGGGACTTGAGGCGCTTGGTATCGAAATTGACCATCGCGGGAACGTGGCCGTAAACGACTCCTATCAAACGGCCCTGCCACACATCTATGCGGTCGGTGACATTGTCGGGTTCCCTAACCTGGCGAGCGCAGCTTATGACCAGGGGCGTTTTGCGGGAACACATATCGCCGAGGGGACCTGCGATGAGCGTCTGGTCAAAGATATCCCAACCGGTATCTACACATCGCCAGAGATTAGTTGCCTTGGCAGGACGGAACACGAGTTGACTGAGCAGCGCATCCCCTATGAACTGGGGCACTCCTTTTTTCGCCACCTAGCCCGCGGCCAGATCACCGATCACAAGGCCGGAATGCTGAAGCTGCTCTTCCATCGTGAAACCCTGGAAGTTCTCGGCATCCACTGTTTTGGCTACAATGCAGCGGAAATTCTCCACATTGGGCAGGCGATCATGGCCCAACCGGCGCCATACAACAATATCAAATATTTCATCAATACCACCTTCAACTACCCCACCATGGCGGAGGCATATCGGGTCGCCGCACTAAATGGCTATAATCGCCTTTAAGCGGTTATTGCGTCGGTTTGAAATGTATGGTGAAGTTTTTCCCTATATATCAAAATTTGGTTTTGGGTCGAGAAAACAGAATGTCCAAAATGTGGTGAATTAAGTGGAGGCTGCTGCCATTTTGGGCGCAGCCTCACTGATTTCAAATAGGCTGGACCTGCTCTTGAGCGTATTACTGCAAAGTTTAAAAGGGCTTGATGTTGGAATGCCATCCTGTCAAGGATCATTCCTCGGACGGTCAAATGGAAATGGGGGAGGGTCAGACGTGGACCTCGCCGAAGGTCAACTCTCCCTCTTCAGTTCGGTGCCGGAGCATGACGTAGAAAAGCCAGACATAGAAGATCAGCACGCTTGCCAGGACAGCCTCACCCGGAATGTAGCCGATCGCTGTGTTGTGCAGGAATCCCTCAAACGAATGGATGAACTCCGTTTCGCCGGTTCTGGGTTTAAACGCTGCGGTGCTGACCTTCAACAGCCAGGCGGCAAGCAGAATCAGAAAGATCCAGCAGTAGTTTCGCGCCAGTCGACGCGCCATCGCCTGGCGGCGACTGATGGTGAACTTGGGATGCCGCAAGGTTTCTGAAAGTTCCGTTGCCCAATCGGGGGACATAGTTGGCTTCTCGGGATCGAAAAAAGGACTGTAGTAGTTTCGTTCCAGGAGACGTACCCGGTTCCGAAAGAGGTGAAAGAAGCGATATCGTCGCGACTCGATCTGGAGAAGCAGGAAAACCACCAGCATCGAGAATATAAGTACACCATGGTGCGCCCGGGCCGTGGCGAGAGTTATCGAGAGCATTGCCGTCACGGCACCAATGGCCCAGTTGGTTGTACGGTCGAGCCGGTCGCGCCAGCTCATCATACGCGACAGCTCCGCGCGGTAGTAATGGGCTAGGGTGGTAATGTCGTCCTTGGCCAGTACCGGAAACCTGAAAGATGAGCCTCTTCCCGATTCCCTAATAATGGTTTCGTCTGCGTCAGCCATGACTCTTCCCCCGAGGCGCCTATTTAATTGAGGCGATATTTTCCGAATGACGATCTCTGGCAAGAAATTTGTCATCAACAAGGTCGTGATTCAATGCCTGCCATCGGTATCAGAAATTGTTGAAAAGAAATTTCTTTTTCTGGGATTGCACCTGCGCTGTGAGCAACTCCTCCTCGCCGAAGCTCGCTCTTAACTTCTATCAGAGGCGAATGAAAATTCAAGTAATTCAACAGGTTTTAGCCCGGCACTCGAACCTCGGATGAAAACGCAACGATTTCACTTTGGGCGGGGTGATCAAGCTGTTTATCTGAATTGCTTTGTGTGGACCGCCTCTAGCTAGCTAGGCGGTTTTTTTAAGTCTCAAATTTCGTGA
>CAMYNC010000074.1 GCA_947259685.1 uncultured Desulfuromonadales bacterium | reverse complement strand
CCTGAGAAAAGGCGCTCTCTGTGTGTTTAACATCCCGGTCCGACTGGTAAAAATCGAGGTACTCGATCTTTGGCTCGAAAGATCCGATCGGCCAGAAAAACCGCTTGCCTTGTTCGGGGGCCTTGCCAGCACAACCGGTCAAAGCCGAAAGAACGATCAGAAAAAGAAGAGTTCGCAAGTTCATACTCGTTATTATGCTCCAACCTTAATCGTTTGGATACGGTCGGGAGCGATCGTAGGTTTTCGGTTTGTGACAGCCGACAGTACAAGTAGCGCCATCGACACCTTTTTGCAGGTTGATCGGAATTTCCCAGCGACCAAAGCCGGGGATACGGCTTTTCACCAGCTTGATCTGGTCAGCCCCATGCACCCCATGGCAGGTTTTGCAGACCCGCCCTTTGGTTGCCTTGTTGACATGCAGAAAATGCAGATTACGGTCGCCGTTGCGGAAACCGGTCAGTTCCGAAGTGCGCTCATATAAAAAGGCCCGACTATCGTGACAACTGAAACAGAGCTGGAACTTATCTTCATCAAACCCGGCGTAAAAGGGTTCCGGATAGCTTGCCTTGAGCAGGCTGAACGTATCTGAGCCGTGCGGATTGTGGCACCCCCAGCAGGCTCCTTCTTCAACCGGCTGGTGCTGACTGCTGGAGCTGGCGATAGCCGTTCCCATCTCAGCGTGGCAGCTGATGCAGAAAATCTCTTCTTTTGCGTTGAACATCCGCGGATTGCCGTTGCCATGGGGATCATGGCAGGCGATACAGCCACCATCCATAGCCCCATGCTTGACCGAAGAGTTATTGGCGATAGCCGAGATATCGGCATGGCACTCACCGCAGAAATCGACTCCTTGGGCCGGCAGCATGTAGGGATAATTTCCAGTGTGGGGATTGTGACAGGAGGTACAGCCGTCGGTCACCGCCGGGTGGACATTCGGCATTTCATCCAGGCTCTGCTTATCGGTATGACAGAGAGAACAGAGCTGATTTCCTGGCGCCGCCAGTTGGAACTTGGCATCCGAGGCGTGGACATCATGGCAATCGCCGCAGGCGCCATCGGCAACCGGGCGGTGATCATAATCCTGAGAAATCATACTTTCGTGGCATTCGTAGCAGAGATCAGCACCGACTGAGGGTAACATCGCTGCCTCTTTACCCTGGTGCGGGTCGTGACAGTCGGTACAGGCTCCAGCCCCGACCGGTCCGTGAGCATAAGCTTTGCCAGCGGTTTTACTCTCATGACAGAGGTAGCATAGGTCGCTGCCGGCAGCTCGAAGCATGGCCGGGTTGTTGGTCGCATGCGGATCGTGGCAGCCGAGACAATCACCGGCGGCGACCGGTGGATGCGTAGTCCCCTCGCCAGCGGCTTTATCCTCATGACAGCGATAACAGAGTGCGGCGCCGGAGGCTGGCAGACTGTTGGCCGCCTGCCCACCGTGCGGATCATGACAGGCAGTGCAACCATCCTGACTGATAATCGGATGCACCACCCGCTGGCCAGTGAGGAAATCATCGTGGCAGCCGAAACAGAGCTTTTGACCTTCAGCTGGCAACATCTTCGGGGCATTTTCGGCGTGTGGATTATGACAGGCGACGCAATCGCCGCGCCCCACCGGTGTATGCAGAACCGGCTGCCCTGCTGCGGGGTCATCGTGACAGCCGAGACAGAACTCTGCACCCGCGGTCGGCAACATCCCTTTGGCTTTACCGGAGTGGGGTTTGTGACAGCTCAGACAGCCTTCTTCAAGCTGTGGATGCAGATAGGCATAGCCGCTGGTTTTATCTTCATGGCAGCGATAGCAGAGTGAGCGATCCTCAGCATAAAGAAAAAACTGATTCGCCCCCTGGTGGGGTGAGTGACAACCGATACAGCCCTCTTCCAATATCGGATGAATCACCGGATCCTCACCGGTTTTACTGCTATGACAGCGATAGCAAAGATCAGTGCCATCGGCCATCAGAGTAAAATCCTGCGGGCCTTGCGGATGAGCAGCAACCGTCGTCTGATGACAGAGCACACAGCCATCGGCGGCCACTGGCCCATGGACATAACGAGCCTGCCCATAATTGGCGTGGCAGCTTGAAGTCACACAGCTGTCTGCTGCCAGCAGGGGTGAAGCAACGCAGAAAAGCGCTGCCAAAATCAGTATGAGTCGAACCTGGAGCATGCAAAAACCTCCCAAGCCCATTATTATTATTTTATGAGCTGGGGCTAACTATACTAGAAACACTCCATTGATGCCAGATTTTAAATAAAAAAAAGCCAACCTGGGAAACCCAGGTTGGCTCATGCAATTTACAAAATCAGGAATAACTTATTTGACGTGGCAGCCTTTACACTTGGTCGGTGCATTGCCGCCTTTTTCCTTATGGCAGTCTTTGCACAGCTTGTGGAAAACTTTCTTCGTTGCAGGAACACCGTCCTTTGCACCATGACAGGCGTGGCAATTGGGATCGGCAGCAACAGCCGTTGCTTCACCATTGTGGTGACAGGCGTTGCAACCAACACCCTCCATACCTTGGTGAACAGCGTGCGGGAAGGTAATATTTCCCATGCTTGCTTCCAGGGTGATGGTTTCCGGACCATTGTCGGCAAGCGCGACAAAAGCAGAACCGGCAACCAGAGCAGCAACAACCATCAATACGAGCATCTTCTTCATTTGTTTTCCTCCCTTAGGAATATTAATGAACCTATAACCGAAGCCAAATTAAATCACATTTCACTCAAGTGTCAACCCTAAAAGTGTATATTGTATACAGTTTCGCAGAACCCTCAGGCGAACCCATCGGCCGCCAGCCGCTCCTGCAATTTAGCCGACTTCTTGATCACCCCGGCGGCCATCTCACGTTTGAATTCCGTCAACTGACCGGCAACCTTCTGATCGGCGGTAGCCAGAATCTGCGCGGCAAAAATCCCCGCATTGCGTGCCCCGGCCGGGCCGATGGCCATAGTCGCCACCGGAATGCCCGCCGGCATCTGCACCATCGCCAAAAGCGCATCCAGGCCTTGCAGAGAGGTGGCATCGATCGGCACGGCGATCACCGGCAGAGTCGTTTCAGCCGCCACCACCCCGGCCAGATGAGCAGCCGCGCCGGCTCCAGCGATCAACACCTTGATCCCATTGGTTTTGGCCTCACTGACGTACTTTGCGGTGCGTTCCGGCGTACGGTGGGCACTGGATACGATCATCTCAAAAGGGATCTCGAACTGCTTGAGAATCTTGGCCGACTCAACCATAACGGCATAGTCGTTGTCACTGCCCATCAGAATACCGACCAACGGTTTTTTATCACCCATCTTTTTACTCCTGCTTTGCTTTTATTAGCGATTCAGAGCGCGAGCGCCAATGTCTTTACGGTAATGAACCTTATCCCAGCGGATTACGGCAACCCCCTGGTAAGCCTTGGCGATTGCCTCTTTTACGGAATTCCCCAGACCGGTCACACCCAGCACCCGGCCACCATTGTTAACAATTTGGCCATCCTGCAAACTGGTGCCGGCATGGAAGACCATCAGGTCCTCGATCTGCGCGGCCTCAGCAAACCCGGAAATCGGCAGGCCCTTCTCGAAGTTGGCCGGATAACCACCACTGGCCATCACCACACAGACAGCCGCCTTGTCGTGCCACTCAATCGCTTCCTGCTGCAGTTTACCGCGAGCGCAGGCCTGCAAGACCGGCACGATATCCGACTTCATCCGCATCAACAGCGGCTGGGCTTCCGGGTCGCCGAAGCGGGCATTGAACTCAACCACCCGCGGCTTGCCGTTTTTGATCATCAGCCCGACATAGAGGATGCCGCTGTAAGGGCAGCCGTCAGCGGCCATCCCGGCGATGGTCGGCTTGACGATAGTCTCGACAATCTGGTCATGCAGTTCAGCCGTAACCACCGGAGCAGGTGAGTAAGCGCCCATACCGCCGGTGTTCGGCCCTGCGTCGTTATCGTTGACCCGCTTGTGATCCTGGGAGGAGGCGAGCGGCAGGATGTTTTTGCCGTCGGTGAAGGCGAAGAAGGAGGCCTCCTCACCCTCCATGAACTCCTCGATCACCACGCTGGCCCCGGCCTCGCCGAACACCTGGTCAAGCATAATGTCATCCACCGCGGCGATCGCCTGCGCTTCGGTCATGGCAACGATAACCCCTTTGCCCGCGGCCAGGCCGTCCGCCTTGACGACGATCGGTGCCCCCTGCTCTTTGATGTAGGCTACGGCATCAGCGTGCTCAGTGAACGATTGATAGTCAGCGGTCGGGATATGGTACTTGGCCATCAGATTTTTCGAGAAACCTTTGCTCCCCTCGATCTGGGCGGCGGCTTTATTCGGGCCGAAAATTTCCAGACCGGCGGCCTGGAACATATCGACAATGCCCATGGTCAGCGGCACTTCCGGGCCGACCAGGGTCAGATCAATCTCCTCCGCCTGGGCGAATTCGCACAGCGTCTCGATTTCATCAGCGGCGATGTTGACGCATTCGGCCAGCTCGGCGATACCGGGGTTGCCCGGTGCACAGTAGAGGGTCTCAACCAACGGCGACTGGGCCAGCTTCCAACAAAGGGCATGTTCGCGACCGCCACCACCGACAACCAGAACTTTCATATTCAAACTCCTTGTTTTGAACAGATTGTAGGGGCGAGGCATGTCTCGCCCGCCGAGCCCACACCTAAATTCCGGGCTCCATGTATGGCGCCCCTACATCGTATCCACCGATGCTGCTCAGTGACGGAAGTGTCTCATCCCGGTAAAAATCATAGCAATGTTGGCTTCATCGGCCGCGGCAATGACTTCCTCATCGCGGATTGAACCGCCTGGCTGAATGACCGCCGTGATGCCGACCGCAGCTGCATTGTCGATACCGTCACGGAAAGGGAAGAAAGCATCAGAGGCCATTGCCGCCCCTTTCACTTCCAGCCCGGCATGTTCCGCTTTGATGGCGGCGATTCGCGCTGAATTGACCCGGCTCATCTGGCCAGCGCCGACACCGATGGTCATGCCATCCTTGCCGTAAACAATGGCATTGCTCTTGACGAACTTGGCCACTCGCCAGGCAAACTCAAGATCCTCGCGCTCCTTGGCGGTCGGCACCCGCTTGGTCACCACCTGCAGGTCAGCACTCAACAGCAGGTCGGTATCCTGTACCAACAGGCCACCGTTAACCCGCTTAAAGTCGCAGCGCTGGGCAGTTTCTGCCGGCCACTCGCCACATTCGAGCAGGCGGACGTTCTTCTTCGCCGCAATAACTTCAACGGCAGCTGCAGAGACCTTGGGTGCGATGATCACTTCGACAAACTGCTTTTCGCAGATCGCCTTGGCGGTCTCGGCATCCAGCTCCCGGTTAAAGGCGATGATACCACCGAAGGCCGACTCGGGATCGGTCGAGAAGGCCCGCTGGTAGGCTTCGAGCAGGTCGCTGCCCAATGCCACACCACAGGGATTTGCGTGCTTGACGATGACGCAGGCCGGACCTTCATTGAACTGCTTGATACACTCAAGGGCGGCATCGGTATCGGCGATATTGTTGTAGGAGAGCTCCTTGCCCTGCAGTTGGCGGGCGGTTGCGATCGAAGCTTCGGCAACATTTTTTTCGACGTAAAAAGCCGCCTTCTGATGCGGGTTCTCGCCGTAACGCATGCCCTGCGCCTTCTGGAACTGCAACGTCAGGCTCGGAGCGAAATCGGCATGCTCCGCGGCGGTCTTTTTCCCCAGCCAGTTGGAGATGGCACCGTCATAGGCAGCGGTATGCTGGTAAACCTTGACTGCCAGGTGGAAATTGGTCTCCTGGGAAATTTCACCGCTGTTCTGCTTCATCTCGGCAATCACCGTTTCATAATCGCGCGGATCGACCAACACGGTGACAAACTTGTTGTTCTTGGCCGCACTGCGCAGCATGGTCGGTCCGCCGATATCGATGTTCTCGATGGCATCCACCAGGCTGCAGTCCTGTTTGGCAACGGTTGCCTCAAAGGGGTAGAGATTGACCACCACCATATCGATCGGCTCGATGTCATGCTTGGCCATGGCATCGACATGCTCAGGATTGTCCCGCAGACCGAGTAGCGCACCATGCACCTTGGGGTGCAGGGTCTTCACCCGACCGTCCATCATCTCTGGGAAACCGGTGTAATCAGAGACATCCATGACCGGAATGCCTGCCTCACGGATCATTTTAGCGGTTCCGCCGGTAGAGAGAAGTTCCACGCCGAAGCTGTTCAGCTCACGGGCCAGATCAAGGACTCCGGCTTTGTCCGAAACCGAAATCAATGCACGCTTGATCGCTGCCATATTTTTGGTCCTTTCTATTAAATCCGTAAAAAGAAATGTTTCTGAAGTGCGCTATGTAAACGTAAGATTCTGAAAAAACGAAGAAAGGACAGTCAAGTGACTGTCCAATCATACAATACTCTTTAAGTCTATCTGGTCCTACGAAAAGTCAAGCGCGGCCAGAAAAGCTTTTTCGAAGGCTGGTGTCCCCGATAACGGGTACGCCTTCACTTTTTTCGCGAGCTCAGCAACGCACTCTTTGCCATCGATCCGGCTCATCACCAGCAGGATTCCAGCAAGGACCGCTCCCGGCAGAAAACGGCACTTTTCTAGCACATTTTCCGGCAGCATGGCAACCCCTTTCAGTGCTGCGCCCGGCAGGGCCCCACCCAGGGCACCGGCAATTCGGACCGACTGCAGCTGCTCCGATTTCATTCCGGCTCGCTGCAGCAAGCAATCCACTCCCGCCCTGACGGCTCCCTTGGCCAGCTGGAAGGCCCGCAGATCAGCCTGACTGATCTGCAAACAGTGATCGGCATCGCGATAAAGTTGCAGGGCATTGCCGTCGCTGGTTGCGACCAGGTAACGGGCTAAATTGCTATCGATTTCGGCAGCCGCCCGAAGTCTGCCGTCCGCAGTAATCAGGCCGGCCTGAACGCTACAGCTAATGGCAGAAAACAGGCCACTCCCACAAAGCCCTTCCGGTCTTCCCTCACCGGCAACCCTTAGACTCAAGCGATCCCCAGCAATCCCCACTGCGGTCACAGCGCCAGGGGCAAACGTCATCCCACAACGAAGATTTCCGGCCTCGAAAGCGGGTCCGGCGGCGACCGAGGTCGCCAGCCAACGCTGCCCATTCCAGAGCGCCAGTTCGGCATTGGTGCCTAAATCGATATAGAGCGTCGGGCCTTGTTCAGGGGGATCTCCCAACAACACCGCCAGCAGGTCCCCACCAACATAGCCACTGACCAGCGGCAGCAGGTACAGGGGGACGGGCAGGATCAACCTGCTATAACTAGGCTCGAGAGACTCACCCGCCGTATAGGCACAACGGTGCGGAGGATATAAAATCTGCGCCACCGGTTGGCCGACAAGCAAGTGACTGATCGCTGGATTGGCGGCAGCCGCTGCCGCAGAGAGCTGCTCCAGCTGACAATCTGCCTGCAACAACAGTTTCTCAGTCAGCCGATTGATCCCCTCGACCAGCAACTGCTGCAGCTGGGTACCGGAGCCGGTCAGGGCGGCTTCCATCCGTTGGATAACATCGTCACCAAGGCGCTGCTGAGGATTCACCTCGGTCGCTTCGGCCAGCAGCTGGCCCTGAGCATCCCACAGCTTGCCAGCCAGGCTGGTGGTGCCTAAGTCCAGCCCAAGCCGCAAACCGCTCACCGACCCTCCTGCAAATAGCGGCGCGGCACTCGGCTGCCGATACGGCAGAACACTTCATAGGAGATCGTTTGCAGAGTCTGCGCCCAATCATCGCCAGTGATCGTCAGTCCATCGGCAGAACCGAGCAGGGTGACGCAATCACCGACCGCAACACCGGGGACATCGGTAACATCAAGCATTATCCAATCCATGCAGACCCGACCGATCACCGAAACCTTCCGCTGATGCAAAATCGCCTGACCGCAGTTGCTGAACAAACGATTATAGCCATCAGCGTAGCCGATCGGCAGCACCGCCACCAAGCTGTCCCGTCCGGCATGAAAATTATGTCCGTAGGAGACTCCGCTGCCCTGCGGCAACTGGCGCAACTGGGAGATACAGCTGCGCAGATGGAGCACCGGTTTCAGCTCCAGGCGATCGGCGAACCCGGCCGCCGGCAAACCGCCGTAGAGCATTATCCCCGGCCGCACCAAGGTCGCTTCGGGAAAATTCCAGCCGACCAATCCGGCACTGTTGCTGAGATGGATCTCGCGCGGCGCGATGCCGACATCAGCCAGCAACTGCAAAATCGCTCGAAAACATTCCTGCTGCCCCATCGTCACCGGCGACTCCGGCTCATCAGCGCAAGCCAGGTGTGACATTACTCCCTCCACCTGCAAAGCGGAGAGTTTCTTCAGTTGCGGCAGAAAGTCCCGCAGCTGCTCGGGAAGAAAACCGACCCGGCCCATGCCGCTGTCGACCTTCAGGTGTACCGGCAGCAGGGCCTGGCGGCGGCGGGCTTCGGCGTCAAGCCGCACCGCGGTTTGCGGATCGAGCAGGGCCGGCATCAACCGATAGTCTAAAAAAGCCGCCTCCTGCCCCGGATAACAGCCCCCCAGCACCAATAACCGCTCAGCAATTCCAGCTTGACGCAGCTGAATGGCCTCTTCAAGCGTGGCAACGGCAAAATCCGCCACCCCAGCCGCCAGCAAACGGCGTGTTACCGGGATCGCACCATGGCCATAAGCATCGGCCTTAACAACAGCCAGCACCCGCTGCGACGGCAGACAAAACTGCTGCGCCTGGCGCAGATTATGCTCCAAAGCAGCGAGATCGATTTCAGCCCAACTCGGGCGTGGGGGGAATTCACCGCTCACTGTCTGCATACTCCTCAAAATGCTGCTCAGCCATTCCAGTATGGCCGAATAACTATTACATATACTGCTTAATCATTGCTGTAAAGTGCCGAGCCGACGGAAAGACTGATTGACAGCGTAGAGCTCCGCCTGATAAAATTTGGCGTTTTTTAACAATAGATTAGCAACCGACTCCGGTCCCGACAAAGGAGCTTTACCCATGTGTCTTGATTATGGCCCGTTCAAGCTGATTAGCAATGACAATGAAACCGAGCTGGATGAAATTGCCACCATCCTGGTGCAGGAAGATGGTCTGAAGCTGATCGATTCCTTCGGTAAAACCAGTCAACTCAATGGCAAGATCAGTGAAATTGACCTGCTCAACCAGCGGATTGTTCTCGCCTGAGCAAGTAGCCGATCACTTTTTTCGATTTTCCTCTACAGGAGCTTGCCGATGTTCTCTGGTCTTTACCTGATTACCGACGACAGCCAAGGAGACCAACTGCTGCAAAAAGTCAAAGCAGCGCTGGCAGGAGGGACAAAAATTGTTCAATACCGCGCCAAGCACACCCTGCCCGATACCCGCCAGGAAATGGCGATCAAGCTGCGCGAACTCTGCAATCAACACGCGGCAAAGTTGATCATCAACGACCTGCCGGAACTGGCCCGCGAGGTTGATGCCGACGGGGTCCACCTGGGCCAGGATGACATGCCGGCGGTTCAGGCCAGGCAACTGCTTGGTGGCAACAAACTGATCGGCATCTCGACCCACAGTGTCGAAGAAGCATTGAAAGCTGAGGCACAAGGTGCGGACTATGTCGCCATCGGCAGTATTTTCGCCACCGATACCAAAGCAGACACCCAGAACGTCGGCATAGACACCCTGAGCAAAGTCAGACGGGCAGTGAGGGTGCCCCTGGTGGCGATCGGCGGCATGACTCCGGAGCGGGCGTTCGAGGCATTAGAAGCCGGTGCAGACTCAGTGGCGGTTATTTCTTCGATCATGGCCGATGCTGATCCGGCCCGCTCTGCCCGCGAATTCTCCTTGCTCTTCAACCGGAATCGCCCGGCCCCCAACGGTAGGGTGCTGACGATTGCCGGCTCAGACTGCAGCGGCGGCGCCGGCATTCAGGCCGACATCAAAACTATCAGCTTACTTGGCAGTTACGCCAGCACTGTCCTCACCGCGCTGACGGCACAGAACACTCTCGGGGTAGCAGAAACCTATCAAGTGCACACCGATTTTGTTCTCAAGCAACTTAATGCGGTTCTCGACGATATCGGCACCGACACGATTAAAACCGGTATGCTCAGTTGGGGTGGAATCGTTTCACGCATTGCCAGGGTCATCAGACAGCGCTCGCTGCTGGCGGTGGTCGATCCGGTGATGGTTGCCAAGGGGGGCGAATCGCTGCTCGACCCCGGAGCCCACGACAGCCTGATGACCCAACTGTTGCCGCAGGCCTATTTGCTGACCCCCAACCTACCGGAAGTCGAAACCCTGACCGGAATCGAACCGCGTGATGTCACCGAGATGGTCGACGCCGGACGCGCGCTGCAGCAATTGGGGGTCCGCAACGTGCTGATCAAGGGGGGACACCTGAATGCTGAGGCTACCGACATTTTATTGCTCGGCGACGAGGAAATCCAACTAACTGGGCCTCGTTTTGACACCATCAACACCCACGGTACCGGCTGCACCCTCTCCTCTGCCATCGCCACCTTCCTCGCCCAGGGCTATCCGCTGCGCCATGCGGTCGAACGGGCCAAACGCTTTATCAGTCTGGCCATCGAGCATAGCGAGCCGCTTGGCAGAGGCCATGGCCCAGTCAATCATATCAAAGCGGCAATGCTGCTCTTGCATGAGGATGCCTCGGTGGGTTAATCTGCTTACTCATGAGTATGGCTTCTACTGTTCACACGTAGCGCTTACCATTCAACATAGGTGTAAGCGCTATTTTTCTCTTATTTGAAGGACGTTTCGTATGACCCAGTTGGAAATGGCCCGCGCCGGGCAGGTGAGTGAGCTGATGCGGCAGGCCGCCGCAACTGAAAATATCGACCCGGAAATCCTCCGCCAGAAGATCGCAGCCGGAACCGCCGTCATCTGTCGCAACAACAAGCATACCAACGCCCCACCGCTGGCTGTGGGGGAAGGCTTACGCACCAAAACCAACGCCAATCTCGGGACCAGTTCTGACGATACCAGCATCGACAAAGAGCTGGAAAAAGCCAAGGTCGCTGCCGCTGCCGGCGCCGATGCAATCATGGATCTATCAACCGGCGGCCCGATCGATGAAATCCGCGCAGCGATCATCTCCCAGACTGATCTTTGCATTGGCAGCGTGCCCCTTTATCAGGCGGCCTGCGATGCGGTGCTGAACCAGGGCAAGCCGATCGTCGATATGACCGTTGAAGACATTTTCGCCGGGGTGGAAAAACACCTGGAAGACGGTGTCGACTTCATCACCGTCCATTGTGGCGTCACCCGTGGCACAGTCGAGCGGATGGAACAAGAGGGCCGGATCATGGAAGTGGTCTCGCGCGGTGGCTCTTTCACCGTCGAGTGGATGTTGCACAATAACGCTGAAAACCCGCTGTTTGAACATTTCGACCGGTTGCTCGAAATCGTCCGCCCCTACGATGCTGTCCTCTCCCTTGGCGACGGCTTCCGGCCCGGCTGTCTGGCCGATGCCACCGATCGCGCTCAGATTCATGAGCTGATCCTGCTCGGCGAACTGACCCAGCGAGCTCAGGAGGCAGGCATCCAGGTGATGATCGAAGGCCCTGGTCATGTCCCGCTGAACCAGATCGAAGCGAACATCAAGCTGCAAAAGCGGCTCTGCCATGGCGCACCTTTTTATGTCCTCGGCCCATTGGTTACCGATATTGCCCCCGGCTACGACCATATTACCTCAGCTATCGGGGGCACCGTCGCCGCCGCGGCCGGCGCCGACTTCCTCTGCTACGTTACCCCCAGCGAGCATTTGCGCCTGCCCACCGTCGAAGATGTCCACGAAGGCGTCATGGCCGTGCGGATCGCCGCCCATGCCGCAGATATCGTCAAAGGTGTGCCGGGTGCCATCGAAAAAGATAACGCCATGGCTCGCTGCCGCAAAGAACTCGATTGGGAAGGCCAGTTCAAGTTGGCGATCGATCCAGGCAAGGCCCGCCGCCTGCGTGCCGAATCGGGGGTTGACGAAGAACACGGCGCCTGCACCATGTGCGGAGCCTTGTGTGCCTACAAAGTCATGAACGAACGCAGCGGCAAAAAAGCTGTTGCCGGTTGATTTTTGGAACCGTATAATCGGCCCTTTTCTTCTGTCTGAAAAGCAGTTATTACGGTACCGGGCCCAGGTCCGGTACCGTTCAGGAGATTGCTGCCGATGAGCCCGAAAAAACCGATTCGCCCCCGCCGCCGGCCGAAAATTAAGCTACGTGGATTCAACAATCTCACCAAAAGTCTTTCCTTCAACATCTATGATATCTGTTATGCGCGGCGTCCCGAAGCGCGCAAGGAATACCTGGAATATATCGACGAAGAATATAATGCCGACCGGCTGACCCGAATCCTGACCGAGGTGACGGAAATCATCGGGGCCAACATTCTCAACATCTCCAGCCAGGACTACGATCCGATGGGCGCCTCAGTCACCATCCTGATTGCCGAAGAGCCAGTCGACCCCAAGCCGGAACAGGTCTTGGCCCACCTGGACAAAAGCCACCTCTGCATCCACACCTATCCGGAAACCGATTCAAAATCTGGAATTTCTACCTTTCGGGTTGATGTCGATGTTTCCACCTGTGGTAAAATTAGTCCGCTGAAGGCGCTCAACCACCTGATCAGCTCCTTCGAATCGGATATTGTCCTGCTGGATTACAAGGTCCGCGGCTTCACTCGCGATGTCCGCGGCAAAAAACACTATATCGACCACCGGATCCACTCGATTCAGCAGTATATTCAAAAAAGTATCCGGGACAATTATCAGTGCGTCGATATCAACATTTTCCAGGAGAACCTGTTCCACACCAAGATGTTGCTGAAAGATTTCGATCTCAACAACTATCTGTTCTCGACCACTTACGCAGACTTGTCAGACACCGAACGGGACAAGGTGAAAAAAATCCTCGAGCAGGAGATGACCGAGATTTTCTACGCAAAAAACATCTACTAAACCTTCTATGGGGGAGCTCATGCTACTTAGACACCTGGCACTTTTTGCTGTACTGATGCTTTTGGCTGCCTGTCAACCCGGTCACGTCCACCTGGGCGATCCGGAGAACCCTTATCCTCCCGAGCGTGAACCCCAACTCGGCGACATTTACCACCTGCCAACCGGCGTCTATGTTGACCAGCAGGCGCTATTCGACCAAGCGGCTCGGGTCCAGGTAGTTTTCGTCGGTGAAACACACGACAATCCCGCCTCACATCGCCTGCAGCTGGAAATTTTGCAAGCACTGGAAAAGCGCAATCCGGGAAAAACCAGCCTGGCGATGGAAATGTTTACCCCGGCCCAGCAACCGGTGCTCGACCGCTGGGTGGCAGGAGACCTGACCGAGAAGGAATTTCTTAAAGAAGCCGATTGGTATAACACCTGGAAGATGAATTTCGCCCTCTACCGCGAACTGCTGGTGTATTGCCGCGACCAACAAATTCCGATCATTGCACTGAATATCGACAAGAGCCTGCAACGTAAAGTCGGCATGAACCCGCTCGAAAAGCTTACCGACGAAGAACGCCAGCAATTGCCCCAAATGGTCGATGATCCTTACCAAATGGCAGCCACCAAAGCATTCTATTCCGGGCATCAGATGGGCGGAGCGGCGGCTGATGGGTTCCAGCGGGTGCAGACCCTCTGGGATGAAACCATGGCAGAAAACCTCGCCAGCTACCTGCTAAGTGATGCGGGCAAGGATCGTCAGGTGGTGGTGGTGGCCGGCGGCAACCATGTCCGCTACGGCTACGGCATTCCCCGCCGGATGTTCCGGCGCATCCCCGCCAGCTACCTGTTGGTCGGTTCGCGGGAAATTGAGATTCCGGTCAGCAAGCAGCACCAACAGATGAATGTGCAGATGCCGCAGTTTCCCATGCCAGCCTATGACTTCGTCACCTTCACCAAATACGAAGAGTTGGAAACCCCGGGAGTCAAGTTGGGAGTGATGATCGAAGCTGCTGAGGGCGGACTGGAAATCAAAGGCGTTCTGCCCGGCTCGGTCGCCGAAATCGCAGGACTGCAGAAGAATGACCTGCTGACCTTGCTCGATGGCAACATCGAACTGAAAGAACCCTTTGATCTGATTTATGAGTTGAACCAAAAAACGGTCGGCGCGAAGATAGAGCTAACCTTGAAACGCGGGGAAGAAACCCTCAGCCTGCCGGTCGAATTCACTGAAAAAGAGCCGTCCCACCAGGGGATGAAACACGGCGATAAATAATTCCAACAATTGTCACTTACTTACTCAAAAGGCCACTTCAGCGAGCATGAAGTGGCCTTTTATTTATCCGTTCAAGCAGGGTTACGCCTTACCGGCACTGCCCAGCACAGCTTCGTTCTTATGTTTAATCAGCTTGATCAATTCTTGACGCGCCGCGCCAAGATATTTACGCGGATCAAACTCGCCCGGATCATTGGCGAGGTATTCACGGACCTTCGCTGTCACTGCCAGACGGCCGTCGGAATCGATGTTGATTTTACACACCGCACTGGCCGCGGCTTTACGCAGTTGGTCCTCCGGCACACCAACAGCGCCATCCATCTTGCCACCGTACTTGTTGATCAGGGCGACATATTCCGGGACGACACTCGAAGCACCATGCAGAACGATCGGGAAACCCGGGATGCGTTTTTCACACTCTTCGAGGATATCGAACCGTAAAGGAGGAACCGACTCCCCTTCCTTCAATTTGAATTTATAGGCGCCATGGCTGGTACCGATGGAGATCGCCAGAGAATCGACGCCAGTTTTCTTGACGAAATCTTCAACTTCATCCGGCTGGGTGTAGGTCGACTCCTCAGCCACCACCTCATCTTCAATCCCGGCCAGCACCCCTAACTCACCTTCGACGGTCACACCATGAGCATGGGCGTACTCCACAACCTGCTTGGTCAGCGCGACATTTTCCTCATAAGGCAGGTGCGAGCCATCAATCATCACCGAGGAGAACCCGGAGTCAATGCAACTCTTGCAGAGTTCGAAAGAATCGCCATGATCAAGATGCAAAACGATCGGAAGATCAGCACCCAGCTCTTTGGCCATAGCGACCGCTCCCATGGCCATAAAACGCAGCATCGTCTCGTTGGCGTAGTTACGCGCCCCTTTGCTGACCTGAATGATCACGGGCGATCTGGTTTCCGCACAGGCGGTCACGATCGCCTGCAACTGTTCAAGATTGTTAAAATTGTAGGCGGGGATGGCGTAACCGCCATCGACCGCCTTGCGGAACAGTTCTTTCGAATTGACCAATCCCAGATCCTTGTAACTGACTGCGTCGCTCATCGGTATACGTCCTCCTTAGGAGTTTGAATAGGTGCGCTTAAGAAAAGTAACTTTCAAGCGATGTCTTTTGGGACAACCGCGCTATTATTACAACCCACTATCCGATTGTCCAGTAACAGGATTGTCTGGCAGCCATTTTTCTTATACTTTAGGGCTTTGACGGTTGCAATCGACTATAACTTCGATTAGTATTTGCGCGCTTTTTGTTTAGAGTTTGTACGTTCCCTGGGTATTTTTTAACTGCAGCGAAAGGTTCGTTTGACATGGTTGATAAAAAGACCAATGAGTATTTCAAAGATTGGCAAGAACGTGAAGAAATTGCTGAAGCGATGATCCCGCTGATCGGTCAGCTCTACCGCGACCGTGAAGTGATCTGTACGATCTTTGACCGCACCCTGGTCCACCAATCGACCATCGACATCCTGCGCTGCCACCGCTTTGCCCGGCAGATCATCAGCCGGGAAATCTGGGTCAAGGATACCTTCCCGCTGCTGAAAGCAATGGTCAAGATGGACCTGGCTCCCGGCAAAGTAGACCTGGCCCGTCTCGCCCTGCGTTATAAAGAACAAGGCGGCGGCGATATCGAGACATTTGTCGCCGAGCAGCTTAAAGAGCTGAACACTGGGAAGAGCCAGCAGCTCAACGAACCTCGCGATGTGGTTCTTTACGGTTTCGGCCGGATCGGTCGTCTGCTGGCCCGTATTATGATCGACCAGGCCGGTGGTGGTTGCAAGCTGCGCCTGCGGGCCGCTGTGGTTCGTAAGGGGAGTGATGATGACCTGGCCAAGCGCGCCAGCCTGCTGCGGCGCGACTCGATTCACGGCCACTTCGAAGGAACCATTCGGGTTGACGAAAAGGAAAACGCGATTATCGCCAATGGCAACATGATCCGCATCATCTATGCTGATGCCCCGGAAAATGTCGATTACAGCCAATACGGCATCAGCAACGCCATCGTCATCGACAATACCGGCAAATGGCGCGACCGCGAAGGGCTGGGTCGCCACCTCAAAGCCAAAGGCGCGTCCCAGGTTCTTTTGACCGCGCCGGGCAAGGGTGATATCCCCAACCTCGTTTATGGCGTCAACCACACTACCATCAGTGGGACAGAAGATATTCTTTCCGCTGCCAGTTGCACCACCAATGCCATCGTGCCGACCCTCAAGGCGGTCAATGACAAGTTCGGCATCGAAGCGGGCCACGTCGAAACCTGCCACAGCTACACCAACGACCAGAACCTGATCGACAACTACCACAACAAAGAGCGCCGCGGCCGCAGTGCCCCGCTGAACATGGTTATCACTGAGACCGGTGCCGCCAAGGCGGTTGCCAAAGCCCTGCCGGAACTGGCCGGAAAACTGACCGGTAACGCAATTCGCGTACCGACGCCGAACGTGTCGCTGGCGATTCTCAACCTGACCCTGAGCACGGAAACCAGCGTTGAAGAGTTGAACACCTACCTGCGTGAGATGTCTTTAAACTCACCGCTGCAGGATCAGATCGACTACACCAACTCCCCCGAGGCGGTCTCCACCGACATGGTCGGCTCCCGTTACGCCGGGGTGGTTGATTCTCTGGCCACCATCGTCCAGGGCAACCGCTGCGTGCTCTACCTCTGGTACGATAACGAGTACGGTTACAGCTACCAGGTGGTGCGGATTGTCGAACAGATCTCCGGACTGAAGCTGGATCACTGGCCGAAGTAAGTCGGTCTGAGTTTGTTAAAACCATGAAGCGGGCACTCTCGAAAGAGATTGCCCGTTTTTTCGTGCCGTGCTCAACGAATATCCCCGTGTGACGCAGCCGGAGTGCAATGGAGATTTGCAGGAATTCGAGGAAAAATGTTTGAGCCGCAGGCGAGTTTTTTTCCGAGCTGCAAAGCGTAATGGAACAGAGGGAACCCGAAGGGCAAGGAGGTCGGGCGCGTTTTTCTGCTTACTCTTTTGCCGCGAAGCAAAAGAGTAAGGCGGCGTGTGGGGCCGCGACCCCGCGACCCCGCGACCTTGACTTTGAAGATACTTCTCCACCAGGGGAAAACAGCAACGAAAAAAGCCGACCCGGCAATCCGGATCGGCTTTTTATCTGTGCATCTTCAAGCGACTTAGCTGAAGCGCTTCATGGCACGCATCTTCTTACGCAGACGACGCTGTGCCTCAGCTTACGCTTGAGAACTTTAATCGCTTTTTCGACGTTACCGTCGACAACAGTGATTTCCACGAACAATCACCCCGCTTTCTGATCAATCTTTGCAGCCACTGGCCACAAGAGCTTGAATTTATAGCCGTCAACCATCCTGAAGTCAAGCGCTTTTCAGGGCTTTTTCAGCAGCGCGACGCGGATCCCGCCATTTGAGAAACGGATCAGCGGCTCAAAAGCAATCCCCGCTGCTCGGCTCAGCTCGGCATCGGGGCAAACCAGTGCTCCAGCCCAGCCGGAAAATTCTTCGCGGTATACCTGCCCCAAAGAACGATATAAGCTGCGCAGTGCGGCGGTTCGCCCGATCCGCTCACCGTAAGGCGGGTTGCAGATGATCAGGCCTGGCAATGGATTGGCCGTGAGCTGTTGCATCGGCTGGCAGCTGAAGTTGATCAATTCAGCAACGCCTGCAGCATCGGCATTCTGCCGGGCGGCGTCAATTGCTTGGGGGTTATTATCGACTGCGGTAATTGCCAGGTCCGGCACTGCTAACTGCTGCGCTCTGGCCTCCTGGCAGAGCTGCCGCCAGAGCCCCGGGCGATACTTGGGCCAGCGCATAAATGCAAATTCTCGCTCCAACCCCGGGGCTTGCCGAACGGCAATCAGCGCTGCTTCGATGGCAAAGGTTCCCGACCCGGTCATGGCATCAACCAGAGGCCGGGTGCCATCGTAGCTGAGAGCCAACAAGGCCCCTGCCGCCAGGTTTTCACGTAAGGGCGCGGTCACCTTGGCGCGTCGGTAGCCACGCCGGTGAAGCAGTTCACCAGAGCTGTCAATCGAGATCTGGCAACGATCGTCCTCCAGGCGAATAAAGATCCGCTGTTTCTCCCCTTCTGGACAGGCAGCTACCCCCAGCGCTTTGGCAATCGCATCCGCAGCGGTTTCTGCGACACGACCACTATGATTCAGCCGTGAACGGTGACAGACCACCCGTATTTCACAGTTGGCGCCGGGCTTGACAAAACGCCCCCATGGCAGCCGCACCAAACGCTTGAACAGGGTCGGAAAATCGCGTGCAGTCACTTCGCCCAGACGGACCAGAATCCGTGAGACACTGCGCAACCAGAGGTTGGCCTGATAAAGTTCAGACAAACCACCGGAAAATTCAACTCCGCCGCGGCCTTGAATCTTCCCTGAGATTTTTAGATCAGCCAGTTCCTGCAAACATATCGTCTCAAAACCGGGCGTGGTGATAATAAAGTATCGATTTTGTTGTTCCGCCATGCAGACCTCCGTGGCTGGAAGATAGCAAAGTGGAAACCCTGCTGTTAAGACTTTTCATTATTTTACATTTGGTTTACCAACCATTTTCTGCAATAATAAAATTAAGCCTCTCTCAGGAGATTTTTATCATGCTTAGATATTTTACCTGCTTTTGTGTGTTGCTGCTGCTTCCGGAATTGGGTCTGGCCCGCTGGATCGATGATATCGCCAGGATCGAGAACCCGGCTATCGGCACTGTGAACTTCAGTCACTACGCACACCTGGAGGCATTGGGGAAAAATTGCGTGTTCTGCCACAATCGGGTGTTCAACATCGACCCTGCCAAAAATCAGCCGATCAGTATGGCCGAAATGGAAAAAGGACAATCCTGCGGCGCCTGCCATAATGGCCAAAAAGCTTTTTCGGTTAGCGAAAACTGCTCCAGCTGCCATCCGACCACCGATATCAACTTCAGCGTCGCTGAGGGCAACGCCCTGTTCAGCCACGAGCTGCACAGCGATATCTATAGTTGTAGCGATTGTCATCCAGACATATTTCTTCCCGATCGCAGCCAGCGACCAGTCCTGTCTATGGATGAGATGGTCGACGGCCGCTCCTGTGGTGCCTGCCATGATGGCGATACGGCTTTTTCGGTCGAGGATAATTGTGACAGCTGCCATGACATGTAATCGCATTTAAAAACACTATGCACGACAGAAGAATATGGATGGATAGGGTTGCATGATCTACCAGCGTTACTTTAAAAACGGCCAGAAATTACTGCTCAAGGCGCTCAATCCACCCGAAGCGAACGGCAGAACAGAGCTGCTCTCAGCGACCCTGGACAGTGGCGAAGACGAGACCTATATCCTTTATCTGCCATATTGTAAGGATGCCGCCGAGCAGTATCCCTTCAGCCCTGGGATGCCGTTCGAAATCAGTTCCGAAGCCATCGGCCTCGGGATTCGAGTGACCGGAACTTTTAAACAGAAGATTGATGGGCAAAGGATTGCACTCCACATCCAAGCCGACCTGCAAATGTTTCAGCGCCGCGACTCGCTACGCCGCGACTGCCGCCTGGGCATTCGCTTCACCCGCGGCCAGGGGACCCTCAAAGCCCTGCGGGAAACCTGGGAAAAAAATATCAAAGTTCTGCACAGCCCGAATGGTTCACCTGCCCTTGAAGGATTCAATCCCTGTCAGGTAAATATCAGCAGTGGCGGCATCCGTTTCCCGATGCGCCCTCCAGTGAAGATTGCTGACCTCTGTCTGATGCTTATCGATCTGGATGATGACAAGGTCCCGATATGCGTCTTGTCGGAAATCGCTTGGTCCAGGGCGGAACAGGATGAAACGATCTTTATCACCGGCATGCGCTTTATCAACATTCTCAAAAGTGATCAAAAACGGATTGAAAAGTTCATCTCAGCCCCCGTTGCCACCAGCTCAACCAAGCCGGTCTGACCCGGCGGCTTGGCTCTTGTTCCCGAAGCGCTTTTAGGCTATAAAAAACCAAGCAAAATATCACGAGAGCACCAGCCTTTAAACCGGGAACCATCATTATATGCCGCAGATCACCGAAACTGAAGCTTACCGCGCCTGCCGCACACTGTTCGGCCCGGATTTCCAGTTAAGCCGCGACTTTTTGCATTATTTACAACTTGCCGGAGTTCGCAGCGCCTACCGGAATAAAGCCAAAAACACTCATCCAGATCGGTTTTCGGTCGCTGGACAAAAAATCAGGGAAAAACAACAACGCCTGTTTCAGGACCTCAACCAGGCCTACGAAACGGTGCAGCAATTCCTTCAACAGCGCGACCGTTTCGGCTCTGCCTGCAACCTTGGCTCAGGACCCACCAGACCTCCCTCGCGGAACAACCGTCCGCACAGTCAATATTACCGGGGGTCATTGCCCCCCCGGCCGCTGCAGTTCGGGCTATTCCTTTACTACCAGGGGATCATTCCTTTCGGTGCGGTCATTTCAGCTATTTCCTGGCAACGGCAGCAACGCCCCGCGGTCGGAGAAATTGCTAAACGCTGGGGCTGGTTGAATGATGGCCAGATTCGACAGGTTCTCAATGCGCGCAAGGGCGGTGCCAAGTTCGGGGAACGCGCAGAGCACCTTGGCCTGTTAAGTCCCTTGCAGGTCAGGGCCCTGTTGCTGCATCAGCGCACCCGGCAAAGACAGATGGGGGATTTCTTTATTGAAGAGGGCTTTTTCGACGCAAAAACACTCAATCTGCTGCTCGGCAAACTGGCCGAGCACAATCAGACCTATCGACAGGGGTTCGGCGGTCAGTATTACTATCAACACCGGAATTGAACAACGGCCCCCACTCTTTCAGCGCTTTAGCGCTGCTTTCCAACACAACAATTCTTCACCAATCATCTCATAAAAGGAGAAATCTATGGGTTTTCTGGCCGCATCAGCCAGCATTTGCCATTTTCAGGTTATCGGTAGCTTGAAAGCGCAGGACAAATTGAGCGCAATTCCAGAGCAATTAGCTGCAGAGGGTTTTCGATCGATAGAACAGTCCGCCGAAGAGTTAGCGATCGGCTGGGTACAATTTGACGATTACGATGCCAGCGACTTTGCTGCCGGACAAAGTTGCTGGCGGGAACAGTATCTCTGCTTCACCTTACGCCAGGACCGCCGGCGCATTCCAACAGCCCTGTTCAAACGTGAAGTCAATCGCCTTTCGGAGAAATTTCTTGCCGAAAAACCGACCCTCAATCGGGTCCCCAAGGGAGAGCTGGAACAGATTCGCGACCATGCCCGCGGTCTGCTGATGGCCCGCACTCTGCCGACACCAGCCTGCTATGATGTTGTCTGGGATACCGAAAACAACCTGCTGCGCCTTTGCTGCTTGAGCCAGGCGGTTATCGACAGCTTTCAGGGACTCTTTCACCAGACCTTCCCAGATCTGCGCTTGCAGATTTTACATCCCTTCTCCCGTGCCGAAAAGGTTATCCCCAGCCAACTTCAGGAAGCCTTACAGCAAGGTAATCAAGCGCAAACCGACAGCGCCCTGGAGCAGATTGAAGCCAATCGCTGGCTCGGGGCTGATTTTCTCCAATGGCTGTTTTTTCGCACCCTGAATTCGGATTCCCGTTACCGGGTAACGACCCCAGGGCCACTGCTGGCCAAGCAACCCTTCAGCGCCTTTCTCGATCATCGCCTGGTCCTGCTTGGTGGCGGCCAGGAGGGCCCGCAAAAAGTGGTGGTTTCCGGCCAGCAGGATCAGTATTCAGAAGTGCGCGCAGCGCTGTGCCAAGGGAAAGAGATCGAAGAAGCCACCTTGCACCTGCAGCAGGATGATGAAGAGGGCTGGAAGCTGACTCTCAAAGGCGAGCGGTTTCAATTTGGCAGCTATCGCACGCCGATGGTCAAGCCGGATGGCGACCCGAGTGATGATCCGCAGGCCGAAGCAGCAGCCGCTTTTCATACCAAGGTCGGCGCGATCGAAGAGGGAGAACAGATGTTTGACAGTCTGCTGAAATCCTTCCTTGAATTACGCTTATCGGAGTCTTGGTCAGCGACCCGGCAACAAATTGAAGACTGGCTGAAATCCTAACAATTCCCGGAGACCGGCAACCTTCTCGCAAAAACCCCGGCCAATAATCTTCAAGAAATCACTGGCCGGGGTATTTTTTACTGAATAATAATCTGGTTAAAAATTTTATTTAGCTGCGTCGAGAACCTTTTCGCGCAGGATAAACCAACGGCCACCCTTTTCAATCAGGTCAAACTGCTTGCGTACCCGATCGGTATAACGGTCGCTGCGATAATTCTGTACCGCATTGACTCGCGCGCGGTTCTTCGAGAGTTTTTCAATTTCCATGTCAGTTAATTCAACCTTGATAAAGGCCCGTCCCTGCAAACGGTTGCGCCGCTGTTCTTCCCAGGCCATCCGGCTGAGATCATGCAAAGGGGAAAAATCTTCTGCATAGCTGGCCAGATAAGTCTCAACATCTTTAGCCGTCCAAGCGGCCGCCCAGCGCTCAAGGAACAGCTGTGGCTTTTCCAGAATTGAATCGGGCCGGGCCAGCATTGTTCGGCCGGAATTCACCCTGACAGCACCACTATTCACCTGTAAGGCTGGTGGGGTCTCCAAAGGCAGGGGCGATGCCCCCAGGATTCTTCTTTGCGCACTCAATTGCAGGGGTTCAATGCTGATATCAGGCTCAGGTTCAGTCGTGAATTCTCCCTTGGCGCCCTGCAGTCGACCAGCAAGGGCCAACAATCGACAGGCCCCAATGGTTTCATTGACTTGCGCCGTAACCCAAAGGCCTGAAGTCTGAAAGAGTTCATTCTCGGCGTCAAGGACATCAAGCAAACTCCTTTGTGCGACGTTGAACTGCTTGATATAAGAACCGAGCGTTTGTTTATTGTAAGTCACGGCCTCGCTAAAGGCCACCTTACGCTCTCTGGCCGCCTGATAATCAGCCCAGGACACCTGAGTTTCTTCGACGATATCGACAACTTGGTCATCCCGACTGGCAACCGCCTGCTTAACGCGATAACCGGCAGCCCTTTGTCCGGCAGCATCACTTCCGCCGTTGAATAGATTCCAACGCAAACGCACCATGGCCGCATTGGTATTCTGCCAGGAATTATCACCCTGCACCTGGTCCTCATACACACTGCTTAGCTCCAGATTGAGCTTGGGGAAATCGGTCGCTAGCGCCTGCTTTTTCTGCGCTTCGGCTTCAGAGATATCGGCAGTCAGCGCCTTCACCTTAGGGTTATACTGACGGGCCAGCTCAACTGCATTTTCGATACTCGGCGGGGTAGAGCTGGGCGCTCCGGCCAAGGAAACCGCCCCAGGCTTTTCTCCAACCACCCGCTCGTAATTTGCAGTGACTGCGCCCAAACCCGCTTTGGCTCTGATCAAAGAGGCTCTGGCCCTCGCCAAACGACCCTGCGTCTGGGTAACATCGGCGATGCTGCCAGCCCCGGCCCGCTGCCGTTCTTCCATGGAACGCAGGATCTCATTGTGTACCTTGATGTTATCTTCTGCCAGGGCAACCAACTTGCGCTGCCGGTAGACATCCAGGTGAGCGATCACCGCATCCAAGGTAATGGCCTCGGCATTATCAAACACCCGTTCGTTGGCAGACTCGAGCTTCGCCTTCTGCACAGCGACCTGGCCACTGACGACTCCGCCATCAAAGATCAGCTGGTCCAAAAGCACAGAGGCCTCTCCGCGCGACTCCCAGTCCTCGTTCCCTGGCTCATTGTCACGTCTCCTGGTCACGACATCACTATGCTGCTCAGTCCCGTAACCAGCCTCCACGTCAATGCTTGGCAGGTAACCGCCCTTAGCCTGCCGCAACTCATGCAACAGGGCATCACGGTTGTTCTGCAACACTTTGAGTCGCGGGTTGTTTTTCAAGGCATTCTGGATACTTGAATTAATGGTTATTTGCGCCAAAACAACAGAAGCGTTCGACAAGCCAAGCAGCGCGGCAAGCCCCCAGCAAAGCAATCTGATCACCATTTCACCCATCCTTATGACAATGTGGTTCCCTATAAAAGCTATCAAGACTCTTCAGAAGATAGCTTATTTAATGAGGAAATCAAAGGCAAGACATTGTTTTCTAGAAATAAACGCTTACGGATAACAATTAACAAAAAAACGCCCCGGAACCGGTTTTTTATTGGTTCCGGGGCGACTCAGTTCAGTCAGTTTCGAGATTTTGGTTATTCAACAGATCGTTGATGATGTCCTGGCTGGACAAACCGCCCCCTCCCGTGAGATCCACATCGCTAAGAATAATTTCCTGGGTAGCCTGAAAAGAGGTGCCACCATCGTGGTCAATGCTGATTTTGGTATCTGGCGCATCGCCCTGGCCATCGAAATTCCCGCTACTGAATTGCAGATACTCTGTCAGCGGGTTGCTTTCTTCCCCCTGGAGCAGGTCAGACAGATCAAGAATATCCCCAGCGCTGCCAAGTTCAAACAGATTGAGCTGATCCTGTGCCGGGGAACCAACCGTCCCCTGATCTCCGGCCTGCCAGGCGAAAATATCCCGCCCGTCACCGCCATTGAGGATATCATTGCCGCTGCCACCGACCAGCAGGTCATTGCCGGCACCACCCAACAGGCTATCGTTGCCGGCATTACCGAACAGCACATCCATTCCGCCGCCACCGCTCAAACTGTCGCTGCCAGCATCACTGATGAGGATTTCATCCTGTTCGCCACCGACAAGCTGATTTCCGTCAGCGGCAAACAGCTCTACAGCAGCGGAATCTTCAAGAGAGCCGGCACTCAGCGTGTAATCGAAACCTGTCACCGGCAGTTCCGCAGCACTGGAATCGACCGACAGGAAAAGTTTATAAGCACCGGAATCGAGCGCAGAATGGGCTTGAAGCTGGATGAAATACTCTCCTTCTTCCGGCGCGGTAAACTGACCAAAAGGATCGTTGCCTCGGGTATCGCTCTGCAGCAATTCTCCCTGGGCGTTGTAGATATAGAGATCGACTTCGACATTGTCGGCGTCATCGACGTCGAAGAAGAGTTGCTCGCTGCCGAACAGCTTAACTTTTAGCCAATCCTCATCCCTTCCGTTACCGCTGTTGCCATCACTCGACAGGGATCCATAAAATGCCAACGCCGGCAGGTCGTCATAGGTCGTGAAAACCCTCATTTGAGCATCAGGCAGTCCGAACAGACTGCGATCGGTTAAATCGACAGCATTTGCCAAGCTATTGTTCTGCGGGTTCACTTCACTGTCCGCAGCCGCTTCATTGGTGGTTGCACCGACCGCCCCAAAACCGGTGCTTGTGCCCAGCGCCCCATCCGGGTCAAAGACAACCGGCTGGGTCCCACTCACTGTTCCGCCTAAAGCATCACCGGTGGCGGTAAGTTGCGCACCGTCACCAAGGTTGTCGTTGTGGAGCAGTGCCGCTGCAGAAATTTCAATCGGCGCACCGTTGTCGATATTGGTCAGCACAATGTCGCGATTGGCGTCGACACCAACGTCGTAGGTCAGGTTGGCAATCAGGTTCAGCGATGCCTGATCACCATCATTATCTTCTGCCGTCACGGTAAAGATTTCCTGCTGACCCTGCAGCGAGCTATCAAAGGCAATGGAATAAAGGTACTCGCCGGTCATAAAATCGAATTCAAAAGCCGCCCCCAGCGGCGTTATGAAACTGATCTGCGCTGGCTCATTCCCATTGGGATCGTAGCTGTACAAAGTGCCACCAATAGCAATGCTCTGCAGGAATCCGCCATCGGCGCCAAATCTAAAGCCCTGGCTGTTGCCATCGATCGTATCCAGCACCGAGCCGGAAATCGAACTGCCGTCTACCGTATCCAACAGGGTTTTTTCCAGGTCGGTCACCGACGCGACCTTGATGGCAAAATCGGAGTTACCATCAGGGTTATCGGGATAGGCGATCGGCTGTAGCGAATCCAGCCCAGCCTCGCCTATCCCGATACCGAAAGAGATATCGGCATTGGCATCGATAAACGACACCCATTCAGCTTCCAGAGTCGCATCAACCTCGTAACCGCTGTTCGGTTCCCCATCCGAGATGAAGTAAATAATCGTCTTGTCAGCCGGCGGCGGGGGGCCATAGCCCTCAATAACCGCCTCCAGCGCGGTCGTATACCTGGTCCCGCCATCCGCGGAGAGATTATTGATATAATTCGTGGCGGAAAACTTGTCATCCACGAACCAACCGGTCTGATTGACATCGCTGGAAAAGTCCGCCACCCGGATATTGACATTCCCTAAGGCATCATATTGATTGAACATCGCTTCCAACGACTGCTGGGCAATGTCGAGGCGCACCGTTGAAGGGTCAAAATTGGCATCTCCGGACTCATTGCCGTTGGCATCCCAGGCCATACTTCCGGAGCGGTCGAGGACAACCATAATGTTGTAAGTCAACGGCTCAGGGTTGACCAGCAGCGGCTGAGAGACATCGCTGCCGCGCGGGACATCGTCGATCACCCGGATATCGATGCTGTCACTGCGGCTGATATTAGCCAAGTCAGTCAGCTCCACCGCGATCTGTTCGATGACCTCACCGGCACTGTGATCCTGGGCACTCCCGAGGGTGTAGCGATAACTGATCTCACCGCTATTGCTATCAAAACCGTTCACCACCAGCGAGCCAAGTGCGGTTCCAATGGCGACCGGCGTGGTTGAGGTCGCTTCAAGCTGAGCGATGGTAAACACCTGCCCGGCGATCGAAACCGATTGCAGCCCGGCATCCGCACTAACAGTGAAGCTACTGTTGACATTCTCAGACGGATTAGCCAAGCTGAGCAGGCCGGCCTCGGCCACAATTTCATCCCCGGAACCAAGATCGTTATCAGGAATGGTGATGATTGGCGCGTTATCGCTGTTGCCGGTAATGGTGATGGTCAGATCCGCAGTATCAGTTCCGCCATCATTGTCACTCAGGATATAATTGAAAATCTCGGTCAGAGACTCCCCATCGTTCAACGCCTGCACGGCGGCGTTGGTATTATCGAGCTGATAACTGTAACCGCCGTCACTGGCCCAGTTGAGCACCCCATAGGCACCGACAATATCGACTGCGGGATTTGCGACCCCATCAATTTGCGCAACACGCAAAATCGTGTTGGTATCAGGGTCGGAATCAACGCCGGCACCATCATCATCAAGCAGCAGATTGCCGCTTGCCGCAGCCAGGGCATCTTCAGCGACAGTGTTGCTGTTATCGGTGGCAGTCGGCGCATCATTGACTGGCGTCACGTTGACGGTGGCGGTTGCCGGGGTAGGATCGACGATGCCGGTGTTATCTTTGGCGGCATAGTCAAAGTCGGTCGTCCCATTCCAGTTTTCATCCGGAACAAAGTACAGGTTCAGGGCGTTCCCGCTGGCCGGATAATCATTCCCGGCGAC
>CAMYNC010000073.1:17744-24137 GCA_947259685.1 uncultured Desulfuromonadales bacterium | reverse complement strand
AGCAGGTGTGCTTGAAAAGTTCAACGTCGAGTTGATCGGTGCCCGATTAGGTCCAATCAAAAAGGCCGAGGATCGCACTCTGTTTAAGCAGGCGATGGAGAAGATCGGTCTCGCAGTGCCGCGTTCCGGTTTGGCGCATAGTTACAAAGAAGCGATGCAGATTGTCGACTATGTTGGCTTCCCGGCAATAATCCGACCCTCATTTACCCTGGGCGGTACTGGCGGCGGCATCGCTTACAATTTGGAAGAGTACGAGCGGATGTCGCTGGCCGGAATTGAAGCCTCACCGACCAATGAGATTCTGATTGAGGAGTCGGTGATCGGCTGGAAAGAGTATGAACTTGAGGTCATGCGCGATACGGCCGACAACGTGGTTATCATCTGTTCCATCGAGAACTTCGATGCCATGGGCGTGCATACCGGTGATTCGATCACCGTTGCCCCGGCCCAGACTTTGACCGACAAAGAATACCAAATTCTGCGCGATGCTTCGCTTAAGATCATCCGTGAGATCGGTGTCGATACTGGTGGCTCCAACATCCAATTTGGGGTGAATCCGAAGGATGGCCGGCTGGTGGTTATCGAGATGAATCCACGGGTGTCCCGTTCTTCGGCGTTAGCCTCCAAAGCGACTGGCTTCCCGATTGCCAAGATTGCCGCTAAACTTGCGGTCGGCTACCGGTTGGACGAACTTTCAAACGATATTACCCGTGAGACCCTGGCCTCCTTTGAACCGACGATTGATTACGTGGTCACTAAGGTGCCGCGCTTTACCTTCGAAAAGTTCCCGCAGGCTGACGCGACCTTGACGACCCAGATGAAATCGGTTGGGGAGGCGATGTCGATCGGCCGAACCTTTAAGGAAAGTCTGCAGAAAGCACTGCGTTCCCTTGAAATCGGTTCCCACGGCTTTGAGAGCCGCTTGTTCGAAAAACCCGGTGATTACCGGCGCACCCTGACTCAGACCGAACTGGATGAACTGCGCACCAATCTGCGCATTCCCAACTGCGATCGGATGTGGCACATCGGTGATGCCATCCGCGCCGGTTTCAGTATCGATGAAATTCACCAGCTGACCGGTATCGATCCCTGGTTTCTGCGCAATATCGAGCAAATCATTGAAATGGAATCGCTGCTGGTCACCCAGAAAAATCTGATTGCCAATCAGGGTGAGCAATTTCTTGAGCTGCTTCGGGAGGCTAAGAAATACGGGTTCGCTGACAAGCGACTGGCTGCACTTTGGGAGGTGACCGAGCTGGATGTGCGTGAGCTGCGCCATAAGCATGGCGTACGCCCGGTTTACAAGCGGGTTGATACCTGCGGGGCAGAGTTCGAGGCCTTTACCCCGTATCTCTACTCCAGCTACGAATCGGAGTGCGAAGCAGAGCCGACTGACCAGCGGAAGATCATGATCCTTGGCGGCGGTCCGAACCGGATCGGCCAGGGGATTGAATTTGACTACTGCTGCGTGCACGGGGTTTTCGCTCTGGCTGCAGCTGGCTTCGAAACCATCATGGTCAACTGCAACCCGGAGACGGTATCCACCGACTACGACACCTCCGATCGTCTCTACTTTGAGCCGTTGACTTTGGAAGACGTGCTGGAAATTGTCGCAACCGAAAAACCGGAAGGGGTAATCGTCCAGTACGGTGGGCAGACCCCGCTGAAACTGGCGGTAGCACTGGAGAAGGCCGGCGTGCCGATCATCGGCACTTCCCCCGATGCCATCGACCGCGCTGAAGATCGCGAACGCTTCCAGGCGCTGTTGCATAAGCTCAATCTGCTGCAGCCGGAAAACGGCATTGCCCGTTCCTTCGAAGAAGCGGAAAAAATTGCCGGTCGGATCGGTTATCCAGTGGTGGTGCGCCCCTCCTATGTCCTTGGCGGTCGGGCCATGGAGATCGTCTACGATGTGGAACGGCTGCGCAATTATATGAAGTACGCCGTTGAAGCCTCCCCCGAGCATCCGATTCTGATCGATAAATTTTTGCAGGATGCCATCGAGGTGGATGTCGATGCCCTGTCCGACGGCACTGAGGTCGTCATCGGCGGCATCATGCAGCATATCGAGGAAGCGGGGATCCATTCAGGTGATTCGGCCTGCGCTCTGCCTCCCTACTCGTTGTCACAGGGGGTCATTGCCGAGATCCGTCGACAGACCATCGAACTGGCTCTTGAGTTGAAGGTCATCGGCCTGATGAACATCCAGTTTGCCGTCAAAGGTGAAACCATCTACCTGATAGAGGTTAATCCACGAGCCAGCCGGACGGTTCCCTTTGTATCCAAAGCAACCGGTCGTCAACTGGCGCAGATTGCTGCCAAGGTGATGGCCGGGCAGTCGCTCCAGGAACAGAATGTTTCCGGCGATATCATTCCCGAATATGTCTCGGTGAAAGAGGCGGTTTTTCCCTTTGTGAAGTTCCCCGGGGTTGACACCCTGCTTGGGCCAGAGATGAAATCGACCGGTGAGGTTATGGGCATTGACTATGATTTCGGCAAAGCCTTCGCTAAGGCCCAGTTGGGTGCTGGTGTCAAATTGCCGCGTGAAGGGAAGATCTTCGTCAGTGTCAAAGATTCGGACAAAGAGCAGATTCTCGAGCCGGTCAAAAAGCTGGTTGCCGCCGGATTCAGCATCGTCGCGACCAGTGGCACGGCTGATTATCTCAACGCCAATGAGGTGGCTGCCGAGGCGATCAATAAGGTCAAAGAGGGGCGTCCCCATTGTGTTGACGCAATCAAGAGTCGCGAGATCTGCATGGTGTTCAATACCACCCTCGGTGCTCAATCGGTAGCTGATTCCTATTCGATCCGCCGTTCAACGCTGATGCAGGAAGTGGCCTACTACACCACGGTTGCCGGTATTAAAGCGGTGACAGATGGCATTCTGGCGATGTTGCGAGAAAGTCTTGACGTCAGTCCGCTGCAAGAGTATTATTCGGCTTCGTGAGTAAGCTTTAAATACAAACGCTAAACACCTTAGTGGGCGGGTTTTCCCGCCCGCTGTTTTTTTTCAGGAGCAAGAAAAGAATGAGTGGAGCGGTTCCGATGACCTCGGAGGGGTATCAGCGCCTGCAGGAAGAATTAAAGCAGTTGATCAGGGTTGAGAGACCCAAGGTTGTTCAGGATATCGCTGAAGCGAGAGATCATGGCGATTTATCTGAAAACGCTGAGTACGATGCTGCCAAAGATCGTCAGGGTTTCATCGAAGGGCGAATCAAGGAACTGAATGATAAAATTGCCCGTGCCCAGGTGATCGACCCGAAATCGATTAACAGCGAAAAAATCGTTTTTGGCGCCAAGGTGACCCTGTTCGATATTGATACCGAAAAGGAAGTCAGCTATCAGATCGTCGGCGAAGATGAGGCGGATATCAAGGTCGGGAAGATTTCCATTACCTCGCCGGTAGGTAAATCCCTGATCGGGCACACTGTCGATGAAGAGGTGAAAATTATCGTTCCTTCAGGCATTCGAGTCTATGAGGTCACGGGTATCGAATATTCCTGAATCGGAACGCAGCGCCTAAATATAAAATCGGGCTTTCCCTTCAGGTGGAGAGCCCTTTTTTTTCTTTTTCACGAATTGCCTTGGCGACCAGCTCTTGACGGCGTCTGAAGACTAACGGTAGGAAAACGTACGCTAAGGATTTTTACATTTAACAGAATAAGCATTTTATTGAATAATAGGCCTCTTGGGCCATGACCGGGTAGCTTCGATAAATGCCAACATTTTGCTTTTTCATAAACGACATGAGTGTTCTAAAAATCCCTAAGCAAACCAGAACCCCCCTGTGTCAGAATAGTTGTCCGATTAATACACCCAAGCAAGAATCGCCCACGATGTGTTATCCGTGGGCGATTCGTATGTTTTAAGCAGTGATTTATAAGCAAACTCCGATCATCAGACGCTCATCGATGAAGCAGATGATCTTCATCTCCCCGCCGCATTTGGGGCATGCCAGAGGATCGACCTCCCAGACCATCTTGATACACTCCCGCTACCTTTTGGATGGATTCTTCCCGCTCTTCGGCTCGGTTATTCTCAAAACCTCCTCAGCTGAAGCAGAGGATCGGTGAATAACTCCACACTGTAGACATTACCCCCTATTGAATGTGGCTATCCCTCCTTAAGGGTACCCCTTTTCTCTCCAGCCTCTCCATAGTTTTGATTTTCTATGCCCACAAAAGCCTGTAAATCCAATGAATCGAACAGTGTTTTAAGTTGGCGCTATCCTTGCTGTGGCAATAGATTAGCAAAATTCATGGGCTTTAGTAAAACGGAACCCTTATTAGCTCTTTTCCGAGGAGAAAAAAATGAGTGATACCACCAAAGCTTGGGAAAACCTGAACCATGGCGTAGTAGTTTCTGACCCTGATTTTAACGTGACCTACGTCAACAAAAGAGGCTATGAAATTTTTGAAGCATTGGAGATTCCAGGACTTGAGGTCGGTATGAACATGAAGAACTGCCACAAACCTGAAACCATAGAGAAATTGAAGGGGATCTATCAGGCTTTCGCGGAGAAAAAGATTAAGCTTCACTACTACACCGCGGACGGTCCCGAAGGGATCCTGACCATCGTCGCTGCGCCTTATTACGATGGCGATGCCCTGGGTGGCGTGGTAGAATTTGTCTTCGAAAGCGGGCTGGGCTGATCTCGTTTGCATTCGAAGCCGGTAACAATCCTGGGAGTTGCCACATGGGCCTAATTGCGAGAGACTGCCCACACTGTAATACTAAAAATGTTGCCTTCTCATCTTTTGGTGAGGTGAAGAACCCCCACGCTGAAAACACCAGTACCGTCGCGTTCTACTGTGGCAGTTGTTACGGGGGAATATTTGCAGAAGTTTATTGTTCAACGAATAAAAGCCCAAATGGATACAAAGGTTATATCGAATCAATCGAGTACTTTGATGTCACGAAAACCTACCCTATACCAGAGACAGCAATGCACCAGAAACCCTCTCGACCAACTTAGAAAACTTTTTTCTACAAAGCAGCCGACCCATCAAAGCATAGAGTTTCCTGATTAGAACGAATCTTCAGCCGTGACATATATTGTCACAACAGCCTGTTAGTTTTGTGGCATGTAAGTAACCTTAAATAAGGAGGTTTTACTGCCATGCCCATCAATCGGATCCAGTTTCAGCCAGGTTTAAGTTTGAATACGTTTCTCAATGACTACGGAACCGACGATCAATGTAAGGAACACTTGGAAACAGCTCGCTGGCCGAGAGGTTTCATCTGTCCCCACTGTAATGACACTCATCACTATGTCGTATGGCATGGAGCTGTCAAAACCTTCCAATGTATCGGTTGTCGAAAGCAGACGACCCTGACCGCAGGGACGATTTTTCACAGTACTAAGACCTCTTTGTCCGTATGGTTCCAGGCTATGTATTTTTTGACGCAGTCAAAAAGCAACATTTCTACCCTTGAACTAAGGCGCCTTCTGGGTGTCAGCTATCCCTGCGCATGGCGGATCAAGCACAAACTGATGCAGGTCATGTACGAGCGCGAAGCTTCAACCCGGCTGGCTCAAAGAGTCGAAGTCGATGATGCCTACTTGGGAGGCGAGCTCAGTGGTGGCAAGGCAGGCCGCGGTTCTGAAAACAAGGTCCCGTTTGTCGCTGCCGTGGAAACCAATGCGAAGGGACACCCATTGCGTCTTCAGTTGTCAGTAGTTGATGCCTTCAGCCTTACCGAAATAGAAGCTTGGGCCAAACGCTCATTGATGCCGACCGCTCAAGTTGTTTCAGACGGTCTCGCATGTTTTCGTGCGGTAACAAAAGCTGGCTGCTCACATCAACCTGAGGTTGTTGGAACTGGCCGAAAAAGCACCGACATGGGTTGTTTCCACTGGATCAACACCGTGCTTGGCAACCTCAAGACCTCAATTGCAGGGACATATCACGCTTTTGATTTCGAAAAATATTCCTTTCGCTACTTGGCAGAGTTTCAATATCGTTTTAATCGCCGATTTGATTTACGCAGTATCCTGCCACGGATGCTCTATGCCAGTGCCGCAACGGGAAAACGAACCGAAGCATGGCTTAGGCTGGCTGAAGATTCGTTCTAATCAGGTAGAGTTTTGAGGCGTCGGCAATGAAAATCGACCGCAGGCATGATGAAGAACAGAATGAAGCAACCGAGGCATGAGCAATCCCAAGGGTTCGGCCGAGGGTCTGGAACTCGGATTGATCGAGCATTACTGAATCTCGGCCACTTCCAGTAGAAACTGGCCGATTTATCCTAGAAACCGCAGTTGAGCGCGAAAAAGATGTGCAGCATATTTATGTGCATAGGTAATTTGAAAAACTGGTGGTCACCTAATTGGTGATGAGAGCTTTTTCGAATTATCTAGGTGTATCAAGAGGTTGTGCAGATTTTCGTGAT
>CAMYNC010000073.1:0-17708 GCA_947259685.1 uncultured Desulfuromonadales bacterium | reverse complement strand
ACTGGTGGTCACCTAATTGGTGATGAGAGCTTTTTCGAATTATCTAGGTGTATCAAGAGGTTGTGCAGATTTTCGTGATCCAACTGCAGTTTCTAGGTTTATAGAACAAAGCAAAAAACTCCCACGATCTGGCAACCGTGGGAGTTTCGCCTTCTATGGAGGGTGATTTTTAGCTATATGCCTTTTTGATAAATGCAGACATTACAACTTGATCCCTCCTGCTGGATGTAATCTGTAGTTTTCTCTTCCAAGCGTTTCCAGGCACCGCTCTTTTCGATTTTATCCATCGCAAAGCGGTAATTATCCTCTTCCCAGGCCTGGTCCCGAACCGTAAAACAGAGAAGACCTCCCGGCCTGGTAATGCGGATCAATTCATCAAAAGCCTCAGGCCCGACATGGCTGCAGCTAAATGTCCCGACACTGATGATCGCATCGAAACTGTTATCATCCAGATCAAGCCTGGCGGTCAGGTCCCCCTGATGGAGATTGAGATAGACCCCTTTACCTTTGGCCTTTTCCAGCATTTGCGCCGAATAATCAAACCCTTCAAGGTTGCGATAGCCCTTTTTCTGCAGATATGCCCCGACAAGCCCGGTCCCACAACCGGCATCCAGTATCCTCGCATTCAGGTCGACAACATACCTCTGCAGGAGTTGACATGCTATAGCCGGGGCAACGTAGCCCATCTCATCGATAAGGTCCTTATCGTATTGTTCAGCCCATTCACCATAGACCGTCGCCAACTCTTCCTTGCTTGTTGCATTGAGAACTCTGTCATGAATATCTTTACGGTTTGCCATGATTTCTCCTGAGAAAAAACTGAGCAAAATCTTTAAAGGAAGAAAAATACTCCCTGGCTGAGTGCCGCCTCTTTTGTCAGATCGTACTAAAACAGACAAGCTGGTCAAATGTAACAGATCTCACTCTCCGCTGGGTATGACTAACAAATTCCTGCAAGTGCAGCAAAGCAAAGAATGACCCATTCGCGTGTTTTAAAAGGTGACTTATAAGGCATCCGGCATGAAGACTTTTTTGCGCAGTTTTTTTGGAGATGAAAAAGATGACGAGATTATTGTTCAGATCTGTTGTCTGCCGGGGCTCAAGGCTAAGCGGGGTCGGGTGGTTTGGATTTAAGCCTCGTATTTATAACCGACCCCATAAATCGAATGGATCACTTCCAACTCCGGGGCCGCTGCAGAAATCTTTTTACGTAGTTTCTTGATATGACTGTCGATGGTTCGGTCACAAACAATCCTTTGATCACTGTAGAGGCGATCCATCAACTGATCACGGGAATAAATCCGTCCCGGTTTCTGAGCCAAGATACTTAGTAGTTTAAATTCGACTGCGGTTAAGTCGAGCTTTCGCCCCTGCAGAGTCGCTTGATAACTTTCCTCGTCAAGGGTCAAAAGTTGTGGTGTTTCTTCCTGTGTTTGTGGCGAGGTGCGGCGCAGAACGGTTTTGACCCGCGCTACCACTTCGCGGGGGCTGAACGGTTTGCAGATATAGTCGTCCGCCCCCAGTTCCAATCCAAGAAGCCGGTCGATCTCTTCGACCCGGGCGGTCACCATGATGATCGGCACATTGGAGAAACTGCGGATCTCTTTGCAGATCTCCAGCCCATCTTTGCCGGGGAGCATCAAGTCGAGAAGGATCAAGGCCGGGGCATGTTCTTTAACCCAGGGGAGCACCTTCAGACCGTCCACCAACCATTCCGTCGCGTAGCCGGATTGTTGCAGGTAGTCGCGATGCAGTTCGGCCAGCCGTTGTTCGTCCTCGACGATCAGAATTTTCTCTTCCATTTGTAAGTCCTCAGCCCTGCAATGGGAACCTGATTGTGATCTTGAGGCCCCCAAGCACTGAAGTCTCAGCCTCAATTTCCCCCTGATGGGCCTCAATGATGTTTCTGCAGATCGCCAGCCCCAGTCCAACTCCGCCCCGGGCACGATTGCGGGAGGTTTCGACCCGATAAAGACGGTCGAACAGTTTTTGCAGCTGCTCTGCCGTTACCCCCGGCGCTGAATCCTCGAAATAGAAAAAGAGCGAATTGTTCTCGGTCTTCATGCGGATGTTCAGCTGCCCCGGTGTATCGGTGTAACGCAGACTGTTTTCCAGCAGGTTGGTGAACAGCTGTTGCAGCCTGTCGGGATCTGCGAGCAAGGATAAAGAGGAATCTATCGGCAGCTCTGAACGGAGGCGCAATTTCTTCACGGCAAAACGTTGCTCAAACAGTTCGACGCTTCCCTTTAAAATCCCGACTGGATCGACGGTAACCTTTTTGTAGTTGAGCGCACCGATATCGGACATGGAAAGTTCGTAAAGATCGTCAACCAGCCGTCCCAAATGCATGACTTCAGAATGCAAGGCTTCGAAAGTTTGTGGTCCGGGCTGGCGGATGCCGTCCTGCAGTGCCTCGATGTCGCCACGCAGTACTGCCAGCGGGGTGCGCAGTTCGTGAGAGATGTCTGCTACCCACTGCTGCCGGGCTTGCTCGTTCTTCTCCAGCGTCATTGCCAAACTGTTGAAATCAGTAGAGAGCTGACCAAGTTCATCCTTGCTGGCCACCGGGATGCGGGTTGTATAGCGACCGGCGATCAGTTTGCGGGTCCCCGCAGTCAGTTGCTTGATCGGCCGTAACAGATGGATGGTCAGCGGAAAGGAGAGCAGTAACGAGAGTGCTGCCATGGCCAGCGCGACCAGGGCGAAAGACTCGGTCTGCTGTTCAACAAACAGAAGGTCACCGGCCTCCGAAAGCTCCTTGACCGGGACGATCGCCAGGTAACCGATCAGGTTCTCCTGGTAATGCAGCGGCTGAAGTTGAAGATTTTGCTCTCCGAAGGGGGGGCCAAATATGCCTTGCTTTTCCGCATCATAGAGAGCAATCCTAGGCCCCCTTCCTGGCGGAGGACCGGCAGGTTGCATGAACTTCTTCGGCCCTGGCCCTGGCCGCTCCATGCTTTCATCGGCGGCGCGCAGCAATTGTTCCCAACGCTGCGGGTTGTTCATTAAAAAAGCCCAGTCCCCTTCTCTGGCGTAACTTGCCACAAGGCGTTCAGACAGTTGATCCAGCTCCTTCAGTTCCTGGCTGTTGACGTAGTTGAGAAACCCATGGTCGAAGCTCCACTGCATGAACAGAAACATACCGCTTGAAACCACAATGCTGGTCAGCAACAGGGTGAAGAAAAGTTTGTGTTTAATCTGTATGGTCACCGGAACCTCTGTCTTGGTTGTTCCCTTTAATAACAATGGCCGACTGGAAATGGCCAACCTTTTCTTTAGTTCTCTATCTTCTGAAGTCGCGAAATCAGGATAAACCCTGAATGTGGAAGAAATATGCAGGACCAATGGAAATTTATACGGCCCCACTCCCCTGACCGTTCAGACACACACAGACTTCGTTTTTGAAAGATATCCTTTTTTCTTCCTTATTTGCTCCTCATTCCGACTCTATTTTTACCTCATCAACAATGACGGGTCGCTAGACCGGAAGGAGAATGAAAAATGAAAAAAGGTGCTGTGATGAAAGTAACAACGGCTTTGGGTCTGCTCAGCCTGGTGCCGCTGACCGTTTGGGCGAATGGTGACTTCAGGAAAGCCGGTCCTCCGCAGGGACTTGTGACCGAAATGATCGTGGCCTGTGACGGCCGGCAAGCGGGCGACAGCGTCACAATGGCGCTTGGCCAGGGGAAAAGCGTCGAAGCAAGTTGCCAGGACTATGGCGGCGAGTTGCTTGCTATTCCCAACCAGCTGCTCAAAAGAGATCATCGCGGCAAATCCTATCCGCTGATCGGCACCGGCCAAGCGGGCTGCTACGACGACAGCGGCGCTGAAATCAGCTGCCCGGAAAGGGGCGAGGCCTTCTTCGGGCAGGATGCTCAGTTCAGCGGAAAAGAGTTCAGTTTCACTGACAACGGTGACAGCACGGTCAGCGACAACAATACGGGATTGTTGTGGCAGCAGACACCGGCGGAAACAGCTTACAGTTGGGCGGACGCCCAGAATTATTGCGCATCACTGTCGTTGGCAGACTCCGACGATTGGCGCACCCCCAGCCTGAAGGAACTCTTCTCGATCAGCGACTTTACAACCGGCTGGCCCTTCATCGATACCGAGTATTTTGTCCTGGCCAATACTCCGGAGTTCAAAGCACAGCAATACTGGTCGAGCAATTACTATGAAGTTGGCACCACCCACGGCGGCGCACCTTCCGCAATCGGTGTCAATCATGCCACCGGACACATCAAAGCCTATCCCGATGGCCGCGACGACCAGCCGATGGCCGCTAAATATGTCCGCTGCGTGCAGGGCGATACCTATGGAGTCAATACATTCATCGACAACGACAATGGCACCATCACCGATGCTGCGACCGGCTTGATGTGGGCGCAGGAGGACAGCTATGTCGGTCTCAATTGGCAGGAGGCACTGGCCTTTGCGGAGCAGAAAAATGCCGAAAATTACTTAGGTTATCACAACTGGCGGGTGCCGAACGTCAAAGAGCTGCAAAGCATCGTCGATTATTCCGGTGTTTACCCTGCGATTGACGAAAACTATTTCAATATAACGGACGAGGACGCCTATTTCTGGTCCAGCACCTCCGCCTACTTTAGCCCGCAAGCTCCCGGCTATTACTACGCTTGGTATGTGGCCTTCGGTTATGCCGTCGGTCCCGAGGGCGATGATGTGCATGGCGCAGGCGCGGTGCGCTTTGATACCAAGGTTCAAGGTGGGCCTGCCG
This sequence comes from uncultured Desulfuromonadales bacterium, assembly GCA_947259685.1. The sequence goes on along the minus strand of CAMYNC010000073.1, from coordinate 12,970 downwards.
GTGAAGAGCCGGAACGCATCTACAACTATGTTCGCTTAGTCCGCGATGCGGGAAAACATACACAGAAAGCGAAGGCAGGGATGCGGCAAAAGCAACAGAACCACTGAAATATTTAATCCGGGCCGGACAGGTGCGTATGCCTGTCCGGCGTTGGTAACAGCTTCAGCAACGGACATCAGCAATGAATCAAACGACAGTCCTTGTTCATCACTCTAAGAACAGAAGTTCTAGCAGAGTTAAAGCAACAACTGAGGCAAGATGATATACGAACCTGCAATATCGGCTCATGGGAACAGCCCCAGGCGTCCATTGAGTCGGAATGGCCGCAACTTATCCAGCTCGACAGCCCACTTAAAACAGCCTGACGACTTATACACTCGGTCGATCTTCTTCTGCCTGAATCCGTCCACCTGAAAGTTACTTCGGGTGAGCGGATTCAGGTTTTATAAATCCATCTGCATTTTCACATTTCTTCCCTATTTGCTCCTTATTCCGGCGCTATTGTTTTCCTACTCAACAATCCACCGAAGGATAGTCACCTTGCCCACCCTCATGAATAAGAAAAATAGGCCAAGGACAATGTTTTTAAGAACTTGGCCGGTAGCACTCATCACTTTAATTGTTTTGGCCCTTCCGACCCATGGTAACTGCGTGATTCAAGCCGAGCAGGTTCTTTCTCTTGAACAGGCTGTGCGCATAGCATTGAAGAACAATCCCGGCTTAGCCCAGCAAGTTAACACGGTGGAGAGTGCGGAAATTTCTGTTTCTCAGCAACGGACGAATCTCTACCCAGACCTTGTCATTGCAGGCACCGGATCGAAGCGCTTCGACAAGGCGTTCGACCAAACCACGAGTCAGACAGAAAATCGAAGCTTTTCGTCAATCAGTACCGAGCTGTCCTCAACGGTTAACCTGTTCAACGGATTTGCCGACATCGCCGCGCTCAAAAGTGCCGAACTCGAATTGGGAGCAGGGCGGGAAACTCTTTCTCGAGCAGAACAGACCCTGATTTTCGAGACAATTGCAAATTTTATTCAGGTGCTTACCGATCGGGCATTGATCCACGTCGAAGAGGAAAACCTGGAACAGAACCGCAAGCTATTGAAGAGCATTGAGACCTTCTATCAGGCGGGCAAACTTCCGATCAGCGATCTGTACCAGCAACAGGCGGAAACCAAGCAGGCAGAGCTGGATCTGTTGGAGGAAAAACGTACCCTCAACGTCAGCAAATTGGTCCTTATGCAAACCATGGGGCTGCTACCAACGATCCGTTACCAAGTCGCCACACCTGATTTCGAGAAGCTGTCACTGCCGTTCGCTGATGAAGACCTCGACCAACTGACCCTTCTTGCTCTGGCGGAACGCTCTGATGTTAAAGCTCAGCAGCGACAGGTTGAAGCGGCTGGGCAACAGATACGCCAAAGCCAGGCAGGTCGCTTGCCCAAGGTTGACCTGTTTGCCAGCCTGGCTTCTGATTACAGCAGTCTCGGTGATGAGTACCATTTTTCGGACCAGTTCATGGAAGACAACCTCAACTCCACAGTTGGGATTTCTTTTTCAATTCCACTTTTTGATCGTTACCTGACCCGCAACAATATTGCGCAGGCCAAAATTGCGCAGCGTAATGAACAATTAACCCTCAAGCAAACACAGTTGCAGCTCGGTCTCGAAATATCCCAGGCCATCCAGGAATATCGCACAACCCAGAAACGGGTCGACGTTGTCGAAAGCAAGTTAACCGCTGCCCGTCAATCTCTGCACTCCTACGAAGAGCGCTACCGGGTGGGGGCCTCGACCCTTGTGGAACTCACGCAATCACGAACCCAGTACGTGTCAGCAGCGTTTGACCAGATACAGGCCAGATACGATTTGGTGACCCAGGAAATTGCGGTTGCCTACTATCTGGGGAACTTGGAGCCGCTGCTTGCCGCTCTGGAACTGGAGAAAAGCTAGAATGATTTCGAACCGAAAAACCTCAAGAGTTATCAAATCAGCTGTCGTGCTCATCGGGGCTCTGACCCTGGTGATTTTTGCCTGGTGGGCCTTTGCGCAGCAGGGGCCACCAGGGTCAAGACCCTCATTTAAGTTCGTTCAGGTGAGCCGGGGGAACTTTGAGGTCATCGTCTCCAGCACGGGGACCCTGGCTGCTGTGGAAACGGTGGAAATCGGCACTCAGGCTTCGGGGACAATTGAGCAACTGCTGGTCGATTATAATGACCAGGTCAATAAAGGCCAGGTGCTGGCGGTACTGGATCAGTCATCGTTCAACGCCTCGGTCAATAAAGCCAAAGCAGATGTACTTAAAGCCCGGGCAGAATTAAAACAAGCAGAGGACGAGTTCCGTCGGAACGCTCCGCTCCAAGAAAAGGGCTACATCTCAGAACAGGAGTTTCTCCCCATCCGAACAGCTGTCGATACGACCAAAGCCGCCCTGCAATCGGCCGAAGCCAACCTGCAGCAAGCCCGGATCAATCTTGAGCATACGGTGATCCGTTCGCCGATTAACGGCACGGTCATCGACCGCAGTGTCGATGCCGGGCAGACGGTGGCGGCGAGCCTCAGTACCCCGACCCTGTTCCTGGTTGCAGAAGATCTGGCGCAGATGCAGATCGAAACCCAGGTCGATGAAACCGATATCGGTCAGATCCGCCAGGGGCAACAGGTACGTTTCGAGGTGCAGAGCTATCCCGATTCGATCTTCACCGGCACGGTCCGTCAGATCCGCCTGCAGCCATCAACTGTCGACAACGTCGTGACCTACACGGTGATCGTCGACGCGAGTAACGAATCAGGGCAGCTGATGCCGGGGATGACGGCAACCGTCGACTTTGTTGTCCACCAGTCTGAAAACGCCCTGCTGGTTCCGGTCGCCGCGCTCAATTTCACTCCCGATGCGAATCGCGAGAGTAACGACGGCAGCCAGGTTTTCAGCCGGCAGGCCGATGGCCGCTTGAGGCCGATCCAGATCACTGCGGGAGAGAGCGACGGACTGTTGACCGAGATCTCCGGCGGGGAACTGGCTGCCGGAATGCAGGTTGCCATCGGCAGGAAACAGGAGGGGGAAGATGCTGAAGAAGAGGGCTTCTCTCTGTTCAGTTTTATGAACCAGGGGCAGGGGCAGGGAGGACCGCCGGGTGGCGGAGGCGGGCCAGGAGGTGGCCCGGGGCAAGGACCCGGTGGAGGGCAGCGTCCATGAGCGAAGCACAGATCAGTCTCAGTCATATCTGCAAGGTTTTTTCCTTGGGGGATGTTGAGGTCAGGGCACTGGATGACCTCTCGCTGGAGATCGGCCGGGGCGAGTTTGTCGCCATCATGGGCAGCTCGGGCAGCGGCAAATCGACCCTGATGAACATTCTGGGCTGTCTCGACACCCCGACCAGCGGTAGCTACTGCTTTGAAGGCGTGACCGTCGAAGGCTTGAATCGCAGGCAGCTCGCTGATCTGCGCAATACCAAGATCGGTTTCGTGTTCCAAGGCTTCAATCTTCTGGCCCGCACCACGGCGTTGGAAAATGTGGAACTGCCTTTGCTCTATGATCGACATCGCACCACTGCCAATCCCCGCCAGAGTTCCATTGCGGCATTAGAGCGCGTCGGGTTGGGAAATCGCCTGGACCATGAACCGAACCAACTTTCCGGCGGACAGCAACAGCGGGTCGCTATTGCCCGTGCCCTGGTGACCAGCCCGGCGCTTATCTTTGCCGACGAACCTACCGGCAACCTTGACAGCCGCACGACCCTGGAAATTCTGGCCCTGTTTCAGAAGCTGAATCGCGACGGTCTGACGCTGGTGGTGGTCACCCATGAAACGGAGGTCGCCAAATATGCCGGGCGTCTGATCGAACTGCGTGACGGTGTGCTGTTGCGCGATGAAATCAACGGTCAACCACGCAATGCGCAGGCCGACCTGGTGACGCTGGCCGGGGAGGTGTCTGATGCGGTGGCATAAGTTGATCATCGTCGCCCTGAAGAGCATCGCCCGTAACAAGATGCGCAGTCTGCTGACCATGCTCGGCATTATCATCGGCGTCGCCTCGGTGATCACCATGGTCGCTCTGGGGGAGGGATCCCAGGCTGATATCGAAGGGGAAGTCGCCTCCCTGGGAACCAACCTGCTGATGGTCCGGCCGGGTAGCGTGGACTCCGGTGGTGTGAGTGGCGGCGCCGGGTCGCGGCCGAGCCTGACAATGGATGATGTCACCCGGTTGGAGAAATATGCGACTCAGCTGCGCTGGGTCTCTGCCGAGGTTCGCGCCAACGGGCAGGTGATCGCCGGAAGCAACAACTGGAACACGACGATCACCGGTGTTGCCCCAAACTACCTGTCGATCCGCAATTATGAGATGGAAAGCGGGGCCTTCTTCACCGCTCGGGATTGTAAAACGCGGGCCAAGGTCGCGGTGCTCGGCAAGACGGTTGCCGATGAACTCTTCCTGAACCAGAACCCCGTCGGGGCGCGTCTGCGAATCCGCAATGTGCCCTTTAAAGTGATCGGCGTGATGGCCGAAAAGGGGCAATCGTCCATGGGCAACGATCAGGACGATATCATCTTCGCTCCCGACAACACCGTGCTGTATCGCCTGAGTAACGGCAAGACGATTCACGATATATCGGCAAGCGCCATCAGCTCCGACGCGATGGACGCGGCCAAGGAGGAGTTGACGACCCTGCTGCGTTCTGAGCACCGACTCGCCGCCGATGCTGAGGATGATTTCATCATCCGCGATCAGACCGAGATTGTCGAGATCGCCACCCGCGTGACCGGCACCCTGACCCTGCTGCTGAGTTCTATCGCCGGGGTTTCCTTGCTCGTGGGAGGGATCGGCATCATGAATATCATGCTGGTCTCAGTCACCGAGCGCACGCGAGAGATTGGCATTCGTCTCGCCATTGGTGCCCGACCGCTCGATATTTTAGCGCAGTTTCTCATCGAAGCTGCCATCCTCAGCCTGCTTGGCGGCTTGATCGGTATCTTGTCCGGCTTGGGCGCAGCCTGGGGAGTCGGCAGCCTGCTGGGAGTCAGCGCGGTCGTAAACCCCGCAGTGGTGATGACAACCGTTGTTTTCACCGGGGCCGTTGGGGTGTTCTTCGGGTTTTACCCGGCGCGCAAAGCCGCCAATCTCAACCCTATCGATGCATTGCGCTATGAATGACAATGACCTGAATTTGTGAGTATCCAGCGGCGAACAGCACATGCCATTAAATTGCCTGAGCACTCCAAAAATCGCCGCTGAACCTCTGGGTGCATCTCTTATTTTTGAATCACTCATTCAATCCAAGCACTTGCACTCTTCATCCACCTTTTACTCACGGATTCAGGAGTTAAGTCCCTGTGCCTGGACTCAGCTTCGTGCTCGAATTCAGTAATCTCTCCTCAGCGGTCATTTAGCAGCAAGTTTTTTCAGCTGCCGATCATTTTCACATTTCTTCCCTATTCGCTCCTTATTCCAGCGTTATTGTGACGACAAATCAATAACCCAGCAACCGGTCGACAGACCGAAAGGAGTTTCAAGATGAAAAAACCTGGATTTCTCAAAGTCGCTGTAATTGTCGGTTTGATAAGCCTGATGCCGATGATCGTTTCTGCTGCAGGCAATAGAGGTCAGGGCCGCCCTCAAGGACCTCCTCCTGAAGCGATTGCGGCGTGCGAAGGCAAGAGTGCTGGAGACAGTGTCACCTTCACAGGACGTCGAGGCGAGACTTTAGAGGCGACTTGTCAGGAAAAAGACGGTCAACTGGCTGCAGTTCCAAACAACATGCCGGAAGGTGGCCCACGTTAGGGATCTCGACACATAGACAGGGATGCTCCGGCATCCCTGTCTCTCTAAGGAAAGGCAAAACAATGCAGGCGCAATTAAATGAAAAGAGCGAGAACTCGAACTACAAAATTCTTGTCGTTGATGATAGCAACGCCCATCTGCAACTGCTTGAAACCTGGTTGAGCGAAAGCGGCTTTTCGGTGGTTGCCGTCAATGATGGCTATGAAGCGATCGACAGGTTCAATAACGAGGACTTTGACTTAGTGCTAACAGATATCTGCATGCCGAGATTAAACGGCAATATCCTGGCCCAGTACATTCATATCATCCGTAAAGATGTGCCGGTTGTTGCTGTGACCGCTTCGCCTTTTCTAGCTGATAGTGATTTTGATCTGGTGCTCAGCAAGCCGTGTGAGTTAGAGGGGCTGGTGAACTCACTGCAGTATGTGCTGCAAAAGATTCCGCCGCCTGACAGCAACTTAAACAGCATTAAACGCAAACTTCTTCACCAGTTACAAGGATTTGAACATGGCCATTAAACAAATCAGGGGCTGCATCGGCTGTGGGATCTGCATCAAAACCTGCCCCACGGACGTTATCCGCCCGGACGAAAAAACCAACAAGGCATTTATTAAGTATCCGGCCGACTGCCAAATCTGCCACCTGTGCAGAATGTATTGCCCGGTCGATGCCATAACTATTACGCCGGATAAGTCGATTCCGGTTGTCGTTTCATGGGGTTAAAGATGGCTGAATATATCAAAAACAATGTCCAACTGCAGATTCTGGCGGTTTTGATCGGCATGCCGCTGATGATCTGGGCCGCTGGCAGCTATCCGCAACGCACGTTGCTGAAAGAATCGCTGTCGGTCGTCACCATCCTGGCTTTCAGTCTGATGATCGGCCTGTTCTACCTCGCTCGGCCCAACAGGGCCGCAGTCAAAAAGATCAGCTTAAGCAAGCTGCTCAGCTGGCATAAAATCGTCGGCTCCGTTGCGGTATCGGTGCTGCTCATACACCCGTTTTTACTGGTGGTGCCCAGATTCTTCGAAGCGGGCATCGCCCCCGGTGAAGCGTTTGGCACCATTGTCACCACCTTCTCCAGTTCTGGAATTCTCTTCGGTCTGACAACCTGGTCTTTACTGCTGATCCTCGGATTGACCTCCCTGACCCGGAAAAAGCTGCCGCTGAGATACCAGACCTGGCGCACGATTCACGGGGCGCTGGCCCTGCTCTGTATTGTCAGTGCAGTCTTCCACGTGATCGATCTCGGCCGCCATACAGATATCGCCATGACGGCATTTATTGCATTGCTGGCGACTGGTGGGATCTATCTGCTGCTGAAAAGCTATGTCGTCCAGAATCAAACAGAAAGTGAAAAGAAATGAGCAATCAAGAGAGCAATACCGGACTGTCGCGGCGCAAGTTTATGGCTGTTGCCGGCGGTGCCGCCGGGCTTGCGGCAATGGCGGCCATGGGGGTTTCGGCACTGGACAGCGAATGTCAGGCCAATATCCGGGAAATCGATGTCGATAGCATGACTGGTCAAGAGCATGAAACCGATATCCTGGTGGTCGGCAGTGGTATCGCCGGACTGTTTGCCGCGGTGAAAGGCCATGATGCCGGGGCCAAAGTGATGATGGTTTCCAAAGGGCGGCTTGGTTCATCTGGCCAGACCCCTTTCGCGAAAGGGATATTTGCTTTCGATCCGGCCAAAGAAAAACTGAGCCTGGACGAGTTCGTGGCAACCGTCTCCCGCTCGGCACTGGGAACCAACAATCCGGTCTTCACCCGGCAGATGGCCGAACACTCGCTTGCCCGGATCAAGGAACTGCGCGAGTGGGGATTTTTTGATTCGCCGCTCTATTTCAACGCCTTCAGCAAGCCGATCGAAGACCGCAATATCCCGGTGATAGAACGGGTCATGATCACCCACTTGATCAAGGAAGACGGCCGCATCGCCGGAGCCGCCGGGTTCAGCTTCGATGAGGGCAAGATCCATATTTTCAAAGCGAAGAGCGTCGTGCTCTGCTCCGGTGCCGGTGGTTTCAAGCCTAACGGCTTCCCGATCTGCGACTTGACCCACGACGGCACGGTCATGGCCTATAAGATCGGCGCCAAGGTGACCGGCAAGGAATGGAACGACGGCCATTCGGGGTCAGCGACCAACCCTGCGGCCTGCTATGACGGCTGGCATGGGATGTTCGACCGCAAGCCGGGGTTAACCGGAGTTGAAGTCCACCATGATCTCGGCGTGGAGCAGTGCTACCAGGCCTATATGGCCGGTGGTCCCCTCACAGGCCGTCCCGGACAGAGTGACGGAAAGCAGGTCGCCGGCGGCCCTGTCCGGCCGGCTGAATTTGCCGAAAATGGTCGGCGTCCCGGTCCGCCACCCGGTGGCAAGGGGAAAGAGGGGGGCGGTCCGCCTCCCGGCATGATGGCCGGAGCCTCAGTCGGTGGCTCATCCGCCGGGATGTCAATCCATAAATCGGAAGGACTGGTGCCGATCAACGGCCAAGGCGCTTCCAATATCCCCGGCCTCTACGCCGCCGGCGATGCCCTTGGTTCTTACATGGCCGGCGCCATTTACACTCAGATTGGCTCGTCACTGGCCGGATCGGCCGTTCAGGGAGCGATCGTTTCCGAGGCGGCCGCGGAATACTGTAAAGGAATCACCCTTGCCGGTATTTCCAAGGCGAAACAGAAGGCAATCGAGACTGAGATCCTCGCCCCACTCAAACGGGACAAAGGTTACAGCCCGGCCTGGGTCACCCAGACCTTGCAGGGGATCATGATCCCGAACTTTGTCCTCTACATCAAAAAAGAGAACCTGATGAAGGCGGCCCTGGTCTATGTCGAGGAGCTGCGGGATCATCATCTGCCCATGCTGCGGGCAGCAGATCTCCATGAGCTGAGACTGGCCCATGAGACCGCCAATATGATTTTCAACGCCGAAATGAAACTGAAGGCCTCAATCATGCGTAAGGAAAGTCGCTGCAGTCACTATCGGCTCGATTATCCCGATGTCGACAATAAAAACTGGAACGCCTGGATCAATATTTTCAAGGGCAGTGACGGTACTATGAAGTTCGAAAAACAGGCCTTTGGCAAGTGGCCGTCATAAAAAGGATTCAACAATGAAACCACATGTTCTGTTACTGCTCCCTCTGTTATCCATAACTTCAGCCTGGGCGGTTTCTTATCCGGTGGTCGGCGTCGGCCAAATCGGTTGCTACGATAACCAACAGGAAATACATTGTCCCGGACCGGGGCTGCGGTTCTACGGCCAGGATGCCCAGTATGATGATCATCAGTCCAGCTACACCGATAACGGCGACGGAACGGTCACCGATAATGTCACCGGCCTGATGTGGCAGCAAAGCCCGGATACAGATGGCGACGGCGACATTGACGCCGATGACAAGCTGTCCTACGACATGGCCGTAGCCCGGGCAGTCACGCTCAAACTGGGCGGGTATACCGACTGGCGGCTGCCGACGATCAAGGAACTCTACTCGCTGGTCGACTTCCATGGCATTGCCCCCGGCGGCGATGAAGGCACCGACACCTCCGGCATGATCCCCTTTATCGATACCGCCTTCTTCGACTTTGCCTACGGCGACGCCAGCGCCGGCGAGCGTATTATTGACGCCCAGTACGCCTCCAGCACTCTGTATGTGGCGAACACCGCAAACGACGACGGCCGCACCCTCTTCGGCGTAAATTTTGCTGATGGGCGCATCAAGGACTACGGACTGACCATGTTCGACCGGGACAAGGCCTTCTTCGTCATCTATGTGCGTGGCAACACCGGCTACGGTCAGAACAGCTTTAACGAAAACGGCGACGGCAGCATCACGGATAGCGCGACCGGCTTGATGTGGTCTCAGGATGACAGCTGTATGGGGCTAAATTGGGAAGAAACCCTGGCCTGGGTTGAGCAGAAAAACGCCGAAAATTATCTGGGCTACAGCGACTGGCGCTTGCCCAGAGCCAAAGAGTTGCAGAGCATTGTGGATTACACTCGCTCCCCTGACACCACTGGCTCCGCTGCGATCGACGCGCTGTTTTACACATCGTTCATCATCAATGAAGCGGGCCAAATCGACACCCCGTGCTACTGGAGCAGCACCACCTTCGCCAATCGGACCGCTGCACCCGGCGCGAATGCCGCATATGTGGCTTTTGGCCGGGCGATGGGCTACACAAACGGCAGGTGGGCTGACGTTCACGGAGCGGGGACGCTACGCAGCGATCCCAAAGCGGGCGATCCTGAGGATTTTCCCGCCGGTTTTGGCCCCCAGGGCGACGCCATCCGCATCTACAACTATGCTCGCCTGGTGCGCGACGCTGATTTATAGATTGTTTCCATCCGGAATTTCCGGATGCCCACTAGAGCGTAAATTATGAAATTCCACACCATAAGCGTCGCTTGGCTGATACTGACGGTCGGCCTACTGATCTGGGTCGGAAGCACAGCGGCAGAAACTGCCGATTCTCCCCAGCCGTCTTCATCTGAGAAACACGCGGATTCAGCGTCAAGCGATGTTCCCGATCTCATTTCCATGGCCACGGAGCTAGGCAACCGTTCGGTTGTTCTGGAAAAGGAGATTGTTGCGCTGTTTGACTTATCGGCGACCCAAAAAAATCTGGCCCGGATGGCTAAAGAAACTGAAAAGCTCTCCAGGAACCTAAAATCCCTAAAAAACACAGAGGGTTATGGCTACGACCAGCTTTTCGATGTCAAAGCCCAAATCGACCAGAAAGCCGCCGGTCTTCAGGAGTTAATCCAATTCACTAAAGAAGCGATCCACCAGGCCGAATTTTGGAAAGAGGAGTGGGAGGAGGAAGGTACGCGCTGGGAGCAGCTGCAATCTCCCCTGTCGAAGCAGGTTTCTTCGCGTACGCTGGAACCCACCTTTGCCAAGGTCCGGCAGATCATTGGCCGAACGCAAAACCTCATTACCCAAGCGATGGAGCCGCTGCTGTCCCAACTTCAGGCGGCAGAAGTCATCCGGGCATCCCAAACCTCCCTTGAACTCGAACTGGATGCGTTGGTCTCGGTTTTGCGCGACAACCTTACGCACAAGACCGCACGCTCAATGTTTTCAGCCAAGTATTATTCCCTGCTAAGCAGCGGATTGTGGAAAGAACTGCCCCAAAGCTTGCTCAGCGTTTCGCGACCCGATCTGCAGTTTCTTCAGCGGCAGGGATGGTTGGTTGTTCTCCAGATCTTCTTTTCCCTGGTTTTAAGTATTGGCATATTTCAACAGCGTGATCGACTGATGGAAAAGGAGCAATGGCAGTTCATGGCCCGGCGACCCCTTGAAGCCGGAATATTAATCGCAGCCATCACCACTTCCTTATTCTATGGGACGATTCCGGGCACATGGCGGCTGATGGCTCAATGTGTTGTCATCTTCTCCCTCGCCCGGCTGGTGGGCGCCTTTGTTGAGAAAGAGTACAGAAGAAGATGGCTTGTCTACGGGCTGTCTGTCTACTTGATCTCCACCCGTTTGTTTGACGTCTTCGGCCTGCCCTTTTCACTTTTCCGGTTGTATATTTTTTCTACGGCCTTGCTCGGCATGCTTCTCTGCCTCTGGCGTTCTGCGGCCAGCGCCCGTCGCGGGGATGTGCGCCTTTACACGCGAGCTCTCAGACTGGGGGCGCTGCTCTGCCTGTTGATACTGATCGCGGAAATGGGCGGTTACAGCGCCCTGTCGGCCCATCTGCTCGAGTCTTCACTCAAAACAATCCTCATTGTGTTGGCCGGCTGGATGTTAATGGTTATGCTGCGGGGGTTTCTGGAATTGGCCATTTGCAGCCCGCCGCTTAAAAATATCCCCTTTTTGCAGGTTAAGTCCCATATTATTATCAGCAGGTCAGCACTTTTGACCAACCTCTTCGCGGCAATCCTTACCGGGACATTTATCCTTGTGGCCTGGAGAGTATACAGTGATCCTGCCGAAGCCATTCAGGCCGTTTGGTCATTCGGAGTCACCTTGGGATCCCGGCAAATCACAGTGGGACTGATTCTAGCAGCAGCAGCCCTACTCTATTGCGCGTTTTTAATTTCCTGGGCCGTACAGGCAATGCTCATGGAGGGCCTGTTCACCAAACGCGAACTGCAGGTCGGTGTGCGGATTTCAATGGCAAGGCTGGTCCATTACGGCTTTGTGTTTCTTGGATTTTTTCTGGCCATGCTGACCCTGGGGGTCCAGCTGCGGGAATTCACCATCATTGCCGGCGCCTTGGGCGTTGGTATCGGTTTTGGTTTACAGGGCATCGTAAACAATTTCGTCTCCGGTCTGATCCTGCTCTTTGAAAGGCCCATCAAGGTCGGCGACCATATCGAGCTTGGCGAGCAGCGGGCTGAAGTCAAAAGGATCGGCCTGCGCGCCACGCTGGTGCAGACTTCCGACCGGTCGGAGATCGTGGTGCCCAACAGTGATCTCATCTCAAGCCAGGTCACCAACTGGACTCTTTCGGATCAATACGCGGGGATTAGAATACCCGTGGGGGTTGCCTATGGTTCCGATGTCCCCCGCGTGATGCAGACACTCCTGGACTGCGCGCAAGAACACGTCCAAGTGGCGGAGAATCCAGCACCCCAGGTTCTTTTCATGGGATTCGGGGAGAGTTCCCTGGGCTTTGAACTGCGGGGCTGGATTTCCGAGGTCGATAATATGCTCCAGATTAAAAGCGAGCTTCACCAGGAAATCGACCGAAAGTTCAGGTCGTTGGAAATCCAGATTCCCTTTCCCCAGCAAGACCTGCATCTGCACATGGTTGGAAAATCGGCTCCTGCGACCTAAGAGCTCGCGCAGAAAACCCTGATGGGGAACGATAAAGAGCGGCCTAAATCGAAAACGAACTACGCTGTTGGCCAATGGTTCCGAGCACCAAGAATGTAACTAAGAACAAAAACTGACCTGCCTCCTGAGCAATTTTGAAGCATGAATTTGTGGAATTTCAATCCTGTGGCAGGCATGAGACGGGCAGGTGGTAGGGGCGCGCTGAGGGGGGACACTCTCAAAAAAAAATCCGGACTTCACTTTATGGCAGTCACTGTGTTGCCTCAGGGGCATTTGCACAAGACTTGAACAGCTAAGCGGTCAGGTTGGCTTAATGGGGAAGAAGCAGGCACGACGCGCCAAGCAGCGCCGTCGAATCAAGACGGTGATGCAGGACCTGATCTACTTTGCCGGACGT
>CAMYNC010000072.1 GCA_947259685.1 uncultured Desulfuromonadales bacterium | reverse complement strand
AATCCGGCATGGGCTGGACAGGCAGCAACTGGTTTTCCGGATAACTGGACAGTCGGGGACGCCTTTTATCAAAATCTGTTCTCCCGCGAGCACAATGCCTTTGTCGATGCGTTCAGGGCCCAGGCCGCGAAGACCCCCGAGGCCGATTCAGGGCTTCGCCATCCGGACAGAGCCGACCAGGCGATCAGCTATCAGGATGTCAGTGCAGATGAGCTCTTTGAAATCGCCAGGCTGGTAGTTTCAGCCGGGATTGCCAAGATCCACACCATCGAATGGACCACCCAACTGCTGTACAACGAACCGCTCTTTCGCGGGATGAACTCCAACTGGGGCGGCCTGTTCGGAGAGGATTCGCTGGTCGCCAAAGCGTTGGAACGGATCGTGGTGAATAATTACGGAAAAACCGAAGATGTTAAACGCGCCACCCAATGGTATTCGGTGTTTGCCTCAGGGCCAGGGATATTCGGCCTTGGCAGTCGAGTCTATGAGGACGACTCCATATTTGCCAAAATTAAACCGAAAAAGAAGGACATCTGGAGCCTTACCAATCCTGAGCATATCAACGGCGGGGTCAACCATTTCGGCTCCCCCTTTAACTTCCCGGAAGAATTCACGACCGTCTACCGCTTGCATCCGCTGGTTCCAGATCTGCTTGAATACCGAGAGTGGCAGAATGACCCGAACCAGATCCGCAGCAAGATTCCGGTAGTGACAACCTTCCGTGGCAAAGCCACCGAAGCGATGCGCGAAAAAGGTCTGGCCAACTGGGCCCTTAGCATGGGTCGCCAGCGGTTAGGACTGCTGACCCTGCAGAATCATGCTCAGTTTTTACAGAACCTGGAAATGCCGCGGCTCAAAAGCCCTACCAAAAAAATTGACGTGGCCGCCCTTGACCTGATTCGTGACCGCGAACGCGGGGTCCCGAGATTCAACGAATTCCGTCGCCAGTATGGCTTGAAACAGCTCACCAGCTTTGACGATTTCATCGATCAGCGGTTGCCGGAGGACTCCCCTGCCCGCAAAGAGCAACAACAGCTGGTGCAGACCCTGCGTGAAGTCTATGGCCAGCATCGCTGCGATGCCTCTAAAGTTATTACCAATTCGCAGGTGAATGAAGACGGCTCGGCAATCAACGACTGCCTCGGTCATGCCGACGGATCGATGGTCGACAACGTCGAGGATATCGACACGGTCGTTGGCTGGCTGGCCGAATTTACCCGGCCGCACGGCTTCGCCATATCCGAAACCCAATTCGTGGTGTTTATCCTCAACGCCTCGCGCCGGCTGTTCAGCGACCGCTTTTTCACCTCCAGCTTCCGGCCAGAGTTTTACAGTCAATTCGGCGTTGATTGGGTGAATAACAATGGCCCAGGAGAAAAGCAGTATGAAAAGGGCGAGCCGAACGGTCACAAGCAGGAGGTCTCACCGTTGAAACGGGTCCTGCTGCGCACGACGCCTGAACTTGCCGATCAGCTCGACCCGGTGGTGAACGTCTTTGACCCCTGGGCCCGAGATCGCGGCAGTTATTATTCCCTGGAATGGAAACCGCTTCCCAGCGCAAAATCGGACCCGGCATTCAATGAATAGAACAGAGACCATCATGGCCAATCCAGCGAGAATTCCGACTCTGTCGACGACGGAGGGCTTATCTTACAGCCTGAGTCAGGTCCTCCCCAATTATACCGGTGGTCTGTTCACCCCCAACCCGTTCTGGTTCGGGTTTAAAAAATACCAGAGCGACTATCTCTACCTGAAATTGATGGGGAAAAAATCGCTGCTGGTCCTTGATCTTGCAGGGATCAGAACTGTGCTCGACAACTCGCCCGAGCTCTTCGCCGAGCCGAAAATCAAACGCCAGGGGATGTCCTACTTTCAGCCGAATGCGCTGACCATCTCGCGCGGAGCGGACTGGCGCGAACGGCGTACCTTCAATGAGGCGGTTCTGGCTTCTGGACAGAGTCTCCACCCAAACGGTGAACACTTTCTGGACCTGATCAGGCAGGAAGTTAAGCGCCTGCAACTGCAACCGGCCAAAGCCTTGGTCTGGGACGATTTCGCCCTGCTCTTTCAAAGGCTGACCCTGCAGATTATTTTCGGCCAGGGGACCACCGACACCAGCCTGACCGATGAGCTGCAGGATTTGATGCGCACCGCCAACCGCGGCTTCCTGTTGAAAAAATCGCGTAAGTTCGACGCCTTTTATCGCCGCCTCCACGACCAACTCAAACAGGCCCGCAACGGCAGCCTGGCCGAACGCTGCACTCAGGTTCCGTCGACAGCAAATACCGAGGTGGAGAATCAGGTGCCACACTGGATTTTTGCCATGGCGGACACCCTGGCCATCAATTGCGCCCGAGCCCTGGCGCTGATCGCCGCCCATCCGGACAGGGAAAAACAGTTGCGCCAGGAGATGCAGGCTGTCGATCTTTCCTCACCGACAGGTATTAACCAGCTGAACTTTTTAGAAGGCTGCGTGCAGGAAGCGATGCGCCTCTGGCCGACCACCCCGATGCTGGTGCGGGAGACCGTCCAGGCAACAGAGTTAGGCGGAGAACAGATCCCGGCGGGAACCCAGATCATTATTCTCAACAGTTTCAATCATCGCGATCAAGACAAGTTGTCCGTTGCCGACAAGTTTGCTCCTGAGATCTGGCAGGAGCAGCGTGCTGACTACCGTTTCAATCATCTCAGCAACGGCAAACAGGTCTGCGCCGGGAAAGATCTGGCCTTGTTTATCGCCAAGGGGGTCCTGGCCAATCTACTGGAGAACCACAGGTACAAACTGGTCAGGCCAGGTTTGAATCGAGACGAGCCGCTGCCTTACCGGTACAACCATTTCCACCTGGAGTTTATGCGTCAATACCTCTGAAAATCTGGGCAGTCGATGTCCAGCCGGACCGCCGCAAGGCGCTTAAACAAAGGATCGATACCGTGAATGCAACCGTCAGCAATTTTCTTGATATGACTCGCGACCAGTTGGACGAGACCTACAAACAGGCAACTGCAGGGAAGGTTCCGACCGGTGAGATGCGCGGCACGGCCATTGTCGCCGGCACTCATCTGGCCAAGCTTTACGCACGGCTGGCTCGGCTGCTGGCCTGGCAGGGCAAGGTCTTTGACATCTTCGCCCCCCCCGACAATGGTGTCCTGATCAATAAAATCAGCCCCTTGAGTCTGACCTTTATCGTCGCCAAAGTGTACCGCGGCGCAAGCTGGATGGACGGCAAAGAAACAATCATCATCGATTATTCCAAAACCTCATTCTTTGCCCGCAAAATCCGCGATGAAATCCGCGAAGTTGAGCCCGGCATTTATCTGGGCAAGGTCTGGTGGGGCAATAAGCATATTCTTGATTTTGCCTTGGAGGCGGTGACTGGGGAAAATAGCAATGCGACCGCGGACTGAGCTTCAACGACCCTGTTCTAAAAGGAAAGTTTCATGGCTGTAGTCACCCACCAGCAGGCCCTGACCATCTATTCGCCAATAAAACCCGAACAGTTGGGGGCATTGCGCGAAACCCTGCAGACGGTCGTGGCCGATGTTGCCGGAAACGCCCTGCTGCCTTTTGGGCAATTCCCGCAGCTGCATTTTGCCCGGCTGTTGATTCTTGACGAGGCCCGGCCGGTCACCTCCGACCAGCATCGTGATCTCGAGGAGACCCCAATCCCCGCACATCTTGCCCTGCTCTGTAACGTCGACGCGCCCCTGGATGACTTTATCACCGCGCTGGCAGAGAGCGCAGGTCCCGGCCTGGATGCCATCTTCAGCCATTGCGAAGCTTATCCAGTTGCCGAGTTGCGGAACACACAAAGCAGGCGGGACTACCTGCGCTACCGGCAGATCTCTGAGGCCGCCTTCTATGTCAACACGATCGGCCGCAGCGTCAACCAGATTCGTCAGGAAGCGAAGCTGCGTGAAGCGATTGAAGAATTTCTTGATCAGCACAGCTGGACCGGACGCAGCGCCAGCGAAACCCACCAGAAGATCATTCAGTTTGTCCAGAGTACCCCTGAGCTTGCCTGGGGCACAAAGCCGGCTCCGCAACCACCGCTCTGCTGGAAGATTCGGGAAAAGGCCCACTTCATCGGAGTGGGTGGTCTTGGTCTGGTCCTCGGAATCCTGCTGTCACCACTGATTTTGCTCACGATCCTGATTTTGCGCAGCAAGGAAAAGCGCGACCCGGTGGAAAGAATTCGCCCATCAACCCAGCGCCTCAATTACCTGCGCTCTTTCGAAGATCATTGGGCTCATAACCAGTTCAGTGCCGTCGGCTACATCAAGTCTGGCTGGGCTCGCCTGATCAGCCTGCGGGTCTCCCTGGCGGTGGTTAATTTCGGGGTTCGGCATCTTTTCAACAAGGGCAACCTGACCGGCGTGAAAACCATTCATTTTGCTCGCTGGATTTTCATCGATGATAAAAAGCGCATGCTCTTTGCCAGCAACTACGATGGCAGCCTGGAAAGCTACATGGTCGATTTTATCGACATCGTCTGGTGGGGGCTGAATCTGGTCTTCACCAACGGCTACGGATACCCGCGTACGCGCTGGATCATCTTTGAAGGCGCCCGCGACGAGTTGGCCTTCAAAAATTATATTCGCAACCACCAATTACAGACTCAGGTCTGGTACAGCGCCTACCCTGAGCTGACCGCCGTAAACATCAAAAACAATCAATCGATCCGCGCAGGTCTTTCCGGCCCGATGAGTAAACAGGACGCCGAAGCCTGGCTGCGACGACTGTAAAACCCCGGCTCAGAGGGGAGCAATCATGCAACAACTGGAATTACAGGATATTCAAGGTCTGGTCATCCGTGGTTACGGCAACCTCAGCGCCGCAAGTTTTATGCTGCTGCAGATTGTCGATCGCGATCGCGCTAAAATCTGGCTGAAAGGTCTGACCGAGCGGATCACGCCAGGCAGCCTGCGCCCTAAAACCGAAAGCCTCAACCTCGCCTTCAGCTACCCTGGTCTGGTCGCATTAGGAATTGACGAAAGGGTTTTGGACGGATTTTCCGAGGACTTTCAGGCCGGCATGGTCACCCCCCACAAACAACGCGCTCTGGGCGATATCGGTGGCAGTGCGCCAGAGAACTGGGCCTGGGGAAGCTCGCAAAGCGGTGCGGAGGCAATCCACCTGCTGCTGATGCTCTATGCTCTTGACAATGACCAGCTCGAACGTTTGGCTGGCGAGTTGCAAAGCGGATTCGCTGCGGGCGGTGTCAAACAGATTCATCAAACCCTTGAAACCGTCAAACTCGCTGAACCCAAAGAACACTTCGGCTTTCGCGATGGCCTTTCCCAGCCCATGATCGAGGGGCTGGCAAAAGCCCAAGGAGCTGAAAATCCGCTGGCTGCCGGGGAATTTATTCTGGGTTATAGCAATGCCTATGGTCGTTTTACTGAGCGGCCACTGGTTGACTCGACCGCGCCTCATGCCAATGATCTGCCCCTAGCCGAGGGTGTCGATGGACAAGACAAGGGCAAACGTGATCTGGGCAAAAACGGCAGTTACCTGGTGTTCCGGCAACTACAGCAGGATGTCAAAGGGTTCTGGGACTTTGCTACCCAGGCCACAAAACGACCGGATGGCAACACTGACGCGCAAGCCGCCATCCGTCTTGCCTCGAAAATGGTCGGTCGCTGGCCCAGCGGTGCCCCGGTCACACGAACACCGGACCGGGACGATCCCAACCTGGCCAGCGACAATAGTTTTAACTACCATCAAGACGACGCGCTGGGACAAAAATGTCCTTTCGGTGCCCATATCCGCCGTACCCATCCGCGCGACAGCCTCGACCCCGATCCCGGCACGCAAAAATCCCTCGATTTTGCCAACCGCCATCGCATCCTCCGCCGCGGCAGGGTTTACGGTGAGCCGCTGGCCGCATCGCTAAGACCAGAAGAGTTCATGACAGCCGAGGACAGCGGCGAGCGCGGACTGCACTTTATCTGCCTCAACGCCAACATCGGCCGCCAGTTCGAGTTCGTCCAGCAAACCTGGGCCAACGATCCCAGGTTCAACGGACTTTATCATGATCCCGACCCGATCATAGGCCCAGGCGGAACCTTTACCGAACAGGGCCGGCCGGTTCGTAAAGCGATCCACAATCTACCGCCATTTATCAGGGTGCGCGGCGGCGGCTACTTTTTTCTCCCGGGGATCAGAACCCTGCGCTACCTGGCCGCAGGTTGAATGAGGTGGCCATGAACGACATCCCACAATTCATCAGCCCGATTCTGGACAAAACCTACCGCCTGGCAAAACGTCTCGACCCCTATTACCGCGACACTTTTGACGATCTTTTCAAACAACCGCTGGTAAAACTTATCCAATGGTCGATCAACCTGTTCCGCAAAAATGAGCACCTGGCCCTGGCGGAAGAATGCGAGCTGGCCGATGAACAGCAGCTGACCGAGGCGATCACCAACCAGATGAACCAGTTCCTGAAAAAGCATTACCAGGACAAACAGCAATCCGCCGAGCGCGCCGGCAACACCAAGACCTATGGACTGGTCAAAGCCAGTTTTGAAGTCCTGCCCGATCTGGCCGACAACCTGCGGGTCGGTCTGTTCAAAGAGCCACAAACCTATCCTGCCTATATCCGCTTCGGCGGTCCCGGCCCCCTGGCCACGCCGGATATTGAAAACAATGGCATTCTCAGCATCGGTATCAAACTTATGGGCGTACCGGGCGACAAACTACTCGACGATGAGCAGCAGACCGTGGATTTTACGGGCATCAGCTGTCCGACCTTTACCACCCCGAACATCCGGGAAAACCTCAAGCTGCAGAAAAACACCTATCGCGACACCGGCATCTGGTACTTTATCAATCCCTTCGACTCCCATTTGCGCGATGCCTTGATGCAGGGGCTGTTTGCCCGCTCTTACGCCAACCCCCTGGAACAACGTTACTACAGCTGCGTGCCCTATCTGTTTGGTGAAGACCGGGCGATTCAGTATGCCATCTCCCCGGTGTCAAGCCGCAGCTCCAAGGTCCCAAAGCACCCTGCAGACGACTATCTGCGCGATGCAATGGTCAGCACCCTGACCAGCGAAGAGGTCTGCTTCGACTTCATGGTTCAGTTTCAAACCGACCCGCATCACATGCCGATCGAAAACGCTTCGGTCCAGTGGCCG
This sequence comes from uncultured Desulfuromonadales bacterium, assembly GCA_947259685.1. The sequence continues at coordinate 20,142 of CAMYNC010000072.1, read as the reverse complement.
GAAAAACTGTCGCCGTTTATCAAGCTGGCCAGCATCAGAATTCCGGCCCAAAGCTTCGACAGCCCGCAGCAGCTGGCCTTCGCCCGTAACCTGTCATACAACCCCTGGCATACACTTGCCGAGCACCGCCCGCTCGGTAACCAGAACCGGGCACGCAGGCATATCTACCAGGAAACATCCAGATTTCGCCAGAAGATCAATGCCGAACCGCACATCGAACCGACCGGGGAGGAATTCTAAGGGCGGGGAACAGAGGTTCCATGCACCAAGCGATTGATTTCACAGAGGTTCAAGCCAATGGCAACAGATTCTTCGTTGCTGCGGCCGGCGAGATTAAACCTGACCGCCCCGCTGTCCTCTGTGTGCATGGTTTTCCCGAAGGCTGGATGAGCTGGCGACCGCTGATGCAGCAGCTGGGGTCAGAAACCAAATTTTACTCGCCTGATCTGCGGGGCTACGGAAATTCGGCACATCCCCGCAGTGGCTACGATGTTTTTACCCTGACCGATGATCTCAAAGCACTGATCGAGGTATTGGGCCTTAAAAGACCGATTATTGTCTCCCATGACTGGGGGGCAGAACTAAGCTGGATATTTGCTCATCGATATTCCAATTTGATCAGCCATCTTGTAGTGATCAATGGTCCCCACCCTAAAACCCTGGTGCATGCGGTCTTCCACTTTTACGACTATCAAACTCTGCGCATTCCCTGGGTCCCCTTTTTCCAGATTCCCCTACTGCCCGAGTATGCTCTCACTACAGATTTTGGCCGGCAGTTGCTCAGCTTATCAATTACCCTGAGGGAAGGCAAAAAAGGCAACATGAATAGAGCCCTGGTGGACGAACTCATCGCACGTTTTCAAAAACCCGAAGACCTGCGTGGCCCCATCAATTATTACCGTGAAATGGTCCGGACCCAATTGCTGCCAAAGCGAAGGCAGCAACTGGAAGCAGTCTATAAAAATCCAATCAAGGTCCCGATAACTCAAGTCTGGGGGTTGAGGGATCGTGCCCTGTCGGCCAAAGTGGCACAAAACAGTTATCGGGATGCCGGCCACGCAGTAGACTGGCGCCCCCTAGCCGAGGTGGGCCATTTCGTCAGTCTGGAAGCTCCCGACCGGCTGGCTGAAGAAATTCAACGGGTGCTTCTGACAACAACAGGTCATCAATAGGAATAATATTCCAGAAGATATTTGCGCACTGGATACCGAATTGATGTTGGCATGATGAGGCGATAAATTATCGTCGTTCAAACTTGATCTGATTGCCATTGTCAGATCAAGTCGCCTTCGATGAGTGCTGGCACTCAGCATCAACCAAAGAATATCCTCTAATTATAGATCTCGTAATCGACCATTTCCGGCCAGCCATCAAGAAAAGACTGCGCTTGGCTTTTGCCATGTTTTATAAGCCGCTGGATAAACGAGGGGTCCCGGTCCAGCTTTGATGCATAGTCCAGCCCAGAGACTTCATCGGAAAAAAGACTTTCTTCATCGATCTCAATGCGGCAGATTTTAACGGTCTTATATTTCCGGAGAGGCTCGCCAGCTGGGGTTGCTGAAATTTCCGGATGGGCCGTGAACAGTTTATCAGCAGCCCTGGCAACCTTGTTGAGGGTCTTGATCGAGTCGATCTCTTGCTCCAAAGAAACGTTACCTGAGAGTTCGTTACGCCGGTCCAGTATCTCCTCCACAGTCGTAGGCTCTTTATCCCGCCTCCTGGGGTTGATTTGGATGACCCATATCTGGTCCGGCTTATCCGCGAGGGCAATGCCCTTTACAAACTCCCTTACCGGAGGGTTCTGTGAAAACAGTCCGTCCCAGTAAATGCCGTCTTCCAGGTGGACCGCCTTAAACAAGCTGGGAAGCGCCGCAGAAGCAAGAATTGTTTCAGGAAGGATCACATCCTTCATTGAATCAAAAGCTTTAAATTCTCCTGTGCATACCTCCACGGCTCCAACAAGCAAACGCGGTTTCTTCTTACGGCGAGGTAAAGAGGTGAAATCGACATGTTTTTCAAGAAGACGTTTTAAATCTAAAAACTCAGGTCTTATGACATACTTATCCAGTTCTGAGCGCGCAAACGCGGTCCAGCTCGAAAAAACACCGACATCCCCGGCCCCGAGCATCTTCTGTATGAAATCGCCTTGAAGAGTGGCCTGATCCATGGCCCAAGATAGACCGGGGAAATAGGGACTGACTTTGGCCTCAATAGGGGCTTTCACCGCCCAGAGCGCCGAGAGATTCCAAAGCTTTTCCAGAAACGAGTAGGCCGAGTTGTCCGTCCAGAAATCGTTTAACAATTTTCGAGCCATCTCCGGGTCATCTTTGCTCAAACCGTACCAGGTGCAGAGCGCGCAAACAGCACCACCCGAGGTACCACTCAGCGCCACAATGTCGAAAGATTGGCTATTATGCTCCAAGATCTTATCGAGGACCCCCGCGGTAAAGGCGGTGTGGGCCCCGCCACCTTGGCAGGCGATGGCCACCCGTACCGGTCTTTGCTGTTTTTCCATAGTGAACCTGTTCCCCTCATTGTGGGTAAAAACCTGGGTATGTATCAATAATCTTACCCTGAGACGGCGTGGATTATAAGAACTGATTCCAGAATATGGTTTTTCTGCATGATTAATGACTCAGCCATCGCCAGGAATGAAATATTGGTTCGCTGAGAGAGCAATCGGCAAGGCTCCCAGCGAACCACAACATCTTCTACTTCAAATGCTTGAGACCTGGGGTTGAACGTGTTAGTTTTCCCCAGTCAAACAGATGGAGGACCGACATGAAAAATGGAACCGGCGCACAGATCATCGGTACCGGCCGGGCGCTACCTGAGAAGGTGCTGACCAATGCCGACCTGGAAAAATTAGTCGAGACAACAGACAGCTGGATCGTTGAACGAACCGGCATTCGTGAGCGGCATGTGGCCGAGGCGGGAACACCGGTTTCTAAATTTGCGACAGAGGCCGCTCGTGGCGCTCTTCAGACGGCCGGGGTTTCTGCTGAAGACGTCGATCTGATTATTGTTGGCACCGTCACCGGCGATATGAAATTTCCGGCCACCGCTTGCGTGGTCCAGGCGATGCTTGGTGCCAAAAATGCGGTCGCCTTTGACCTCAGCGCAGCCTGCTCGGGGTTTCTCTATAGCCTACAAGTGGCCTCGGCGATGATGCGCGCCAATGGCTATCAGCGGGTTCTGGTCATCGGGGCCGAAGTCTTGACCTCGATGCTCAACTGGCAGGACCGGGACACCTGCATTCTGTTTGGCGATGGCGCAGGTGCCGCCCTGCTCATCCCCGCCGAGGATAAATCGGGATTGATTCATAGCCGTCTCGGCAGCGACGGCCGCCAGACCGGACTGCTCTACAATCCTGGCGGCGGCAGTCTGCATCCAGCCAACCTAAAACCGGTTGCTCCTGACTTCCCCACCATCCGCATGGAAGGTCGGGAGGTTTTTCGCCATGCCGTGACGGCGATGACGAAAGTTTTACAGCAGGTTTTAGAAGAAGCAGAGGTTTCTCCTGAAGAGATCGACCTGCTTATTCCCCACCAGGCCAACCTGCGGATTATTGAAGCGGTCGGCAAGCGGTTTGGAATCACCAAAGAAAAAGTTTACGTCAATGTCGACCGTTTCGGCAATACCTCGGCCGCCTCTATCCCTATCGCCCTTGATGAGGGGATACGCTCCGGCCGAATCGCCGAAGGCGATCTGGTAGCAATGGTGACATTCGGGGCGGGATTGACCTGGGCTGCGGCACTCCATCAGTTCTAGGATGCCCTATATACCTGAAGTAATCGGCGCGACAACTCAGGAAAGGTTAAAAAGAAATCCTAGAAATCCCTCTTCTGTGAAATGTCAGCAAACACCGAATCATTCCACAGCGCGGCCAAATAAGAACCCGCCATATTCATGTTCGGCAAACTGGTTGAGGCATACTTGGGCTCTTGTGAGGTCTGGCTGTTGGAGTTATTGACTGGAGGAGCAACCCGGACAAAAAGTTTCTGGCCTTCCTGTCCTGTCAAATCGGAACAAAATTCAGCCTGCTCGCCGCGCCACAATCCCAGCCAGCGAACCACCCTTTGCCGAAGGCTCAAGTCCTTCTTCGTGCAGCAGGACTTCCCAGCCGGAAAATATCTCCAGTAATTCTCCCTCGGCAAGCGAAATCTCCGGTCGGACCGCTCCAAACTTATCGGCACCTGACCTGCTGAAGGTTCGCATCACGGCTATGCCGCCGGGACGGACCTTGGCAAGTTCCTGTGGCAACAACGGACGGTGTAAATAAAACAGATTAAGCAACAGATCAAAAGACCCGGCCGGCAAGACCGGTTCCCCTTGTTCCAGGTCGATCTGCTGAGTTTCAATCTCCAACTCGCGGCGCTGAGCTTCCTGATGAAGTAAATCAAGACCAACCTGAGAAACATCGACCGCGGTCACCTTAAACCCTTCTTCAGCTAGATACATTGCATTACGACCCATACCACAGGCGATATCGAGAGCTTTGCCTTGTTGCAACATAGGCCTAGCCCGCAACAACCAAGGATCAACCTGCCAGGTCGCTCTGCTCGCTTTTTCACGCCAGCGAATATCCCATTTATGCTCCGAATCGTTCATTGTTCACCCTATTGTTTCAGAAAAAATACCGCCAGCAGTGTCAGGCCGATGCCTAGACTGCGACGCAGAGTAACCTGTTCATGATAGAACAGAATCGACAAAATGATAGCGATGACAAAATGCATCCCGGTAATCAAAGCGATCGACGACAGCGGGCCATTCGCAAGTGCAGCCAAAAACGCATAAAAACCGAAAAAATTCAGCACTCCCATCAGCATCCCCAACCAGATCGTGCCTTTGCCTTTTCCGGCACCCAATCCTTTGCCCCAGCGTTTTTCAATCAGCAGTGAAAACCCGGTGGCAAAAAGGTATGAAAGTGCCATGAAGCCTGCCTTGCTGGTCGATTCAGCCGCCAGTTTGCTGGAAATCGAAGCCACCGCCCCGCACAGAATGCAAACCGCGACAAAGAATAAGCCAGCCCGCAGGCTGCCATCCGCAGTGCTGTGCCCTTTGGCCTCTTTGCCTAACACCGCCACCACCGCAAAACCGAAGAGAATACCCAGCCACTGCCATCGCCCCAGATCTTCGCCAAAATAGAAGATCGAAACCAGGATAACCAGGACTAGGCTCATGCGGGTCAACGGAAAGGTGATGCCGGCCGGCAGATGCCTGAGAGCCTCGATATTAGCGATGGTGGTAAAAGCGAAGGAGGAACTATTCAGCAAGGAAAGCATCAACAACGCAGGCAGGTTCTGGACTGTATCACCAGAGCTGAAAAACACTACGCCGCTTAACAGCGTGACCGTCGCCATAAAAACCGCCGTTACCATGGCTGAGCTGTAGTGCTTTTCAGCGGCAACCTTATAGAGAAAACGCTGGGTTCCCAACAGCAGTAAGGCAACCAGACTTAACAGGTACCAGTTATTCAAAGTGACTCCAAAATAGAACTAAAAAGTGTAACCGTGAAATCGAGTTCGGAATTCTTTTCTGTGCCCTTATTGATCCAGGGATACCTGCAACCTGTTTAAAATAAGCTAAAATTATTGATCAAGCTTCAACCTTTTTCAAATCTGCTGAATTTTCAACTGTAATAAGGGGCATACCAGCATGGAGAATCGACGTGAACTGGAATCGTCACTGAAAGGCGAAACCCTGGTCCGTAAAGGTTTGATGAGAAAACACGCCAATACCGAACAGCTCAGAATCGTGCCTGATTTAAACGTGATCAAAATCGGCGGTCACGGCGCAATCGATTATGGCCGCAAGGTGGTTTTGCCATTGTTGGAAGAGATTGGTGAGCTCTCCAAGCAGCACAAAACCATGGTGGTCACCGGTGGCGGTGTGCGGGTGCGGCATATTCTCGATATCGGCATCGATCTGGGCATGCCGACCGGGGTGTTGGCCGAATTGGCCGGCAAGATCAGTGAGCAGAACGCCGAGATGGTGGCCCTGCTGCTATCACGCTGGGGAGGGACGCGGGTTAAGACCGGCGAGCTGTTGGAATTACCGACCCTGTTACACCTGGGGCTATTGCCGGTGATGCACGGCACCCCCCCCTACGGGCTGTTTGAACATCCCCCGCAAATGGGTCTGATTCCACCACACCGCACCGACACCGGGGCCTTTTTAATGGCGGAAGTGCTTGGCGCCAAAAATTGCATTCTAGTGAAAAATGTTGACGGACTGTTCACTGCCGATCCAAGAATCAACCCGGATGCCGAACTGATCCCTGAAATCACTGTCGAAGAGCTGCTGCGAATCGACATGGAAGACATGGTCATGGAAACAAAGCTCCTCTATTTGCTGAAAGATGCCAACTGCGTTAAGGAGATCAAAATTGTAAATGGTCACAATCGCGGTAATATAAAAAAGGCGATCCTTGGTGAAAAAGTCGGCACAACGATACGTGTTTCCTAAAGGAGTCTGCTATGCCCGGCAAACTGTTTTACCGCCAGCGAAGAAAATATGTCGACGGCTCAAAAACGCCGCGTTTCCAACTGGTGGCGGTCTCAGGCGTAGACCTGAAGGTCTACGGACAGCACTTGCGTATGAGCGAGCTTAAATTTATGGCTGCTGAATTGGGTGCGGAACTGAAGATTTTGCCACGCGGCCCCAAGCATACGGATGATGAAGGCAAAGACTGAAAATCCAGAATTTTTCTGGGTCGGTACTATTTGCTTTTCGAAGATGGCAACCTGCTCAGTTATTGCTAGACTATTTTTAATAAGAACCAGTGATCATCTTCCAAGTCTTGAAGGAGCCTGCATATGAATGACGAAAAACGAAATCCTGAAGAACATGAGGATGTTGGTCTGTATCAAAAAATGGCTGATCGCGCTGCTGAGTTGATGCAGGAAGGGCGCAAGACTCTGGATGAAGCACTCAAAAAGACCAGTGAGGAACTCTCTTCCGGTGGTGAGTACACCCGGGAGAAGGCCGAAAAAATTAGCAGTTACCTGCGCCGAGACCTGAGCGAGATCAGCAAACAAGCGCAACAGGCAAGAGATGCGGTGATTAATGCCGTTGAGCCGCACCGGGTGGTTGCCGGGATGCAAAGCGGTTGGTCGAAACTGCTGAAAACTGCTGCTGATGTATTGAATGAGGTGGCAGACAAGTCTGAGCAAGTACTTGAATTCAAAACCGGTGAAGTGACCAGCCCCGGAACTTTGACCTGTAGGGATTGCGGCAAGGAGATGCATTTCAAATCAACGGTACGGATTCCACCCTGCCCCTCTTGTCATAAAACCCATTTTCGCAAGTCGTACTAAATTGAGGCGCAAAAGAGTTCCGGGGAAATAATTCCGTTTTCCTATAACTCACCAACTTTGACGCTTAATAGAGCCTCAGCCAGCACGGCTGAGGCTTTCATAGTTTCGAAAAACAATGTCTGCCAGATCAAGTTTGAGGGGCTAGAGCTGGTTCCCGTTTCAGGCCGCCATGCAGGTGAAAGATTCTACGGTCCAGCGGCGATAGCGGCAATTGTAACAAGACAGCCGCTCTTCGTCGCACTGTTCGTCGTCTTCGTCCGGACGAAAGCCTGCACAGGCTGCAGCCAAGTTTTGCGCGGCTCTCCAGTTTTCCTGGCCGCCAACGAATTCTTTTTGTCCCGCATCATTGAGAATCAGCACGAACTATCTCCTGGTGTTTTTTTAATAAATTTTCAATTGCCGGCGATGGCAGGTTTCCCACCCTGCCCCCTTGCCGTTACCTGCCCCAGCATTGACCAACAAAACCAACTGTCCATCGATCAGGACAGTTTTAGGTCGCTCCCGAATGAAAACCTTTTCTTCCATAGCAATGGAAGTCCCGTTCATCTGCTGCACTCGATCAACATAGGGATGGGCACAAAGCTCGGCAACGCTTAAGACCTCTTGCCTGCAGGAAAAATTAAGCCAGCCTTTCAAGCGGCCATCGTTCCCACCCAACCTGAGCCCGACCCCAGCCAAGGCCCCAATAACCCCCTGCCCACTGCCACCATGTTCTGACAGATGAATCCCCTGTTTTTTGGCAAGTCCATAAGCGTCTTCTTTACAGAGCACGTGTTGTTTGGCCAGAGAACCGAACTTGATAAGCCGCTGCTGATCCAAAGAATCAGAAAGTTTGGCAACGCACAACCCGGGATCGGAGCCGGGGGCAGCTTCCCGAATCAGGAACTCGGCCGCTGAATCGATAAATTGTCCGATCACCGCCGCGTCGCAAACCTGAGCACTGAAACACATGGAGCTGTTGTGCGAGGTATAGGGGATATCAGGATGTACCAGGAGTTGATGCCGCGAGATAAAGCTGCAGCGCCCCCAATTGCTGTCTTCGATCAAACGGGTCAAGTCGACAGCCAACTCACCGGTACCGCGACTATCCAGGTTATCGGTATCATCGATGCTTACCAGGATTTCCATCTGCATCCATTCCGGTTAAAAGTATTTTCCAAGCCCCATCTCATTACTCAGCTGGGTAAAATCTTTAAAGCCCATGGCAGTTAAATGCCGCAAACAAGTAAATCCCTCAAATGGCAAGGCGAGTCGTTCCAACCCAGGTTCGGTACAGCTTTGACATTCAGAAAAGCTCAGAATCTGCTTCCGGAAATGGCTTGCAGTCTGGCTGGTTATCAGCTTGGCGAGCTCAGTTTCGGTGATATTTCCCAGCGGATAGCGAATCAACGGGCAGGGGAAAAGCTCACCATTGTGGCGAACAAAAACGGTATTAAAGCCTGCCGAACAGGGTTTGTTCACCTTTCCTGTCTCAAGATAATGGCGCAGGGTCTGACTGTGTCCCTTCCAGACCGTAGCCGACCGGGAATAAAACCGTTTGATCAATTCCAGCTCTTCCGCACTGAATTTGAGATCATCTTGAAGGTCGACGTTGCCGAACCGGTTGGCCGTGATGATGCACGGCGAAATAATGGTGAACAGCTCATGCTCTTGGGCAAATGCAGCGATTTTTTCAAGTTGCTGGACATTTTCCGGCACTATAGTCGTTTTAATCCCCAGAATCAGGTTGGGATAGCGCTTCTTCAGCATTTTCAGCGCATCAAGTGTCGCGCTGAGTTTATCCCAGGCGCCGGAATAGTTGCGGATACGATCATGGAAATCGCCAACCGCATCCATGCCGCAGGCCAGCACCAGATCGATCCCCTGCTGCTGCAAAGCGGGGATAATCTCCTCAGCCACCGCCAGGATTCGTTTGGTCAGAATAGCGTTCGTGGTAATTGCCAAAGTTTTCAGCTTTGGAAATTTATCCTCTTTGTTCTGACAAATCCAATTGAGCAATTCCCCAAGATCGTTGCGCAAAAACGGTTCGCCGCCGGTGATATCCAACTCGCGCAAGCCGCGCAGGCTTTCGGAAGATAATAGATGGGTCCAGGCGGTGAGGGGAAGATCAGTCACCTCATTGGGGATCTGCCAGATATTGCACATCCGGCAGCGACAGAAGCAGCGATGGGTCAGCTCAAGGCTGATCGCCTCGATTCGCCCCGGCAGGCCGGTGGACTTCAGAAGTCGATAGCGCAGACCGTTGTAGACTAGCTTGCTGATGAGCCTAACTCTGTCCATGGAGTCACCCTGAATGTCAGGCTTTGTTCAAATCGAGCCGGTAACTGGCAAAGCTCCTGAGCCTAAAACATCCCCAAAAGACCCCAGTGCCGTAGGAGAGTTGCTCAAGCAGGTAATACAAATAAAATCTTGGGAGATCCATGCGAACTTGTCGGACCTGAAAATCGACCAGCCCGACGCCAGAAGCCATCGCCAGAACCAGCAAACCGGCAGGCGGATAAAGTAAAGCGGTCAGCAGTAATGGCAACAGATAGTAGCGAAGTAGATGGTAACCAAGATAATACCCCAGACTACCGACAGCTCGACCACGGGCCGCAACAATTTTCTCGATCGAAAGCGGCAACCCCTGTTTCTTCATTCGGCGCTTGGTCAGAATACTGTCCAACAGCAATAACAGACCCGCAAAGGGAAGCGGTAACAGCGACAGCCCCAGCAATGAGATTGCCAGCAGCAACAAGATGGCGGTCAGCATTGGTGGCAGCAACATCTTTTTACCACGCACCGGATGCAGCTGCTGCAGCATCCCTTCCGAGGTTCCATAGTCGAACCGACGCTTCATAAACGGCCAGGTTTTGCTGCGATGGGCATGATAAACGGTTCCGGCAGGGAGATATTGAATCTTCCAACCAGCATCTCGTAACCGCCAGGTGAGATCAACATCTTCGCCGACATGCAGATCGGCACAAAAACCACCTGCCTCAACAAAGGCCTGCTTACGCATCAGCAGGTTACAACTTGGCAGGTAGAAAGTATCCCCCCCTGCTCCACCAGTCAGTTCCCGCCGGCCCAGGTTCAAGCTCGACATGACTGCCTCGTAGCGATCCAGGGCTGATCCATGGTGCATGCCATCGACCCAACCACCGACTGCTGCGAGTTTTTCATCGCTAAACGCAGGCAGTAAGTCGCTCAGCCAATCTTCAGCGGCGGTGCAGTCGGAATCTATAAACGCCAGAATCTCTCCACTGGCGGTTGCTGCCCCCTGGTTGCGCGCCAAAGCCGGGCCACCACCAACTGCACCAGAAGGGACCAGAACCGCGCCCAGCTCTTTGGCAACCTGCGGGGTTTCATCAGTGCTACCATCATCGACGACGATCACTTCCAGCCGGTCTTGCGGGTAATCAAGTTGTTGCAGCGAAGTCAAACAGTTGCGCAAATCAGCGGCGCGGTCTTTAACTGGGATGACGATACTGACAGCGGGCAGATGCGGAAGATCCTCCAGCCCCTGCCAGCGACGCTCGACAAAGCCGCTTTTGAGCAGAGTTTCCAGCACCTTGGTTTCAGCAGCAGATTTGGGTTTGACGCCCCCATCTTCCATGCGCTGCACTATATTCAGCAGCGCCTGATTCAAGCGTACCATCCGCAATGGCCGCGAGGCGACCAGGAAACTTCCTTGGTCGGAATCTTCGATGCTGATTCCGTCTGCCAGCCAATAGATCACTGTTGACTCCTGCCAAATAGGCCTTTGGATTGAAAGATTAATTGATCAGGCCACGGCCAACTTCTGCTTCTCTTCAGCGATCGAGGTGACACAGCGTTCCAGGCACTCGGGATCGCCCCCTTCAATATCTTCCTTCAAATGATATGCAACTGCCGGACAGCCGCCATGGCACTGATCGAAGCGCTTACAGTCTTCACAGGAATGAATCCGCAGCCCCCTGAACGAAGCGAAAATCTCTGAATCATCCCAGATCTCTTTAAAGCTGTTCTGGCGCAGGTCGCCCGCTTCAAATCGGTCGCTTTGCAAGAAAGCGCAGGGGTAAACCTTGCCGGTCGGACCGACGCAGCAGGTCAATTTGCAGGCGCCACATAGATTTAACCCCAATCCTTGCCGCTCCTGGCTTGTCAGTGAGAAGAAGCTGTCCCCGGTGCGAATATTTTCGTTTTCAGCCAACCAGTCGGAGAATTCAAGCAACTGGGTCGGATTCGGACGTAGTTCTTCCCAATTATCAGCCCCGCGGCCCGATGGACGGAAACGGCTGATCCGCAGGGTCACGCCAAGCTGGTTTGCCAGTGTCTGCAGATCCTGAATTTCCTCAGCATTATCACGGGTCAGCACGGTATTGATGCTGGTCGGGATCGGTGAGCGCGCCAACAGCTCAAGCGCCTTGATGGCATCCTCATAGGTCCCTTTGCCACGGATCGCTTCGCAGGTTTCTTTTTTCGCTCCATCAAGGCTGACCTGGATGGCCACCATGTTGGTGCGAGAGAGCCGCTCTACTAGTTCTGGAGTGAACAGTGTGCCGTTGGTTGAGATACAGGTCATGATCCCCCGGTCATGACAGGCATCGATAATTTGTAAAAAATCGGGGCGCATGAACGGTTCGCCGCCACCGAAATTAATCTGAAAAACTCTTTCCTGATAAAGTTCCTCGACCAAGGCCAGAGCCTCTTCAGTGGTTAGTTCATTGGCTGCTGGTTCAGCAGAAGAGGACAGACAGTGACGGCAGCGCAGGTTGCAGGCCAAGGTCACTTCCCAAGTCAGGTTCACCGGCGAGCGCAGGCCCTTTTCTACATATCTATTGCTCACGGAGAAATCCCCTTTCCAGCAACTTGGTAATAAAATTCTGCAGCACATTTTTTTGCTGCGCGGTTAAACCGTTCGGAAGTTCATCTCGCCCACGAGGCGACTCAAAAAAGTCGCCGGGCAGAAGACTGCCGGTTTCGGCGAAGAGAAGGCGCGGCCCCCGTAAATCGTAAAACAGGAGGCCGAACCCTTCCTGCCGCACGCGGCAGGCGGGATGCAATTGAATGCCTTCCTGCCGCACGCGGCAGGCGGGATGCAATTGAATGCCTGCCGCAGCCATCTCAGTACACCCCGCAGATGCCGTCGATAGCGAGCTCTTCGACCTGGATTTCTTCCAGAATCTGGGGCTCTTCGTTACAGGTTTCGGTTTCTTCCTGCTCAGCTTCGAACTTCTTTTCCATTGTCTTTCTCCTTTTTAATGGTAATTTCACACAACCGACTGTTGCGCTGGTTCCTTTGCTACTGCAACGGTAATGCCAGAACAGAACAATGGTTTAGAGCACAAATACAGCTATTTAGCAACCGCGCCAATCGGTTTGGCCTTTGCATTTCTGTAGAGAAATTCGACAAAAGGAGAGAATTCAGCACTTCTGCGCTCTCAACAGACTGTAGACTTTCTCTACAGTGGGCAGTAAATCCACAAGCTGGAATAGAACCGTAATTGAATTTTTGGGACATTTCTCTACGCTGGGGACAAAACTTGCGAAATATTGTTCGTTTTATACCCCGGGTCAATGAAAGGATGGCTATGGTAAAAAAAAATTCCCACTGTTCTTTTTGTGGGCATGAGTTTTCAGCCGAACAAACCTGGCCCCGAGCCTGTCGGGCTTGCCAAAACACCAGTTACCTGAACCCGTTGCCTGTTGTGGTTGTCCTGCTGCCGATCGGTGAAGGGTTGTTGCTCGTCCGCAGGAATATAGCCCCCCAAAAAGGAACCTTAACCCTGCCTGGAGGATATTTAGATTTAGGAGAAACCTGGCAACAGGGCGCGGTTCGGGAGTTGGAGGAAGAAACCGGTATCGCCATCAGAGAGGACCAGGTCAGTCTCTATGATGTGCAGAACGGACTTGATCACACCCTGGTTATTTTTGGCTTGGCGCAGCCAATGCCCGCCGAAGCTTATCAGCCCTTCTCTTCGTCTGAGACGCAGGAGGTGGTGGTGACCGATGAGCCGATTGAATTGGGCTTTCATATGCATACCAATGTCATCGTGCGCTATTTTACCGAACGCGGCTAATCTTTGCAGACTGTTCCGGACACTCAACTTAGATTGGGATGAAAGTAGTCTACAGTCAGCCTCAACGTAAATCTCAGAAAACTCAAACCTCTCCTTGATATGGATATTTGACGTTTACACCCACCGAAGCCATTGAATTAATTGGTCTTTATCCTGCCAGTCCTTGCTGCAGCAGAGTAGAGCAGAATCTCGTAAATAGGATCTGTGCCGCTGAACAACTAGGCACCTAAATTGCAATGAGACCTAGAGAATGATGACAAGAAAGTCTGGGTCGAAAGTTCATCGTTTTGGGCTCGCGTATTGGACTCATCAATTGCACCAAAACGAGACTTTTCTCGGAAAGCTTAATACCGCTTCTGGAAAAGTTGAGGGATGACTAGGGTCCTTCAGAACGAACGTGTCGGGCCGGTGTCATGCCGGTCATTGTTATTTAGAATCTGCCGCTTGATCACTCCGAATTGAGGACTCTATACACATTTATTAAGAAAGGATGAACCATGAGTAAAGTCTGGATGGAAACTGTCGCCGAGGCCCAACGCAGAGCAAAAAAATATTTGCCCAGTTCAGTCTACAGCGCCTTGCTGGCCGGCAACGAAAAAGGGGTCACCTACAACGACAACATGGACGCGTTCTCCGAGTTGGGTTTCGCCCCTCGCGTCGCTGGCCTGAAGTCGGAGCGGGACGTGGCGGTGAGTGTCATGGGGCAGGACCTCTCGATGCCGGTCTTCATTTCACCAGCAGGCGTCCAGGGGGTCATTCCCGATGGAGAGGTCGCCGTGGCCCGTGCGGCAGCCGCCCGCGGAACGGCCATGGGGCTGAGCTCCTTCGCCAGCAAGCCGGTAGAAGAGGTCGCCGAAGCCAACCCGCAGACCTTTTTCCAGCTCTACTGGCTTGGCACCCGCGAGCGGATTCTGGAGCGCATGGAACGGGCGCGCGCAGCGGGGGTCAAGGGAATCATCCTCACCCTCGACTGGACCTTCTCCTACGGACGCGACTGGGGCAGCCCGAAAATCCCCGAAAAATTCAATTGGGTGGCGATGGCGCGCATGGCGCCCGAAGTCATCAATAAGCCCAAATGGCTATTGAATTTTGCCAAATCTGGTGCATTCCCCGATCTGACCGTCCCCAATCTCGGCGAGCCCGGACAGCCAGCACCCACTTTTTTCCAGGCATACGCCGAATGGATGCAGACCGCACCCCCGACCTGGGAGGATGTTGCTTGGTTGCGCGAAAAATGGGGCGGTCCCTTCATGCTCAAAGGGATCACCCGTATCGATGACGCCAAAGAGGCCGTAAAGGCCGGTGTATCGGCCATCTCGGTTTCCAATCACGGTGGCAACAACCTCGACACAACGCCGGCAAGCATTCGACTGCTCCCCGCCATCGTCGAGGCGGTCGGAAAAGATGTAGAGGTCATTCTCGACGGCGGCATCCGGCGCGGCAGCGACGTTGCCAAGGCCCTCGCCCTGGGCGCGCACGCTGTGATGATCGGCCGTGCATACCTTTGGGGTCTTAGCGCCACCGGCGAGGCCGGGGTGGAAAACGTTTTTGACATTCTGCGCCGGGGACTGGAATCGACCATGCTTGGCCTGGGTCGCGCTTCAGTTAAGGACCTGAGCCCCACGGACCTGATCGTTCCAAATAATTTCTTCCGCTCACTCTGATTTTTCGACTGCGCGGTCCCTCTTTTCCACGCTCACTCGATATCTCACGCCTTGCCGGGTAGCCTCCTGCGACCCGGCAAGGCGTCGTACTTTCGGCACACTATCCCCAGACTCAGGTCGTTTACCTGCGGCGGAATAATTCTTCTGTCGAAAAGCAAAGCTTTCCCACCATTGCAAACTTCTAAATTTAATTTTAGATAGGCACTAGCCTGATGCGCTACGCCGTATTAGGCCCAATGACCCAGTGACTGCATATCCGGCCATCTGTTGATAGAGCACTTACAGAAGTGGTAATTGACCTAATGACCACATAGCTGCGCAGTGCCAACTTTTTCAAAGCCACTGGCAGATAGCGAGTGCCAATCGCTCACGACTTTCGAGACGACAACTCATGTTTTCGGCTGCTGCTGGCTCAATAGCCAATAGGGGATGTTTCAGCACTTTCAAGCTTTGAGATGGGTATGGATTGGTAATTCACAAATAGGACTTCAGCATCATTATAAAATACTGGAGAGCTTTTCGATTCCTCGCGGGATTTCCTTAATACCGATACCACCAAAACCAAGGAGCAATTTATTGTTTTCTGGTCTACCCGAAACGGAGAAATCGGAAAAAGGTAACAACCGACAGTCATGCTGTTGTGCTTCATCTAGAAAGACTTCCTCATCCTTTAAGCTATTGGCTAGATTCAGAACAATATGCAGCCCCGCCCCCTGGCCAACGACCTCTGCTCTATCACCAAAATACTCCTCGATTGCCTTGAGCATTATTCCGTGTTTTTTCTTGTAAAATATCCGAGCTCGCCGAATGTGCTGCTCCCAGTGGCCCCGCTCCATGAACCTAATCATGGCCAGTTGCGATAGAAGGGGAACCGGTGACAGGTGATTTTTGAAGATGCGGTTGTAGGCACTTAAAAATGAGTGCGGGAGGACCATATAGCTCAACCGCAAAGCCGGAGAAAAAACCTTTGAAAAGGTCCCTTGATAAATAATGTTGCTGTCTGGTGACAGCCCCTGTAGCGATGAAATGGGCTTACCAATATAGCGAAGCTCACTGTCATAATCGTCTTCAATAATAATTCCATTCCGGTTTTTTGCCCATGAGATGAGTTTCAATCTATCGGCCACCGGCATGACATGCCCAAGGGGCATCTGATGTGATGGTGTAACGTAGACAACGGCGTCAGAAAGTGTGTCGATTTTATCCAAGGCAAGCCCTTTGGGGCCAGCATCAATAGGGATGATATTGAAACCGTGACTTCGAAACAGATCTCTGGGGAGAGGATAACCGGGATTCTCGACTGCAACAGATGTGTGACTTTCCTTGATCAGTTGAGTCACAATTTGCAGGCCATGCTGCAAGCCGGAGCAAATGACAATCTGATCTGGAGAGCAGAGGACGCCACGTGAGTGCTCCAGGTAAAATTGAATATTGCATCGCAACCCCCATTCGCCCTGCGGTTCACTGTAATGAGATAAGGCATCGACGTTTGAGCGGATAGCATCCAGCAGGCATCTACGCCACAGTGCTGACGGGAATACCTCTGGATCAAGCCGGGCAGGATGAAAGTCGTAGCGATAGCTTTCAGCGAGTTTCGGATGGAGATCCTGTTTCTGTTTAACCAATTGAGAGGGTCCTACGTACTCCTTGTCAATGTCAGAAACGAAATAGCCACTCCGGGGTTTGCTGTAAATATAGCCTTCTGAGCACAACTCCTGAAAGGCACCTTCAACTGTATTCCGGCTTGTTGCCAGTTCCTCTGCCAGCCCAAGAATTGAGGGCAGTTTGAAATGGGCGGGCAGCTTCCCGGTAAGAATTTTCTCGCGGAATTGCTGATAGAGTTGTCGGTACAGCGGCGTGTCATCGTTGCTATTCAATGTAAACATGATCAATCTGACCCCATTGTTTTTTTTAAAACTATACCTTTTTGAGGGGTCAAGAATCAAATATACTCCGCCTGTCTACGAGAACCTTTAAACTCTAAACAACGACGGGAGACAGACATGATTGCTGAAAAATTACTTGAGATTCTGAAGAAAGATGGCGTTGTGTCAATTGCGACGCAGGGCGAGGACGGTCTCCATATGGTCAACACCTGGAATAGCTACGTACAGATCTCACCAGAAGAACGCTTTTTAATCCCGGCTGGCTATATGCACAAGACTGAAAAAAACATAAAAAATAACCCTGAAGTTGTCATAACGACAGCAAGCAGTAAAGTACAAGGACTGCATGGTGCTGGAGCAGGGTTTTTGATCAAGGGAAAAGCGGAGTTTGTAACTTCCGGGCCGGATTATGACGTCTTGAAGGAAAAATTTAGCTGGCTAAGAGCAACGCTCGCCGTCACAATTGGATCCGCTGATCAGACCTGGTAGCACACATATAGTCTGGAGCTTATTTGCTTTAAGGGTTTTTTTATGGATATCATGGAAAAAGTTTTGGAAGTTATGCGTGCAGAAGGGCAACCACTCAATTCTGGGAAAATTGCTGAACTCGGGGGCCTTGAGCGCAAAGCTGTTGACAAGGCCATGGCGCAATTAAAAAAAGACGAAAAGATTGTTTCGCCAAAACGCTGCTACTGGACACCGGCAAAAGCGCCAGGGGACAAGAACTGATAAGCAGTCAAAGGTCAAATCTCGCACGGGGTTTGCCCTTTTTTTGACTGAATCTCAAAACTTCTCGATTTCGCACATTTTGAGGCATGAAAATCAGGGGCGATTTTCAGCCCAAATTCGCCTCTCCAAGACATGGCGCGAGTGCATCAAGAAAGTCTGGGAGGTTGATCCACTGGAGTGTCCCAATTGCGGCGCAGAGATGGAGATCGTCAGCTTTATCAACGACGCGCTAATCTTCAAGGAAACCCTCAAACATCTGCGCTTGTGGCAGGTCGAGCATCCCGGCAAACCCCCACCTGACAATCTCTTTGAAGAGATGATCGAATACCAGCCGTTCGACGACGGCTGGGACGATTATGAAGAGCCGAGCATCACCTTAAACGGATTTTTCGGAGGACGTTTGTAGGAGAAGTGCGTGCTAAGATGGGGAAGCTTTCGTAATCAAAGCGGTTTTTGCCTTTTCTGCCGGGCTTTTTTATTGACAGCGGCGTGCCGCTTCCCTTACAACGGTAAACATGTCGGTTTTCGCATGGGAATCGGCAGGGAGGGGCGTTTCACAGCGCCGCAGGCGCGATCCCCGGAAAAGCAACTTCCTATCAACATCAACAAAAGCAACTTCCTATCAACTAGACATGGGTGATGTGCGTTTATACCGTCGCAATTTCGGGCGCTCAACGGACGGCCGTCAGCCGGCCGATGGCGCTACCGGGATGATCATGAGCTGCAGAGCGGGGTTGGCTTCCGTACGCCGTGTTATCTGCATGCTGCTCGTCATGGTGACCGGCGCCCTGCCAGTGTGCGCCGATACCCACACCAGGACGGAACCCGCGACCGTAAAGCCGCTCTGGGAAGCCGGTATTGGCGGGTTTGCCGGTAGCCTGCCGGACTATCCCGCGGCTGGAGAAAACACCTTCCGGGCGCTCGCGTTACCCTTCCTGATCTACCGTGGTGACATTCTGCGCGTCGGTGGCGAAGACAACCGCGGCGCGATAAGCGGCCGCTTCATCGATACCGACAAGTTCGAATTCGATGTCACCCTGAGTGCGGCCTTTCCGGTCGATTCCGATGACAACGATGCCCGACGTGATATGCCGGATCTGGATTTTCTGTTCGGTGTCGGGCCACAGATGATCTTCAAGTTGATCAATCAGCCTGGTCAGCGCAAGCTGGACCTCAATCTGCAGGTGCGAGCGGTCTACTCGACGGATTTCTCATCGCTCGACCATCGTGGCTTCGTCTTCAATCCCAAGTTGAGTTATTCTCTGAAACATGTCAGCGCTCTCGACCTCGACATATCCAGCAGCATCGGGCCCCTGTTCGGCACCGAGAGATTGATGGACTACTTCTACAAGGTCAAACCCCGGTACGCCAACTCGTCGCGTCGGGCCTATGACGCCGATGCCGGCTACCTTGGCACCAACATCACCCTGAGTGCATCGAAGCGTCTCGATCGGAGCGTGCGACTGATCGTCGGCTCCAGGCTCGGGGTGCACAGCGGCGCCACCAATGACGACAGCCCCTTGTTCGAGGACGAGTTCAACGTCAGCGTATTTGCCGCGTTTGCCTGGACGTTTCTGCAAAGCGACGAGCCCGCTCGCTGAGCGTCGACTCTGCCCCCCTGGATGCCGCAAATTTGTTGTTAGATCGGATTGGCCGGGTCAATGCTTCTGACAGCAGCTCTTTACTGCTATCAGAGCTTAATGAAACTTCAACCCCTGAGCTTTGGAGGGATAGTGACTTGGAATGTGAAAAGGTAATTCATGCCTTGTAAGCAGTTGTCTTGAAAATTGATCTAATCAAAATTTATTGCATAAGATAAATCATTGTGGTTGAGCGCATGGCGGGACAGACGTCAATAATGGCACAAGCAAAAACTAAAGAGTTGACAGCACAGCTTCCCATACAGGTGGTTTCTCGGCGTGAGCGATCTCGCGGCTGGATTATGAAGCAGTCGCTATCAGCATGGATTAACCGGCAAGAAGAACGCAGTTGCTATACAAAAGTGGCGTTGGCGGATGTGGATGCTGGGCCAGTCATTAACCATCAGGCTGTTCAGGCTTGGGCCGATAACCACACATAGACCGCTCTCGAAAAGACCTGGGAAACAACACCATTGTCATCTCCCAGTCAATTTTCGATCAAGGAAAGCGGCGGGTGTCATGGTAGTTGCCGTCTCGGCTCTCAAAATTCCTAAATTCCGTACAATCCCTGAGGGGGCCCTTAGCGTACGTTTTCGTGTGCGACACGAGGTCGCTTAAATGAGTTGTCTCCCACTGAGGGGACCGCCCGTGCTACCGGGTGAAACTAGGGGCATGAATAAAGAGCTGCCCTGACAATGTAACGAAGGATCAAGCTGAAGCAAGAGTGTCACCTTAAGCTGCTCCGGGGTTCAAACTGTGAGGAGCGAACCCTCCTGGCAACCACAAGCCGGGTGAGTGCTAGGTAGTTGGTATGGTGAACACATGTGAATCGAGGATAAAGATCGTCAATACGAACAAGCGGA
>CAMYNC010000071.1 GCA_947259685.1 uncultured Desulfuromonadales bacterium | reverse complement strand
ATGGTGTGCCAGGCATGGCGCGTGGCGCGTAAGCGCCGTCCGGTTGGATGTGGTGTCCAACCGGTGACTTGGGGGTGAAAGTCCCCTGCGGACCCTGATGACGGGAACCGCTAGCTGAACGGCAAGGGTGTCCACCGTGAGGTGGAATCTGAAGGAAGCCGCAGGCAAAATCCCGGCCCGACGAACAGAAACCGCATACGAGGCAGTTCCATCCGGGCGAGAAGGCCATTATCTTCAAAGCCCAATAGTCATCCGGGAGGGTAGGGCTGTAGATGCGGCGGGTATATGGGAGGAAGGTCGCGCGAATTACCCTGGGAGATCTGCCAGTCTGCCTCGTGCTACCGACATCGTAAGGTGTCGGGATGGGTTGGCAGAAGTCAGCAGACGCCGTAGTAGCTGCCCTAACCAGTCAGTGAAGGGCCGAACCTGTCAGGACTCCGAGACAGATATTCTGCATGTTTTGGACAGATGCCTCGAAAGAGGGCCTAAAGCCGTGAAGTAGCGGGCGGAACCCGTGAGGTAAGGCTGGGCGTCTATAGGACAGCAGGGATTGATGTCAACAAAGGAATAGATTGACAGGAACCGCCGTGTACGGAACCGTACGCACGGTGGTGTGGGAGGACGGCGGGGGCGACCCCGCCTCCTACCCGATCTGATTTTAGACGAACTCGGCCGGCTATTCGCTTTGGAACATTTAGTCGATTTGGCAGGATAGAACATTTTTTTGGAATCCTAAGTTTCTACTATGATTGAATAAAATAAGAAAAAATATGATTGATCTTGAGACTTTAAGAAATATTGATTAGGAAAAATAATTTGCAAAATTCATTCAAATTGTTGCCAAAAAAGTAAAAGTGAAGATAATGTTTCAAAACATCATTCTACTGAAGGTTAACAGCAGGTTCATTTTTGATTCTGCTCTGCAGAAATCTATGTAACGATCCAGTCATTATTTCAGGAATGCTGCAGAAAGGAGAAACAATCCGGGGTAACGCAGCGACTCGGAAAATAACCTTATAGCGAAACTAAAATGAAAATCGAACCTTAATCGGGGGAAAGATGATGAGAATGACAAAAGTATTGTTGATGATTGTTGCTGTTCTGTTTGTTGCCAACACCGCTTTTGCGGAATCGGCCACCAAAGAGGAATGTATCGCCACCTGTAAAATGGCAGCCGAAATGCTTGTGAAAGACAAGGCGGCCGGGATTGCTGAAATCGGTAACAAAACAGGGAAATTTGTCTGGAAGGACACCTATGTGTTTCTGATGGATATGGACGGTAAGATGCTCGCCCATCCTATCAAGCCTGCTTTGACTGAAAAAGGCAGCCTGCTTGCGGTGCCTGACAAGAACGCAGAGCATCCCAAGATGTTGTTTGCTGAGTTTGTGCAGGTCGCGAAAGATTCTGGCGAAGGCTGGGTCGATTACATGTGGCCGAAGCCGGGCGAAGAAGCACCCTCGAAGAAAGATACCTACATCTACCGTGTTCCGGGAACCGACATGTTTGTTGGCGCTGGAATCTATCAATAAAAAACAGCACGCCGCTGGTGCGGCTTGCAGCCGTATTTTGCTGTTTTAAATGGTTCACCGGGCAATGCCCCTCGATGGTTTCATCGGGGGGCATTGCTGCTTCAGCATTTAGGATTGGCTGGTGGCAAGTCGTGGTTGCTGATCGGCAGAGACGCTTTGCAGGATCTCCTGATGTTCTTCTGCCAGCAACCTTGGGCCGAAACTATTGACCACCCGTGCCGAAGCCAGACTGGCCAACCGGCCGGCATCTGGAAAACTGTCGCCGCGGGTCAGAGAAAAGAGCAGGGCCCCGGCAAACATATCGCCGGCGCCATTACTGTCGATGGCAGTGACCGCATGCGGGCTGACCCGGTGGAGACTGTCACCATCAAACAGGATAGCGCCATCGGCGCCGCAGGTAACGGCAAAGTTACCTGCGATCTGCTTTAAGGCGTCGATAGCCTCTTCCAACTGGTCGCAACCGGTCCAGGCCAGGGCTTCGGCCTGATTGCAGAACAGCATATCGACCCCGTCACCGATCATCTCGGCCAAACCCTCTTTAAAAAACTGCACCATGGCCGGGTCAGAAAAGGTCAAAGCGGTTTTCACCCCTGCCTGTTCGGCGATCCGCTTGGCTTCGATCGCCGCCGCCCGTCCAGACGACGAGGTGACCAGGTAGCCTTCGATATACAGGTATTCGGAGGCAACAATCGCTTCGGCGTCTAGCTCAGCCATCGAAAAGCCTTCGGAGATGCCGAGAAATGTGTTCATCGTTCGCTCCGCATCGGGAGTGACCATCACCAGGCATTTGCCGGTGATGCCGGGGCCACGCCCATTGTCGGCATTGCTGGCAACTCCGGCGGTGTGCATATCGCGCAGGTAAAAATCTCCCGTTTCGTCGGCCGCCAATTTGCAGGAATAAAAACAATCCGCACCAAATTGTGCTGCGGCAATCACGGTGTTTGCCGCTGAGCCACCGCAGGCCCACTTGCCTGGATGCCCTTCAAGGGCAGCGACCAGCTCGTTCTGACGCTCTTCTGCAACCAGGGTCATGACCCCCTTGTCGATAGAACAGGCCTCGAGAAAGCTGTCCTCAACTTTAAATTCCATATCGACCAGTGCGTTACCGATGGCGGTGAGATGATATTTTTTCATCTGTAACTGTCCTCAAAATATTAGTTAGTTTCTGTCCGGAAACGACCCTTTTTCGCAATCCCTGCGTCAATCTGCGGACTTGCTTGTGCGACGTACCATGTACGTCTCCGCGCAATCCCTTGATTTCCTTGGCCTTGCAAGAAATTGCTCGTTTCCAAATCAGAAACGTTGCCCTAGCCATCCGGAGTTTCCGGATGGCTACTCGTTAATCACCCTCTTACGAGAGCTGTACTCTACCGAAAACGCTAGGGCAAGCCAACTGCTTTTGTACCCAATAAAAAAAGTCCCCACCATGCGGCAGGGACGTTTTTACCTACTCGATTTCGGCAGAAATCAGGCCGAGGCGATGGCTTGCATGCCGTTCATGGCGTCGCGAAGCTCTTCGCCGACAGCTTCGATCAGGTGCTCGCGGATTTCCGCATTGATGGCCACCAGTTCCTGATTGTCGACGCTGTTATTTTTGACTTCCATGCCTTTGCCGATCACGTCGGTGTCGATCGCTGCCATGAAGTCTTTCAGCAGCGGCACACAGGCGTGGGCGAACAGGTAGCAACCGTATTCGGCAGTGTCGGAGATCACCCGGTTCATTTCATACAGCTTTTTCCGAGCGATGGTGTTGGCGATCAATGGCGTCTCGTGCAGCGACTCATAGTAGGCCGATTCAGGCTCGATGCCGGCTTCGACCATGGTTTCAAAGGCCAGCTCAACCCCGGCTTTGACCATGGCAACCATTAGGATCGCTTTGTCGAAATAGTCCTGCTCAGAGATTTCACCGGCCGCTGCGGTTTTTTCGAAGGTAGTCTGGCCGGTCTCTTCTCGCCAGGTCAACAGCTTGACATCGTCGTTCGCCCAGTCTTCCATCATAGTGCGGGAAAATTCGCCCGAGAGGATGTCATCCATATGTTTTTCGAACAGCGGCCGCATGATCTCTTTCAACTCTTCGGCCAGTTCGAAGGCTTCCAGTTTGGCCGGATTGGAAAGGCGATCCATCATGTTGGTGATGCCGCCATGCTTGAGGGCTTCGGTGATGGTTTCCCAACCGTACTGAATCAGTTTGACAGCGTAAGGGGCGTCGATACCGTTTTCGGTCATCTTGTCGAAGCAGAGCAGTGCGCCTGCCTGCAGCATGCCGCAGAGGATCGTCTGCTCTCCCATCAGGTCGGATTTAACCTCGGCAACGAAGGAGGATTCGAGCACACCGGCACGATCGCCGCCTTGTGCAGAACAGAGCGCCTTGGCGATTTCCAGCCCATCGCCGTTAGGATCGTTCTCGCCATGCACGGCAATCAGGGTTGGCACGCCGAAACCGCGCACGTACTCGGCGCGCACTTCGGAACCGGGGCACTTCGGAGCAACCATGATAACGGTCAAGTCGCTGCGGATCTGAGTGCCTTCTTCAACGATGTTAAAACCGTGTGCGTAAGAGAAGGTTGCGCCCTGCTTCATCAGCGGCACCACAGTGTTAACGACATCGGTGTGCTGCTTATCGGGCGCGAGGTTCATAACGATGTCGGCGGTCGGCAGCAGCTCTTGGTAGCTGCCTACGGTGAAGTTGTTTTCGCTGGCGTTGAGGAAGGACTGACGCTTTTCGGCAATCGCTTCAGCGCGCAGGGCGTAGGAAACGTCGAGGCCGCTGTCGCGCATGTTCAGGCCCTGATTGAGACCCTGGGCGCCGCAGCCGACGATGACGATTTTTTTGCCTTTAGCGTATTCACAGCCGCCAGCAAATTCTTCTGCTTCCATAAAACGGCAGGTACCTAATTCTTGCAGCTGACGACGGAATGGTAGTGAGTTGAAATAGTTCTGAGCCATGAGTCTCTCCTTGTATTTTGAATGCTGGTGAAGTGCTGGGAAAAGGTGGGTTTTGCGCACCATAACCGAAAATCGATATTGCGTAAATTGATTTGTTGTGCATATTGTATTGCGATAAGCACAATGAACTGTTGGCTGCATTGCAAATATTGGTGGCTATGGATATTCGCGAACTGGAAATCTTTCTTACCGTAGCTGAACAGCTGCATTTCGGTCGGGCCAGTCAACTCTGCAACCTCAGTCCTTCGGCGCTGACCCGCACCATTCAACGGCTCGAAGAGCAACTTGAGCAGCCGCTGTTTATTCGTGACAATCGTAAGGTGAGTCTATCGCCCGCCGGTGAACGATTTCGCAGCTATGCCCGGCAGACTTTACTAAAATGGCAGGCGTTCCGAACAGAGCTTCAGGCTGAAGAGGCGATTGCCGGAACGCTATCGATCTACGCCTCGATTACCGCCGTCTACAGTCTGTTGCCACAGCTGTTGGAGGCCTACCGCAACGCTTTTCCCGCAGTGCAACTGGAGTTACGTACCGGTGCTGCCGAACAGGCTGTCAACCTGGTGCAGAGTGGGGATATTGATCTGGCTGTTGCGGCCCTTCCGGACCGGCACCGTTCGCGGATTCAGTTTCTGCCGATTACCACCACGCCGTTAATCTTTATCGCACCGAAACAGGGCGACCTGGAATTGCCACTGACCGCCGAAGGTAGGCTCGATCTGTCCCGCGCACCGCTGGTGGTGCCGCAAATGGGATTGTCGCGCTGGCGGCTGGAGCAGTGGTTGAAAGAGCAGCGGATTGCGCCGAATATTGCCTCGGAGATCATCGGCAATGAGGCGATCATCGCCATGGTGCGGCTCGGTTGTGGTGTCGGCATTGTGCCGCAACTGGTCTGGGAGCGTAGCCCGTTTCGCGAGGATGTGCTGGTGTTAAAAAATGCGCCTGAACTTGATCCCTATGTTGTCGGCCTGTGTACCAGCAAACGCAATCTACAACGGCCAAACGTGCAGGCTTTCTGGACACTGGCAGAGAACCGGGCGAAGAGAAAAGACTGAGGACGGAGCAGCTCAGACCGGGATTACCCGACCACCACAAGCCGGATGGGTGTACTGTCGGCGGCGATTCAGGCGCCTGATCCGTTTGAACTCGGCCCCGCAGGTTTGGCATACAGCCACCAGTTTGAGCCTTTTCCGATGCAGCTGAGCGACGGACTCGCTATGCCCACAGCGCTGGTCGGTCGCGCCTAACGCCTGTGCCCAGGCGCGCCAGTTTGGCCCATGGGCACGGCGATAGGCTTTATCCGATTGGTGGTAGAGGTGATCGCAGGCATGGGCAATTTCATGCAGCAGGGTGTCTTTGAGTTGTTCTGTTTCCTGGGCAAACTGCAGGCGGATGCAGAGCGGTTGGCCGGCCTTGGAGACATAGGCTCCAAGACTGCGGGTGGCAGAGCTTTTTCGCACCGGTAAACTGGCAATTGTTTGTAGCAGTCTGGTCTGCCCCGAACGGGCAATGGCCGCAGAAATCTGTGGCCAGAGACCGAGTTGTTCCGCCAGATATTTTACATCAGTCATGGCTTGAGTGATTCCACTAGCTGATCATCGTCCGGAAATTGACCAGTGGCTTTTTTCGAGTAGTTCAGTTGACCATCCACCACGACCTCAAAAACGCCGCCGGCCGAGGGGATCAGTTCGACATTCGCAGCAAACTTTTTTTGCAGTTTCGCCGCCAGACCGGCAGCGCGAGGATGGTAGTTTCACTCGGTACAGTATTCTATGGTGATTTTCATTTCCGCCTCCAAACTCTAAAAGGGAAGGGTGGCATTGGTCTGTTGTTCACAGGCTGCAAGCTGTGCAGCCTGTTTTTTAAGGTAGCCCGGAACCTGCCCCTCGGCAAGCTTACCGAGCCGTTTCATCACCTGGAAAGGGATCTCGTTAAAACCATAAGCCGTTTTGAGATCTTCGACCATTTTAAACCAAAGCTGAGCAGTCATTTCGGCATCGGCCAGTGCCCGATGAAGCTGGCCATTGGTCGGTAGGCCGTGATACTGGACCAGAGTGCTCAGCTTGTGGTTGGGCGCCTCGGGGTAAAGCCGGCGGGAGATCAGCATGCTGCAACCAAACTCCAAGGGGCGGCCCCGACCGATCCTTTCCAGCTCAGCGTCCAGAAACTTGCTGTCGAAGGAGGCATTGTGGGCAACCAGTGGGTGGTCTGGTCTGCAATAAACTCGGAACATGCCTCCATCGCTTCGGCGCTGGGAGGGGCTTCACGCAGTAACCGGTTGCTGATTCCGGTAAAGTTTTCGATAAAACTATCGATCAAAAATCCAGGATTCATCAGGCTCTGGAAGCGATCGACAATCTGTCCTTCACGCACCAGCACAGCGCCGATTTCAATGGCCCGAGCGCCCTGGGCTGGAGACATGCCGCTAGTTTCGAAATCTAGGATGACCAGCGGCCGGGTCGGGTCTATAGCCTGCATGTATTTAACCTCTAAAATTATTCGTTTCATTGATTTGTAACGCCTGGAGAACTTTTTTGGCAGTGTACTGTCCGTTGCTGCAGGATGGCCAGTAAAAGTTATCATGAATATAGGCTGCTGACCTCTGCATAGATTTTTGTCATGATAAGGACCATGAGCGGGACTGATGAACAACTGCAGATCGACCAACCGCAGTGGCGGGGAATTCCGCCGGAACTGCGCGATGGCCTCACCAAAGGGGGGCTTTCCCAACGACGGGCACGCACCTGGGCCTTGGTGCTGCAGGCGCGCAATCTGCCCTGTCGGATAGAGCAACAGGGACAGGTTTGGCAATTACTGGTTCCAGTGGATCGCTACGCGACCGCACTCAACGAGCTGCGCAGCTACGAAGAGAACAACCGCGACTGGCCACCGCCGCTACCGAAAGAACCAGTGCGGCCGGATAACAGCAGCCTGGTGATCGGAATCCTGTTGCTGCTGGCGGTCTTTCACCATTTTACTTTGTTAAATGTTCGCCTGCTAGGGGCAGGGTCAATCGATTGGCTAGCGATCGGCAATTCTGATGCAGGGAAAATCATTCAGGGTGAATGGTGGCGGCTGCTGACTGCCCTGACCCTGCATTCCGGTTGGTTGCATCTGTTCAGCAACCTCTGTATCGGCAGTCTGTTTATCGTCCGCCTCTGCCGCGACCTTGGCGCCGGACTTGGATGGGCGCTGCTGCTTGCATCCGGAGTCCTCGGAAACCTGATCAACGCCACTCTGCAGCACCCCGATCACCGTTCGATCGGTGCCTCGACGGCAGTTTTTGGCGTCATCGGCGCGCTCGCCGCCATCAATCTGCTGCGCTATCGGCTTAACCTTTACCGGCGCTGGGCCTTGCCCTTTGCTGGGGCGTTGGGTTTGTTGGCACTGCTCGGAGCATCGGGTGAGAACACCGATCTGGGCGCACATCTGTTCGGCTTTGCTGCCGGGCTCGGTCTGGGTCTGGCTGCCGAATATCTGGTGGGGCAATATGGCCGGCCGGGCAGGGGGCTGAATCGGTTGCTGGCATTGGGGAGTGGGGCGCTGCTGTTGGCGAGCTGGGTGATAGCGATTTTACAGAGGTGAGCCTTGCAGCGTCATTTATGAGCGACGCTGCAAGGACGAGCCGCTTAGAGAATTTCGACTAGCTCAAATTCGTAAGTCAGGTCTTCCCCTGCCAGGGGATGATTGGTATCGAGGCTGACCTCCTCATCAGTGACATCGACAATCGTCACCATGTAGACCTCATCATCTTCACCGGTCACCTCCAGCCCTTGACCGACCACCGGGGTAATTTCCGCCGGGAACTCACTGCGCTTGACACTGAAGACATTTTCCGGGTTGTAGTCACCGAAGGCATCCTCTGGCGTGATGGTCACGGTTTTTTTATCCCCCGGAGCCATGCCGACAAGCGCCTCTTCAACTGGGATATAGAAATTTTCTTCGCCGATGATCAGTTCCATCGGCCCCTCTTCATGACCGCAGTGGTCATCCTCGCAAGCGTGCTGCGGGTCTGGGTAAGTGCTGTCGATTAAACTGCCGTCAGCCAGTTTGCCGTTAAAGTTAATGCGAACCTTGTCGCCTTTTTGCGCCTGTGTCATCTGCTTATCCTTCCAAAATATGTAGATCGTTAAACGGTCTGCCGTTTCTAGCACAGCTCTTTGGATAAAAAAAGCCTGAAGGGGCAATGGCAAGTTTCACGATTGACTGATTGCCGAAAATTCAATCGGCTGCTAAGGTATTACTAAAACGGTCACAAAGGGAGGCGGTGATGTTAGAAGGCTTTATTTTCGGTATGTTACTTTGGGCTGGGCCAGCATTTCTGGCTTGGTTGATTGTTGGCCCGTTAAAATTAGGCCGGCGTTTTCTACAGCATTGAATTACTGTTTAGTATTTTCCAAAAAGGCGGTCGCACTCGGCCGCCTTTTTTTTTATACTGGCCTCGGTTCTTACCTGAAATCCTGATACGGAAGGTTTTGTTATGGCAGATGAGCAGGTCACACTGAGCGATCTGAAGGAGCGAATGGCGGCTTTTGTTCGCGAGCGGGATTGGGAGCAATTTCATACTCCGAAAAATATCTCCATGTCGATAGCGATCGAAGCTGCGGAATTGATGGAACATTTTCAGTGGCTGACGGTTGAACAATCGAAAAATCTGGATGTGGAAGCTTTGCACGATATTGGCGAAGAGTTGGCTGATATTGTAATTTACTCTCTGTCGATGGCGAATTTCCTGCAAATTGATCTGGCCGAAACCGTGCTGGCGAAGATGGATAAGAACATCCGCAAATATCCGACCGAAAAGGTGCGGGGGAAATCGCATAAATATACCTATTATCAGCAGCAGGATGATCAGGAGTGAGCGAAAAGCGTAAACCGGGCCGGATTGCCAAAAAATACAGCCAAGCGGCCCGACTGCATGATCTGATTCGGATTCTCGAAGCCCGCTATGGGGCAACGGTCGAAGAACTGGTGGAAGAATGCCAGGTGACCCGGCGCACCATCTACCGTGATTTGCAGGCGGTTTTGGAGGCAGGCTATCCGCTGGTCAATGAACGTCAGGCTGATGGGCAGGTGGTTTATCGTTTTCTCTCCGGCTTCAGTAAAATACCCCCGATCACCTTTTCGTTAGAAGAGTTGATGACGCTCTACCTTTGCCGTGGGCAGCTTGAATTTCTCCAGGGAACGCCGTTTCAGGATGATCTGGACGCTATCTTTGCTCGCATCCGCTCCAACATGCCGCCGCGCAGCGTTGCCCATCTTGAGCGGATCGCCGAGGCTTCAGCCCCAAGGTTTCTGGGTTTCAAGGATTATTCACAGCAGCATGCAATGCTTTGTGATTTACGTCGGGCACTGTTGAAGCAGCAGCGCTGCCAACTGCATTATCGGCCGGCAATGCGCCGGCGCAGCAGTTACCTGGTCGACCCTTACACCCTGTTATTTTTCAAAAATGCGCTTTACATCGGTGGTTATGCCCACAATCGCCAGGCGCTACGGTTGTTTGCTGTTGAGCGGATCGACGCGTTGGACGTGCTTGAAGAGCGGTTTGAGGTTCCGGAGGACTACCAGTCCGAGGCCTTGACCGGAGCCGCCTTCGGCCTTATTGATGAGGGTGAACCGATGCAGGTTAAGCTGGTTTTTGCTCAGGAGGTCGCCCATTTCATTCGTGAACGCACCTGGCACCCGAGTCAGCAGCTTAAAAAAGCTGCGGACGGCTCATTGACCCTCTGTTTTGAGGCGACCGGTGAAAAAGAGATCCTCTCCTGGCTCTACTCATTTGTGCCGCATGTGCGGGTGCTGGCACCAGAATCTTTGCGGCAGATGTTCGCGGCGGGCTTGGCCAAAGGCATGGAGTTTCAGGCAGTCGAATAGCTTGTGACATATTGTGACGCTTTGATGCGTACACTTGGAAATAACCAAACTCAAACAGGGAGGGTCTGATGATCTGGTTATCTCCAAACTCTGGGACTTTGCAAGGATCCATCTATTTCGATATGCGCGACATTGAGTTTCGCCGCACTGGCAGCAACATTGAAGGGGTTGTCCAGGGGCTGCTCGGCGATGGGCAGCGGGAACTCTGGGGCGAGGTCAAAATTGGCGCCGACCCGCAGGTCAATATTTTGCCGCTTTGGACCGAAGAGGGCCTGGTCGAAAGTTTTTCTGACCACATCGACGAAGCTGATTTGAAACAGCAGCTGCTTGATGCGATAAACGCAGCCTTTGCCAGTTTTGGCTCTATGTCCGCACCCGATCAGCTACACTCAGGGTTGTTTGGCAGGGCTTTCGTGGATGGTTCTTCTGCGGGAGCGCGGGTTTAATTAAAGGTAAGAACTAGAAAGGTGACGATGCGTAAACTTGTTCTGGCCTCAACCAGCCCCTATCGACGTGATTTGCTGAAGCAGCTTCAACTTCCATTTGTGGCCGCCGCACCAGATTATGTCGAAGAGCTAGATTCTCACTTGTCACCAGCGTTGCTGGTGCGCCATCTTGCTCTCGGCAAAGCCCAAAGCCTCTGCGAACGTTATCCCGATGCGCTGATCATCGGCTCAGATCAGATCTTTGTCGATCAGCGTGGTCAGGCGCATGGTAAACCGGGGAGTTTCGAAAAAGCTTTCCAGCAATTGAAGCAGATGGTAGGGCGGCAGCACATTTTTTACACCGGGCTTGCCGTTCTGGATAGTCGGACAGGAACACAGCAAAGCGATTATGCAACCTTTGCAGTCACTTTGCGGACATTGACTGATCAGCAAATCATCAATTATCTGCAACGGGAGAAGCCTTACGACTGTGCTGGATCTTTTAAGATCGAAGGCTTGGGTATTGCTCTGATGGAAAAAATGGCTGGTGAGGATTTTAATAGTTTAATCGGTTTGCCCTTGATAAAACTGGTCTTTATGTTAGAACAGGCGGGTGTGAAAATCCTGGCCGACTGAAGGCTTAAAATAGAAAGATTTTATGCTTGATTTCTGACGGCGGATAATGTAAAAAATACAGTAACGAAAAAAAATTAAAGGTATTTCATCTACCGAAAGGGCAAAGCCAGAGTGATCTGGTGACGCAAAGCCACGGGTCCTGAAACAAGGATAGCCGGGTTGCCGAAGAAGGTGCAGCGCATGTCTTCGAACCTGGTTACAAAAGAAGATTATATAAGCGCTCACTTCGGCAACGAGGTGAGCGCTTTTTTTATTGTCCGATCTAACAGAGCGTCGGGAGTGTCAAATGAAAAGTACACGTATTATCAGCCTCATGTTGCTACTGATTGTCGGTTTGGCAGGTAGTGTCTGGGCAAAAACAGTGTCTTTGTCCTGGGATGCAAGTCCAAGTGGTGTCACCGGATACAAGGTGTACTACAAAGCGGGGTCTTCCACGGAACCCCTCAACGGAACCGGGGCCACAGAGGGAAATTCACCGATTGATGTCGGTAACTCCCTCAACTTTACCGTCAACGGTTTGCCTGATAGTGATGAGCATTATTTCGCCGTTACGGCTTATGATGCCAGCGGCAATGAAAGTGGCTTCTCCAATTCGGCTCACAGTACAGTAGTGCAGAGCGACCCAGGAACTGGCTCTGCTGGGGACAAGAACGTCACCCTTTCCTGGGATGCCAGTCCGAGCAATGTTTCTGGCTATAAGATTTATTACAAAGAAGGCTCATCGACGGCTCCTTGGGACGGCACCGGTGCCAGTGCAGGGAGTTCTCCCATTGATGTTGGCAACGTCTTGACTTTTACTGTCAATGGTTTACCGCAAAGCGGCGATCATTATTTTGCTGTAACTTCTTATGACGGTTCCGGTAATGAAAGTGACTATTCCAATATCGCACACAGCTCTGCTTCTAGTGGGGGAGGCGGGGGTAGCCCGGCAAACACTGCACCGCAGCTTGCCTCGATTGGCAACAATACTAGGCCCGAGGGCGCTGCCTGGAATTTTATCCTGAAAGCCAGCGATGCTGATGGCGATAGCTTAACCTTCAGTGCAAAAAACCTTCCACAAGGGGCCAGCTTAAACAGCTCAACGGGGGCATTTAGCTGGACGCCAACTTTCGATCAGTCCGGAAGTTATTCTTTGATCTTCAGCGTCAGTGATGGCAGCCTGATCGATAGTGAGACCGTTTCGTTTAGCGTCACAAATGTTAATCGTCCACCAGTTCTGCAAGCCATCGGTAATAAAACCGCTCAAGAAAACAACAATCTGTCCTTCAGTCTAGTAGCCAATGACCCGGACGGTGGCAGCTTAAGTTTTACCGCCACCAATCTGCCGACTGGGGCAACTTTCAATGCCTCAACCAAAACCTTCAGCTGGACGCCAGGTTTCGATCAAGCGGGCAGTCATTCAGCGACTTTTAAAGTCAGTGATGGCAACTTGAACGATGTGGAAACCATCTCGATTGCCGTCAATGACGGTAACCGGGCACCGGTTTTGGGACAAATTGGCACCAAGACCATCGGTGAAGGCTCGCCGCTGAGTTTTACCATCAGTGCTAGCGACCCCGACAATGATCAACTTAGCTATACTGCAACTGGCTTGCCGACCGGAGCGACCTTCGACGCTGCCACCCGCACCTTTAACTGGACGCCTGCCTTTGCGGCGAGCGAGAACACCCAGGTACATACGGTCACTTTCTCTGTTTCTGACAGCGTTGCCAACGACTCAGAGACGGTCTCCATCAACGTGACTAACGTCAACCGTAAGCCTGTTTTTAACTCTATTGCTAATAAATCCCTTGTCGAAGGGGATAGCCTGAATATCGTGGTCGAAGCGATCGATCCTGATAGTAACCCGCTCACTTACAGTGCCAGTGGTTTGCCGGACGGTGCCGTTTTCATTGCTTCGACGCGCTCGTTCAGCTGGATTCCAGGTGCTGATCAGGAGGGCTCGTATGAGATAACCTTTGCGGTCACTGATGGCTCGTTGAACGATTCCCAAACCATTACCCTGACCGTCCAAAACGGCAACGAAACACCAGTGTTGGATGCCATCGGTGCCAAAACCATCGCTGAAAATTCTCAGTTGAGTTTCACTCTGACAGCCAGCGATCCGAACAGTGACAGCCTGACCTATAGTGCCTCAGGGTTGCCGACCGGGGCCAGCTTCAACGCTGAGCAGCGTCTGTTCAGTTGGACTCCTGATTATTCCCAGTCGGGAAGCTACACTGCCAGCTTCGCCGTGACAGATGGCACCTATAAGGATACTGAAACCATTACTATCAGTGTCACCAATACCAATCAGCCGCCGACTATCAGTGGTGCTCCTGTGACTACCATCATGGCCGGAACCGGATACACCTTTGCGCCAGATGCCAATGATCCTGATAATGATAAGCTGAGCTTCAGTATCAGCAACAAACCGGCCTGGGCTGACTTTAACCAGGCGACCGGTCAACTCAGCGGGAACCCGGAAGAGCAACACATCGGCAGTAGCGAGCCCATTTCCATCAGCGTCAGCGATGGTGCGGAAACTGTGGCGCTGACATCCTTTGCTGTCGAAGTTCAGCCCTATCAGGCGCAGGACAGTGATGGTGATGGTGTTCTGGATCATCTTGATCCTTTCCCGAACGATAGCGAGGAATGGCTGGATACCGATGGCGATCAGCTCGGCAATAATGCCGATCCTGATGATGATAATGACGGAATTGCCGATGCCGAAGACGGCTACCCACTTGATGCCACAAAAGCAGGTTTCCTGATTACCTCAACTGCCGGCACTGGCGGGTTCATCACCCCTGAAGGCGAAAAATCGGTCGTCTATGGTGGTTCGCAGAATTACAACCTGACGCCGAAAGCCGGGTACATGGTCAAGGAGCTGTTGGTTGATGGTGCCAACGTTGGCCAGGTTGCCAGTTACACTTTCGACAATGTCAACAATCATCATAGCTTGCAAGCGACCTTCGCCCCGCTACCGAGCGGCCTGAGTGTCGAAACTGATGTCGCTGGCCTGGATGCAGTAGAGCGTGTCGATGGTGGCGATGAGCGCAGCAACCTGGTCGATGGCAACCCGAAACTCGACCTGGATTATGTCTTCCGGGTGGCGTTGCGGGATTCTGTGGCGGCCAGCGAACGGCGGGTCTTCCTGTTCCTGGATGGATACCGCTATGAGATGCGGTTGGAAAACGGTGCGCTTGCCAGTGGCGCGACCTATGCTTTCACCACCCGCATGGGCCCGGCCTTCAGCCACAGCTTCTATTTCACGGCGGAAGATAGCAACGGCGGGCAGTTATACCGCTACCCACAAGACGGAGAGCTGGCTGGTCCTACGATCGAGTTGTTAAACGGTAAAAACGTCATCGCGGTGGCCGCGAACATCGATCATGCCACCCTTGACAGCCAGAGCGCCTTCAATGTGAGCCAGGCATATCGCTTCATTCCAGCAACTAAGCTCACTGGGAATTACGAGCAGGTTGATCGGGGAGGTCCAGTTGTCTGCGGTGAAGGCTACGTGCTGAAGCGTACTCCAGAGGGCACCCTGCCCGATCTGGAGGCCTACAGCGACCTTCCGGCAGCGACCAGCCAGATCCAGATGCAGTCAGGTTGGAACCTGATCGCCAATCCTTACAAGGGGAATGTCGCCCTGGCGGATATTCAGGTGCAGCAGGGCAATTCAGCGCCGGTCGACTGGTCGACCGCTGTCAATAGCAACCTTGTGGTAGACGGCGTTTACCACTACCTGGGGAAAGACTGGGGCAATACCAACGCCTTCCAAAGTGCAGCCGGTAAGCAAAGTGCCGTGCTCACTCCCTGGATCGGTTACTGGTTTTATATTAACCCGACGGATCAGGCGATTTCCCTGCTGATTCAGCAGCCTCAGCAGTAACAGGAGAGTCACAATGAAAAATGTAAAGAATATTATCTTATCAATCGTGGCTGGAAGCTCTTTGCTGTTGCTCGCTGCCTGCGGAGGCGGCGGAGGTGGCGGTGGCGGTGAAAGTACTCCGAGTTCGGGCAGTGGCGGAGGCTCTGGACCAGCCAGTGCGACAAATATCAGCGGCAAGGTCGCCGATGGTTACCTGAGCGGAGCGAGGGTCTTTCTCGACCGCAACAACAACCGTGCTTATGACAATGGTGAACCGACTACGACGAGCGGACCTTCAGGAGCCTATAGCCTGGATGTTAATCTGGGAGACGGGGATCTATACCCAGTCGTCGTTGACGTCATTGCCGGCGAAACCATCGATGAAGACGATGGTTTGCCGGTGGCCCAGGACTATCAGTTGGAAGCGCCTGCGGGTAAGTGGCAATTTGTTTCTCCGCTGACCACCCTGGTTAAAGCCGAGATGGAAAAAAATGCCTCCTTTACTGAACTCGAGGCGGTACTTAAAGTCCGCGGCCAACTCGGTATCGATGATGATGTTTCGCTATTCGAAGATTACCTGGAGCCGGTTGTCAATTCCGAAAAGGCTGCCTCCGGAAACCGGATGGCCAAAGAGTACCGCCGCGCCCACAAAGCTGCACGGGTGGTTGCAGGCCTTCTGGCCAGTTTGCGGGGGGAAATTTCTCAGAACCTGGGCGGCGAGATTGCAATGAGTGAGCGAAACGCCGTGACCTACCTGGTCACTGACAAGATTATGGAACGCTGTAAAGTCGTCAAGCAGGCGCTGGATGATGAGCGAAATGGTGCTCCTGAAGTTGATGCCACAACCTTGAAAAAGACCGTTGCTGCCATGATCAAGGCAGAGAATCTGCATCAGGGTCTGGTCATGCGTTATAAGCAGCGTAGTGCACAGAAACAACCGGTTTGGGACATGCAGCCTCCGGGTCTGCGCAACAAAACCCCGATGGAAAATGATTCAACCTCGGTTGATGTGACGGTTGGGATGGTTTTTGATGAGGAGTTGGATGAAACCTCCATTTCCGATGGCGTGGTGCTGGTAACCGGACCCAATGGGCCGCTTAGCGGTCAGGTCAGCTACGATGCGACCCAAAAGCGACTTAACTTTGTGCCGGATCAGGTTTTGTTGCCATTTACCAATTACCAGGTGACACTGAAAAAGCAGTTGGCGGATGCTTCCGGGAATCCCCTGGAGGAGGATGTCAATTGGAGTTTCACCACGGTCTTTGATCAGACCCCACCGCCGCTGCCTGATTTTTAATTTTCCCGGGCGCACAATAACAACATGGGCCGCAGCCAAATTTGGCTGCGGCCCATGTTGTTTTATTCATGATCTTCCTGACCCGGTTGTTTTATCAGTTTATGCTTGATCCGATGGGTAACGAACCAGACCACACATACCACCAATGGAATGGAACCCGCGAGTACGAGCTTTTTGCTCATGCCCCATTGTTCCAGGGGAACCCCGCTGAGAAAGTAGCTGATCAGCCCAATCATATAATAACTGATTGCCACAATAGACAGCCCTTCCACTGTTTCCTGCAGGCGGAACTGCAATTCGCTGCGGCGGTTCATCGAAGAGAGCAGTGAGCGGTTCTGCTCCTGAAGGTTCAGATTGACTCGAGTCCGTAGCAGATCGCTGGCCCGTTCAATCCGTTTGGAAAGATCCTCCATCCATTTATGCAACGATTCGCAGGTGCGGAGCGCCGGGTCGAGGCGTCGGCTCATGAATGCGCCAATCGATAAATACCCATTCACTGCTCCTTCACTTATCCCTTCCAGTCGATCTTGAACCAGTTCGTGATAAGCGCGGGTTGCAGAGAAGCGCCGGTTGGTTTCTGCCCGGTACTTCTCCAGCTGAGCCTCTATTTCAGTCAGCTTGGTGAGCAATTTCCGCTCACCGCTGGCGCTGTCCAGTTCGGTCACCATCGAGAGGATTTCTGCCAGCTGCTGATCCATTTCGACTAGCTGCGGAGCGATCCTTTTGGCAACAGGCAGGGAAATAAGCGCCAACAGCCGGTAGGTTTCCATCTCCATCACCCGGCGGGCCAACTGTCCCATCTGGCTGTCGTTTAGACCAAAGTTACGGATAATGAAGCGGCCGTAGCCGTCACCGTGCAGTTTAAACGCAGTGAAGAGCTGTGCCTTGCCTTTTTGGGCTTCGCTGACAATGACCTTGTGCCCTTCGAAATAGCGGCAGAGGGAGTTCGTTTCATAGTCGAGTTGATCAGCGTCGATCAACAGATGAAAGGCGGAAACCATTTCTCCAGGCAGCTTTTTGACCAGATCGGCGGGCAACAGATCGATGGCTGTGTGTTGAAAAGGGTCTGCTGATGCAGTGACCGGATGAAGAATGGTTAACGAATAAAACTCGACATGCCGCTCCCAGTGAATGGAAAAATCGCCAAAATTCTGATGATAAGAAACAGCATCGGCCGTGGGTTGGTTGACGTTGTAACGTTTACACAGTTCACAGATCAGTTCGAAAGAGGCATACAGTTCTTTCCGGTCGGCACAGGCAGACAGATGGGTAATCTGCTGCGGAACGCCGATATTGTGAAAAGGGCGAATATGCAGTTCATTGTAAAGCGCATCTCGCAAGGGGTGGATGCGGTAGGTTGATTCTGGAGTTTCGTTCATGCGGGACCCTTCCTGGCAATCAAATCAACTGGATGAAATATATTCATGAAATACTAGCCGAGCTTGTCGACCAGAAACAAGTGCAGCAGTAAGTTTTATGAAAAGGTTCGGTTTTCCTGCTCCTGAACACGGATAAAGGTGGTCCGTTTGGTCAGTTCTTTGAGGGCGGCCGCTCCCACATAGGTACAGGTTGAGCGGACCCCACCGAGAATATCTTTGACCGTTTCTTCCACTGGGCCACGGTAAGGGACTTCCACGGTTTTGCCTTCCGAGGCGCGATATTCGGCGACCCCGCCGGCATGCATTTCCATTGCCGTGGAGGAACTCATGCCGTAGAACAGCTTGTAGGTCTGCCCGTTACGTTGTACCAATTCGCCGCCACTTTCGTCATGACCAGCGAGCATGCCACCCAGCATGACAAAATCGGCACCGCCACCAAAGGCCTTGGCCACATCACCGCCACAGCCACAGCCGCCATCGGAGATGATTCGACCTCCCAGTCCATGGGCGGCATCAGCACACTCGATCACCGCCGAAAGTTGCGGGTAGCCGACTCCGGTTTTCACCCGGGTGGTACAGACCGAGCCAGGGCCGATCCCGACTTTGATGATATCCGCCCCGGCGAGAAGTAATTCCTCGACCATCTCGCCGGTAACGACATTACCGGCGACGATGGTTTTGTCGGCAAAACTTTCTCTGACTTTCTGCACAAAATCGACAAAAGCCTCGGCATAGCCGTTGGCAACATCGATACAGATAAATTCCAGTTTCGAGTGACGTTCGATGATCTTCTTCATCATTTCAAAGTCAGCGGCGGCGGTCCCGGTGCTGACCATAATCCGGGAGTAGATACTATCCTCCTTGCGGGTAAGAAAAGTCTCCCACTGCTTGAGGCTGTAATGTTTGTGGATGGCGGTCAACAGCCCGTATTCGGCGAGCACTTCAGCAGTCTCAAAAGTACCGACGGTGTCCATGTTGGCCGCGATCACCGGCACTCCCGACCACTGTCTCTGGCTGTGTAAGAAGGTGAAATTTCTTTCCAGGGCTACCTGGGCGCGGCTTTTCATCGTCGAACGTTTGGGCCTGATCAGGACGTCTTTAAAGCCAAGCTTCAAATCCGCTTCGATACGCATAAGCTTTTCTCCTGCCTTGACTGCTCGCTGTTAAAATTTCTTGGATTTGGTAATTATACAATTTTACTAGACGTTTATTGGAAATTGTATTTGATTTTGTCGAGGAAGAGTTTCATGGAAATCGGCGGCATGCTGGTGGTGACAAACGCGATGAAGACCAGGATAGAAAAAATCTGGTCATTGATCAGCCCCAATTGCAAGCCGATCGAAGCGACGACCAGCTCCACAGCACCACGGCCGTTCATTGCCAGCCCAATAATGGTCGCTTCTTTGGCATTCATGCCACTAAGCAAAGCGCCGCTGCCTGCACCGAGCAGCTTGCCGACAATTGCCGCCAGCAACAGCGCGGAGGTCAGCAGCAGGTGGGTGCGAAAGATTTCGAAGGTGACATGGAAGGATAGACTGACGAAAAAGATCGGCCCGAGGAAACCGTAGGTGATGGAAACAAAGCGATCGGTGATCTTCGTCATCAACTCCTGACTGACCACTCCCTCACGGACAAACAGGCCGGCCATATAGGCACCAATAATCAGGTGCAATCCGGCAATTTCTGCCAGAAAACCGAACAGCAGGGCCATGATCAGGGCAAAGGTAAAGCCTTTCGATTCACGTGAAGAGAAGTGTTTGCCGATTTTCGGATAGAGCCAGATGCCGATACCGATGGCAACCAGGAAAAACAGGATAACCTTGCCCATGGTCAGGGCAAACAGCATCCAGTTGATCTCACCATGGTTGGTGCCGATATCGATGATAGCGGTAAAAAAGGAGAGGGCGAGCACATCATCAATGATCGAAGCGCCAATAATCACCGGTGTCACCTTGTGGTCGGTCAGTTCCAGGTCGTGGAGTACTCGAGCACTCACCGCGATTGCGGTAATCGACAGCCCCAGGGCTACAAACAGGCACTGCTCCAGCGGCAGTTCGAAGGCGAGGCAGGTCAAATAGGCAATCAGGAATGGGATCAGAAAACCACCACAGCCGACCAACAGCGATTGGATGCGATATTTTTTCAGGTCGAGCGGATTGGTTTCCAGCCCGGCGTAAAACATCAGGAAGAAAACGCCAAGTTCTGACAGTACTGTAAGCATCTCGTTGGGAGCGATCAGGCCGAGAAAAGCCGGTCCGAAAATGATCCCGGCCGTTAACTCTCCCAACACCGGTGGCTGATGGATCATCCGACAGACGACACCAGTGGTCCAGACGATGACCATCAGCATCAACAGGTTCAGGGTCGGGTCGTGTTGGGACATCTGGGAAATGAGCGTCATCGTCTCTGTCATTCTCTTCTGTTCTCCAACTCAGCAGACATGCCATCGTTTAAGCGCGTGAATGCTTTCATTTTACCATACGAGGGTTCCTAAACGACGACTCTAGATAATTGATTTTGTGTTGAAAATCCCACTTGTCCCGCCATTTGCTATACTTGACCAATAAATAGTGTTTTTGTGCACTTAGGGTGTTGCCATGGCTGACGAATTACTCAATGCGGTCATTCAGCTGGAAACCCAGATCCAGCAGCAATTGGAAAACGAACGGAGTCGTGCTGCGAATTGGTTGGCCGGCGTTCGCGGCGAGCTCGAAGAGCAGAATAACCGCGCCGCCGAAGAGCGAGAGACTGCCTACCAACAGGCGCTACAAGATGCTGAAAGGCAGGCCGCAGAGCAGCAAAATAGATTGCTTGCAGATGAAATGGACTATTGTCGCAGCCTGGAGGAGATTGATGATGAGACGCTTTTGGAGGTGCTACAACGCGAGCTAGTTAAGCTTCTGCCGGAGCCCAGCGATGATCATCAAAATGGCGAAAGTTGAGATCGTCGGTCCCAAGCCGCAATTGATGGCGGTCCTCGACCTGCTGCGCGGCAAGGGGGTTTTTCAGCCAGAGGCGGATCTCCGTGGTTTTGTCCCGCAAACGGACCAAGCCAAAATCAAAGAACTGCTGCTTGATGAAGCCGCTGTTGGTGAAAAACTCTTCTTCGTTTCTCTGCGAGAACAGATTCTTGCTCTCCTCGCCTGTCTGCCTGATCTGCCATCCCGCACCAGTTATCTACAACCGTTGCCGATCGTTGATGTCCTTAATGAGCTGGTCGACAAACATCTTGCCAGCTGCCGCAACTGGCAGCAACAGCAACAGGCCATGCGTGAAGAAGCCGAAACTCTCAGCCGTTATTTAGGATTTTGGACCGCTCTGGAACCGTTGGTCGCCGGGACTCACGAGAATTCCAGCCTGGCTTTTTTTGGTGTAACAATCCGCAATCCTGAAGAGATTCCGACCCTGCAAGCGCTGCTGGAACAACAAACCGCCGGGCGCTGCCGGCTCACCACTGCAAGCATTGAAGACGGCAGCCTGGTCGGGTTGATCACCACCGATCGGGAAATGGAAGAGAGTTTGCGGCAGCTTTTGTCCGCAGAGCAGGTACCTGAGTTGTCCCTGCCGAGCGAACTGGCCGATCTCCCTTTTCAGCAAAAAAGTGCAGCTTTGCGCAACCTGCAGGCCGAAGTTGCCGCTAAATTGCAGCGACTGAACGAAGAACTGAACACCTTTGCCCAGCGCTGGTTGCCGATCTATCGCCAGGCTCTCAGCTGGTTAGAGGAGCGGATCGCCCTTTATCAGGCGACCGCCTCAGCTTATGAAACCAGTCAATGCTTCTTCGTTCATGGGTGGATGGCCAGTACTGAAGTCGACCCTCTCAGTCGGCAATTGACCGAGCAGTTTCATGGTCAGGTGGTACTCGCGGTCCTGGAAATCCTTGACGAAGACCTCGATCGGGTCCCGGTCATCCTGCACAATCCGCTCTATTTCAAACCTTTCGAACTGTTCGCCCGCATTTTGCCACTTCCCAAATACAGCTCTTACGACCCGACCCCCTTTCTCGGTCTGTTCTTTCCCCTATTGTTCGGCATGATCCTTGGGGACATCGGCTACGGTCTGTTGCTGGCCATTATTTCCGGGCTGCTGATCTACTTTTTTCCTGGCCGCCGTAATCTGGCTGACGGGGCGCGTATTCTTGGAATCTCCGCGGCCTACACGATTCTTTTCGGCTTCATTTTCGGCGAGCTGTTCGGCAGTCTTGGTGAGCAGCTCCTGCATCTTCAGCCGCTCTGGAGGGAGCGCAGTCAGGCGGTGGTGCCAATGATCTTTTTTGCCATCTCGGTTGGAGTGACCCACATCCTCCTCGGTTTGGTTCTGGGCATCCGCTACGATCTGAAACGGAAAAAATCCCGCGAGGCGCTGGTGAAGATTTTTAACCTGCTGATCATCCTGCTCGCGGGTCTTTGGCTGGTGGGGCAGCTGCGCCCTGTACCCTGGCAGTTCAGCATGCCGCTGCTGCTGATAATTCTGGCCTTGCTGCCACTGCTGATCATCGCCGGTGGCTTACTTGCTCCGTTAGAATTATTGAAGAACTTTGGCAACATTATCTCTTATGTACGGATCATGGCGATCGGGCTCTGCTCAGTACTGTTGGCTCAGGTGGCCAATCAACTCGGCGGAATGACCGGAAACCTGCTGGCCGGTTTTCTGGTTGGCGGAATCCTGCATCTGTTCAACTTGTTACTGGGCGTATTTGCGCCGACTGTGCATTCCTTACGCCTGCATTATGTCGAGTTTTTCAGTAAATTCCTCGAATTCGGTGGCCGCAAGTTTGAGCCCTTGAATAAAAATAAAGAGAGGGAAGGATAACCAAGACCCACAGATGAAAGGAGCATGCCATGGATAAAGTCTGGTTGGCTTTTGCCGCCGCCCTGGCGGTCGGATTGCCAGCGCTGGCGACCGCCTGGGCACAATCACGAATCGGCGCGGCCGGAGCGGGAACTCTGGCAGAAAAGCCGGAATTGACCGGAACCATCATCATCCTGTTGGCAATTCCGGAAACCATGGTGATCCTCGGCTTTGTCATCGCGGCGATGATTCTGGTTCTCTAAGAGCATGGGGCACCGAGAACTTGAAGCGGCCCTCCGCCGTGAGGGAGAGGCCAAGGCACGCGAGATATGGCAGGAGGTAGAAGCCGAGGCGGGCAAGCTGCGATTAGAACTTGAACAGCAGCTGAAGAAAGAGCAACAGGGCCTGCAGCGCCGCATCGCCATTGAAACCGAGGGCCTGCTCGATGCGGCCCGGACAACTGCTCAGCAGCAGGCTCAGTTAAGACGTCTCGAGGCAGAGCAGCAGTTGGCGAAGCGTTTGAAAACGCTTGCTGAAGGACGGTTAGGGGAAATCTCCCGGACCGGCGGGACCAGCCTGTTTAAGCAGCTTGCGGTCGAGATCCCAGAGCACCCCTGGCAGCTGGTTAAGGTTCATTCACGCGATCGGCGCGCAGCTCAGGAACTCTTCCCGCAGGCCGAAGTCAGGCCGAGCGAGCAAATCATTGGTGGGCTGATGGTTCAGGACCAGCAGGGGAAGGTTATGATTATCAATACCCTGGAGAAGCGTTTGGCTCACCTCTGGGCCGATTTGTTGCCAGAGTTGATGATTGAACTGCGAAAGCGGGTGAAAACCGATGAAACTGCTGCGTGAAATCACCGCCGCAGGGGCGGCTAACGATTATCTGTTCGCGCGAATCCGTTGCCGGCGCGCCGCCTTGGATCTCAGCGGGGCTAAGCCTTGGGGGGGAGGCGGTGAGCCCCAGGAGTTGTTGAGACGTGAATATCTCTGGGTTTACCGGCGCATGAATGCTCGCTTGCGCCGCCAGTTGTTACCGGTTTTTGAAGCAGCGGAACTACGCACCCTGGTGCTCTGTCTGCGTTATCTGGCGGCGGAAGACTACAGTGCTATCGGCAGTCTGCTCAAGCTGAGCCTGCTGCATCCACTTTTGCAGCGGGAACT
Organism: uncultured Desulfuromonadales bacterium; assembly: GCA_947259685.1. Next base: position 744 of record CAMYNC010000071.1, on the reverse strand, counting down.
GCGCGGCGCCAAACGGGTGACGCCGTTGGTGGCCACTCTCGAGCGGCTCCTGGCTGAGCAGCAACCGGAGTTTCGCGGCCTGTCGGAAACCTACTTGCGGCAGGGGCCGGGTGGGCTCGAACAGGCGCTGATCGGCGGCCATCTGCAGCGTTCGCTTAACTGTTGTCGCCTGACGGTCCTCAAGGAGTTTTTACGCTACCTGCTCGATAGCCGGAATCTGCTGGCAATCTACAAACATCTGCGCTGGCAGGTTCCCTCAGGCCCGCCCCTGTTGGCTGGTGGTGATCTTAGTCTGGCCGTTTGCGAGAAATTGTGGCGGGCCAAGGATTTAAACGGCCTGCTGAGTCTCATAAAAAAATTTAGCGGACAGACAGGTGATCCAGAACAGTTTGGGGTGGAGGATTTCATCTTCCAGGGCTTATCTCAGCGGATGCACCGCGCTGGCCGCGATCCATTGCAACCGGGTTTGGTGATCGATTATCTCTGGCGTTGCCAGCAGGCGACCAGGAAACGGGGCCTGCGAATGGAACAGGATCGAGGTCTGTCAACGCAGCCAGGTCTGGAGGCAAGCTGATGACCGGAGTGGTGTTCATGACCCCGGAGGATGCCCGCTACGGTTTCAGCCTGGCTGGATCGATGCAATTGACGATCAAGCCGGAACAGGCAGAACAGATGCTGCGCCAGACCATCGCCGATCAGGATATCGGCGTCGTGGTGATCGATGAACGGCTGGTCAAAACCATA
>CAMYNC010000070.1 GCA_947259685.1 uncultured Desulfuromonadales bacterium | reverse complement strand
TACATGGAATCCTGATAGATACCAAAAATCATCGCCCGCAAGGCGTGGCAAGCGATCTCGCCGGATACCCACACGGGGCGGTTGTCGCCGATGATGCCGACCGAATCATCCTTGCCGATCCCTAATTTGTGCATCCCCAGGGCGAACAGTTTGACGGTCCGGTTGTAGTCGGCCCAGCTGTATTCGTTCCAGATACCGAACTCTTTCTCGCGCAGGGCGGTTTCATTCGGCCAGTTTTCGGCGTTGTAGAGCAACAGCTTGGGGAAGGTGTTGTAACGCTCGATATCAGCGTATTCGGCTTTCATTAGGCCACCTCCACTTGCTCTACGATGGCCGCAGTGCCGCCATTGTCATCGTCACTGTCGTCTTCACCCAGGTAGGCTTTTTTGACCCGCTCGTTGGCCATCACCTCGTCCGGCAGGCCAGCGACGATCTTACGCCCGAAATCGAGCACCATCACCCGGTGGGAGATGTCCATGACCACGCTCATATCGTGTTCGATCATCACCACGGTCATTCCCCATTCCTCGTTCAGGTCGATGATGTAGCGCGCCATATCCTCTTTTTCTTCCAGGTTCATCCCTGCCATCGGTTCATCCAGCAGAATCAGGTCGGGCTTGAGGGCGATGGCGCGGGCCAGTTCGACCCGTTTGCGCAGCCCGTACGAGAGGGTGCCGGCGGCCGATTTGCGGATGTGGGCGATCTCGAGAAAGTCGATGATGTCCTCGACCTGCTGGCGGTGGGCCAGTTCCTCTTTCTGCGCCCCCGAGAACCAGTAGAGCGGTCCGCTGAGGAAGTTGTTTTTCAGCAGGTGATGGCGGCCGACCATGATGTTGTCAAGTACCGACATGTGGCTGAACAGGGCCAGGTTCTGGAAGGTCCGGCCGATACCGAGCGTGCAACGGTCGTTGGGGCGCAGTCCGATCAATTCTTTGTTGTCGAACTTGATCGAGCCCTTATTCGGTTGGTAGCGACCCGAGACGCAGTTGAGCATCGATGTCTTACCGGCGCCGTTAGGACCAATGATTGAGAAGAGTTCACCACGGCGGACATCGAAGCTGACATCTGTGAGAGCATGAACGCCACCGAAAGAGAGCGATATGTCGTTCACCTCTAACAGGAGTGTGGGGTCGGGCATGAGCATTCCTCCTCTGTCATCTATGCTACTTCCGTGTCTGGCTTAAATACGGTGATGGTGTGGAATGCAAGGAGATTGCAAAGTGAATACCAAACATTGTTTTATTTAATTCTAGCGGCAAATAAATATCTGTAAATGGCCGGAAACAAGCAAGTAAATTATAATTCTTTATTGTTTTTGTAGGGCAATTGGTCTGCTTACAACAGGGCTGGAAGTGTCATCGTGGTTAACACTGTTGTAAGCGAATGGAAAGCGTCAGGTAATATTGAACTTGTGTAGCTTCTTGTAGAGCCCTGGCCGGGAGATGCCGAGCAGGCTGGCTGCGTTCAATTTGTTTCCGCCGGTTTTTTTCAGGGTGGCTTCGAGTAATTGTTGTTCAAGCTCTTCCATGATCTCCTGCAGCGGTCTCTGGCCGATGTTGGAGAGCAGCTCCTGTGATGACGGTGCTTGGCTGGTTTGCGTTCGGCAGCTGCCGAACTTCTGCCGAATATGCTGGGGCAGATCCATTGCGTCGATCAGCGGGCCGTTGGTCATGTTGAAGGCACTTTCTACGGCGTTGCGTAGTTCGCGGATGTTGCCGGGGTAGTTATAGCCTTTGAGCATCTGCCAGGCCTCATCGGTCAGCCCTTGAATATTCAGATCAAACTCATCGTTGAAGTTGTCCATCAGGTGCTTGGCAATAAAGTAAATGTCTTCACGCCTTTCGCGCAGTGGCGGGATCTCCAGGGCGATGACATTCAACCGGTAGTAGAGGTCGGTGCGGAATTTCCCATCGGCGACCTGTTGTTCAAGGGTGACGTTGGATGCCGCGATCACCCGAATATCCAGCTTACGGGTCTGGGTGCTGCCCAACGGGGTGACCTCTTTTTCCTGCAGCACGCGCAGCAGCTTAGCCTGCATGTGCAATGGCATTTCGGTGATTTCATCGAGAAAGATAGTGCCGGTGTGAGCTTGTTCGAACTTGCCGGCCTGGCCACCCTTGCGGGCGCCGGTGAAGGCGCCATCGACGTAGCCGAACAGTTCCGCTTCTATCAGCTGTTCTGGGATGGCGGCGCAGTTGACCCGCACGAAGGGTGCGAAGCGGCGCTTGCTGGCGGCATGAATGGCATGGGCAAACAGTTCCTTGCCGGTGCCGCTTTCACCGCTGAGCAAAACGTTTGACGGTCGCTGGGCGATGCGCAGGATCTTCTCCTTCAGATCTTTCATCACCGGACTCTGGCCGATGATGCTGTTGCAGTCATACTTGAATTCGTGACCGCTATTTTGGGCCGGTCTTTTCTTTTTATCCGGTTTGCTAATGTAAACTTGGAATTTATCAGCCAGGCGTGATAGCTCACGGATGTCGTGGAATAGAACCTTGCCGAGAGCGCCAATCATTTCGCCATCTTTAAGTAGCGGATAGCGGCTGACCACCGCGTTGAGACCATTGAGTAAATGCGGTTCGGCCACTTCCGACTGGCCGGTGTCCATTACCACCGGCAATCGCGATGGGCTGGAATTGGGATAGGCCTTGTGGACATGCTTGCCGATCATCTGACTGGCGCGGACGCCGAGGGAGTCGGCGAACGGCTGGTTGACCAGGGTGATAATCCCCTCCGGGTTGACCAGGATCAAACTGTCGTCGTGAAAGAAACTGTGCTGCTTGAGGGTGCTGAGCAGGTCGGGAAGATCAGCAGTACGGGTGGTGCGCTGCTCCAGACGGTAGATCGCCAGAATCCCGCCGGTGGTTTTGGCGTCTTTTTCAATCGGGGAGAAGTCGCAGAAATGCTGGCGGCCGTCCACCAGCAGCGGTTGGCCCTTGAAGCAGTAGCCTTGCATGATCAGGGTCTGCAGGTAGCCGAGCTTGAGCGGCTGGTTCAATTTCTGTCCGAGTAACTGCTCCGGTCGCTGGCCGAGCATTCGGTGGCTTTCTTCGTTGCAGTTGGTAATCCGGTACTGCTGATCAAAAGTCAGCAGCAAACAATCACTGCTATTGTTGATACCGGTGAGACTGAAACCCGCGTCGTTGATCTGCTCAGTGACTTTCATTTGTTCCCCCGAAATTTGTCCCTGCTCCCGTCTGTTGGTGACGCCATTGTCTCCAAGCAGGGCTTTTTTGCAGATGTTGCATATGTTGCAATAATACAATGTTCTATTTTGTATGTAAATTAATGTTTGATGTGGCGAAACTAATCTTTATGGCCATGCATTGCCGATTTAGGGACAGTTGTTAAGCTTTGGTAGAATAAGAATATCTTCTTGTCTGGAAAAGCCTAGAGCAGGTTGTCTCCAGCTGTTTACACTCTGTCTTCAGATTGAATCTTTTCCGATTTCATTTCGAATCGAAGGGGTTGCGGAAGCTGCGGATTTACGCAGTTCGGTTGCTGGCACAGGAGTTGCTAAAACATTGTTATTGCCGAAAGGCACTGTCAACTGCCAGAAGAGGAGAAAATCATGCAGGCTGAGGTTTATCAGATTAAGAATCCGATCCGTTTTGTCACCGCGACCAGTCTTTACGATGGGCATGATGTTTCAATCAACATCATGCGCCGGATTATGCAAGATTCCGGAGCCGAGGTGGTGCACTTGGGCCATAACCGCTCAGTCCATGAGATCGTCGATGCGGCAATTCAGGAAGATGCTCAGGGGATTGCAGTCAGCTCCTACCAGGGCGGGCACATGGAGTTCTTCACGTTCATGTATGATCTGCTGCAGCAGCGCAGCGCCGGACATGTGAAGATCTTCGCCGGCGGCGGCGGGGTGATTCTCCCGGATGAAATCAAGGCGCTGGAAGACTACGGCATCTGCAAGATCTTTTCTCCTGAGGATGGCCGGCGCATGGGCCTGCAGGGGATGATCAACTACAAGCTGGAGCAGTGCGATTTTCCGCCGCCAACGCATGTCTCCCGCGATCTGGAAATGCTGGCCGAGCGTGACCCGCAGGCGGTTGCACGTTTGATCACCGCCGCTGAGCAGACCGTGCAGGGGGGCAACGGCGATCTGCAAGCGATTCAGCAGCGGCTAAAAGAACTGGGCAAAGAGGTTCCGGTGCTGGGAATCACCGGCACTGGCGGCGCCGGCAAAAGCTCCCTGACCGATGAGCTGGTGCGGCGCTTTTTGCGCGATTTCGAGGAAAAGTCAGTGGCGATTCTGTCCGTCGATCCGACCCGCAAACGGACCGGCGGAGCGTTGCTCGGCGATCGAATCCGCATGAATGCCATCGACACCCCGCGGGTCTTCATGCGCTCACTGGCGACCCGCGATTCGCGTAGCGAACTTTCCGCGGCGATCAGTGAAGCGCTCGATGTTCTTAAGGCGGCCGGCTTCGACCTGATCATTGTCGAGACCAGCGGTATCGGCCAGGGGGATGCCGGGATCGTTGATGTCTGCGACCTTTCGCTTTACGTAATGACCAGTGAGTTTGGTGCTCCGACCCAGCTGGAAAAGATCGACATGCTCGATTTTGCCGATCTGATTGCTCTGAATAAGATGGAAAAGCGTGGTTCCGAGGATGCCCTGCGCAATGTTCGCAAGCAGTATCGGCGCAACCGGCACCTCTTCGACGCAGCTGATGAGGAGCTACCCGTTTACGGGACCATCGCCAGCCAGTTCAACGATATTGGTACTAACCGCCTCTACCGAGTGCTGATCGATAAGTTTAACGACAAGTACCAGCTTGGTTGGGAGTCGCAGCTTGAGGTGGGGGAAGGGCAGAGCACCGCCCAGCAGGTGATCCCGGCGGAGCAGGTCTCCTATCTGGCCGAGATTGCCAACATGGCCAGAGCTTACCGTAAGCAGATCGATGAGCAGGTGCAGGCCGGCCGTCAGCTGTTTCAGTTGACTGGCAGCAAAGAGCTGCTTGCCGAGCAAAAGTGCGACGAGATCCCGGCGCTCGATGGCTTGATCGAAACGGCGCAGGAGAAGCTGAACGAAGATAATCGCAAACTACTGCAGAAGTGGCCGGAGCTGAAAAAGGCCTACCGCGAAGATGTGATGGTCACCAAGGTGCGCGATAAGGAGATCCGCACTGAGCTGATGACCACCACCATCTCCGGGACTCGCATCCCTAAGGTTTGTCTGCCCGATTTTGCCGACTACGGCGAGATAATTCGCTGGTGCATGAAGGAGAACGCTCCCGGGTTCTTCCCTTACACCGCCGGTCTCTTTCCCTTCAAGCGCACCGCCGAAGACCCGAAGCGGCAGTTCGCCGGGGAGGGGACTCCAGAACGGACCAACCGTCGCTTCCACTATCTGACCAAGGATGATGACGCCAAACGGCTCTCAACCGCCTTCGACAGCGTCACCCTCTATGGTGAAGATCCGGACGAGCGTCCCGACATCTACGGCAAGGTTGGGAATAGTGGCGTGTCGATCTGCACCCAGATCGACATGGACAAGTTGTTCGCTGGCTTCGACCTCTGCGACCCGATGACCAGCGTTTCGCTGACCATCAACGGCCCGGCACCGATGATGCTGGCGATGTTCATGAACACCGCGATCCGCCAGCAGCTGGAAAAGTTCCGCAAGGAACACCGCCGCGAACCCTCCAGCGAGGAACGGGCGGAGATCCAGAGCTGTACCCTGCAGACGGTCCGCGGCACGGTCCAGGCCGATATCCTGAAAGAGGATCAGGGGCAGAACACCTGCATCTTCTCCACTGAGTTCGCCCTGCGGATGATGGGAGATATCCAGGAGTATTTCATCGAGCAGAAGGTGCGCAACTACTACTCGGTTTCGATCAGCGGGTATCACATCGCCGAAGCCGGCGCCAACCCGATCAGCCAGTTGGCCTTCACTCTTTCCAACGGCTTTACTTTTGTTGAGTACTACCTGGCTAGAGGTATGCATATCGATGACTTTGCCGGCAACCTGTCGTTCTTCTTCAGCAACGGCCTCGACCCGGAGTATTCGGTGCTTGGCCGGGTGGCGCGGCGGATCTGGTCGGTGGTGATGCGCGATCGTTACGGTGCCAACAAGAAGAGCCAGATGCTCAAGTACCATATCCAGACGTCCGGACGTTCGCTGCATGCCCAGGAGATGACCTTCAACGATATCCGGACCACCCTGCAGGCGCTGATGGCAATCTACGACAACTGCAATTCCCTGCACACCAACGCCTACGATGAGGCGATTACCACTCCGACCGAGGAATCGGTGCGCCGGGCGATGGCGATCCAGATGATTATCAACAAGGAATATGGGCTGGTGAAAAACGAAAACACCATGCAGGGCTCTTTCATCACCGAGGAGTTGACCGATTTGGTGGAAGAGGCGGTGCTGCACGAGTTTGAGCGGATCAGCCAACGCGGCGGGGTGCTCGGGGCGATGGAGACTCAATACCAGCGCAGCAAGATTCAGGATGAGTCGATGCTTTATGAACACAAAAAGCACACCGGAGAATTGCCGATCATCGGCGTCAACACCTACCTGAATCCGAAAACCGAAGCGGATGGGTACGATATTCCCGGCGAACTGGCGCGCTCGACCGAGGAGGAGAAGCAACACCAGATTACCAACCTGCGCGCTTTCCAGGCCGAACACGCAGATAGAGCAGCCGAAGCGATTAAGCGTCTGCAGCAGGTCGCGACCAGCGGCGGCAACATCTTTGCTGAACTGATGGAGACGGTGCAGGTGGCTTCGCTGGGACAGATCAGCGCGGCGCTGTATGAGGTAGGTGGCAAGTACCGGCGGAATATGTAGGCGGCGGATGAAAAGCACCCATCTGCGTTGTTGCCCACAGTTCGCGTCGCTGCGGAGTAGCTGCCGCTACACCTCACTCCTTGGACTGTGGGCGCCTAGCATCTGGGTACTTTTGATCCGCCTTGATTATCGGAAGCGGAGCTCTGAGGTTTGAAATGGGACAATTTGTCGCCCAACGAAACAGGGGGATTTATGTTTGATATCGAACGGCATAATGATATCGAGATTTTGCGCATGCAGTACGGATCGGCCAACGCAATGGATGTCAACTTCTGTGTGGAGTTGGGCAAAATTATTCGGCAGTTGGCGGAATCATCTTCCCGCGCAATCGTGATAACCGGGCAGGGGAAGATCTTTTCTGCAGGAGTTGACCTTCCGCAGCTTTTAGACGGCGGGGTGGATTATATTCGCAAGTTTCTTCCTGCCCTTGATGTCCTGTTCGAGGAACTTTTCTTCTACGATAAGCCGGTTGTTGCGGCAGTGAATGGGCACGCGATCGCTGGTGGTTGTGTGCTGACTTGCACTGCCGACCAGCGTTTAATGGTTGCTGGTAAGGCACAGATAGGAGTGCCTGAATTACGTGTTGGGGTCCCTTTTCCGACTGTTATCATGGAAATCATGCGCGCGAAAACCAGCCCGTCTTATTTCGAAGAGGTCACCCTTGGCGGGGAGACATATTCCGGCCAGGAGGCCCTGGAAAGAGGTTTGATCGATTCTGTTGTCGAGCAGGAGCAATTGCTGGCCGAGGCTATGGCGGCGGCGGAGTCACTCGCGGCGATTCGGCCGGAGATTTTTTCCATTTCCAAACGGCAGGCCCGCCTGCCTGTGCGCGAGGCGATTGATGCGAGAAAAAAATTGCAGGAGGCGGAACTTATTGCGCTCTGGGAATCGGCAGAGACCCATGCCGCGATTCGGGAATTTGTGGCGCGGACCCTGAAAAAATAACCAAGACAGCAAACAAGGGTGACCTGGTGGACCGTCCCAAAGGGCTGTCAATTAAAAAGAGTAAAGGGAGACTGCACAAGGCAGCCTCCCTTTCGTTTATTCAAAGATTTTTACACTTGCATCCCGCCACCGATGGCAATGGTCCGCGTGGTGAAGTAATCGTTTTCGATGACGTAGCGCACGGTGTGAGCAATTTCCGTCGGTTCGGCGAGGCGCCGCAGCGGAATCTCCGCAATCAATTTGCCGAGCACCTTTTCCGGAATCGACTTCACCATTTCGGTGTTGACGAAGCCGGGGGCGACGGCGCCGACGCGGACACCATGACGGGCCAGCTCTTTCCCCCAGGTGGCGGTCAGCGCGGAGACCCCGGCCTTGGCGGCCGAATAGTTGCTCTGGCCGATATTGCCGTCCCGGCAAATGCTGCTGATGTTGACGATCACACCCTGGCGATCGTTTTCGATCATTTTGGCCGCCGCTTCCCGACCGCAGAGGAAGACCCCGGTCAGGTTGACGTCGATGACCTGCTGCCAGGCTTCTAACGTCATCTTTGTGGTTTCGCCGTTGCGGTGTTTGACCAGCAGCGCATCACGGGTGATGCCGGCATTGTTGACCAGGCCGTCGATTTGACCGAAATCCTGCTGAATGTTGTCGAACAGGGCGACCACCTCGGCTTCGTTGGCGACGTTGGCGGTGTAGCTGCGGACTTCGACATTGTACTCCCGCAGGGTGTTGACTGCCTCTTTAAGGCCCTCTTGGTTCATATCGACCAGGGCCAGCTTACCACCGAAGGTGGCAAGATCTTTGGCGATCTCGAAACCGAGGCCGCGTGCTGCCCCGGTAACAACAAATACATTATCCTTGATGATCATAGTTCCCTCTACTGGCTTGAAAATAAATAAGTCTGCCGAAATCTCAGACTCTTTGGTTGACCCACTCGGCAATCCTGGGGGCCAGGGTTGCCTGGGTTTTACCGGAGACGAACATGCCGACATGTCCGACCGGATAAGAGAGCTCCTGCTTGTCCTTGGTGCCGACATGCTCGAGCAGTTTCTTTGACGCGGCTGGCGGCACCAGGGTGTCGTAGTCGGCGTAGATGCAGAGCACCGGCATGCTGATCTGCTTCAGGTCGACCCGCTGGCCGCCGAGTTCGAATTCCCCTTTGACCAGCTTGTTCTCTTGAAACAAGTCCTTGGCGTTCTGTCGCAACACCTCGCCCGGCTGATCGGGGCTGTCGAAGATCCAGCTTTCCATCCGCAGGAAGTCAGCCAGCTTGTCGGCATCAGCCATAATATCGACCATGTTGATATACTTCTGCACGGTCAGGGTGAACGGCGCCAGCATCTGGTAGGACTGGTTCATCATGTCGCCCGGCACGATCCCGTAGGCATCGATCATCAGGTCGACATCCATCTCCTTGGCCCAGACAAACAACAGGCTGTCATTGGTTTCGAAGTCGATCGGCGCGACCATGGTGATCAGGTTTTGGACTTTTTCCGGGTGCAGCGCTGCGTAGATTGCTGAGAAGGTGCCCCCCTGGCAGACGCCGAGCAGATTGATGGCGTCTAGCTGATGCTGCTTGCAGATGTGATCGATGCAGTCATCCATAAAGTCGTTGATGAGATCGTCCATGGTCAGGTGCCGGTCCATGCGGTCGGCATAGCCCCAGTCGATCAGGTAGACATCCTGTCCCTGGTCGAGGAGATTGCGGATCATCGAGCGGTTCGGCTGCAGGTCGAGCATGGTGTAGCGATTGACCATGGCGTAGACAATCAGGGTTGGTACCGGACAGAGCTTTTTCACGCGAGGCTGGTAGCGATAGAGTTTGCGCTTGCCGTCCTCATAAACCAGCTCCTTGGGGGTCTCCGCCAGAGTGATCTCGTCGACTGAGGCCAGGTTATCAACCCCTTTTTTCAGGTTGTCGGCGAAGGCCTGGAACTCTTCCATGGATTCCTGAAACTGCTGTGTATAATTCATTTTATTGTCCTCACTCATTCAGCCGAGGTGCCGGCAGGCTTTTTGGCTCTGCTGGTGGTCTTAGGGCTCCGGGGGCTGGTCGCTTTTTTGGTGGTCGTGGCGGTGGCTTTTTTGGCCGGGGTGCTCTGGTTGGCTCCGGCCAAGTTGGCTGCCTTCTCGGCATTTTCCGCCAGAGTCTGAACTTTGGCCAGGGTTGCCTCCAGCTGTTGGAAACGTTGCTCACTGGCGGCGACGGCGTCTTGGGCGGTTTTGGCTTCAGTTGCCAGTTTTTCCTGCAGCTTCCGTGATTGACGCAGATCACGCTTGAGTTGAGCAATCTCTTTTGCTGCCAGATCAACATCGCGCTTCAGGGCGATCGGGGTCTGGTCCAAAACCTTCTCAACCAGGGTGTTCATCTGCATTTTCAGGCGCAGGCCGGCTGAGGTAAATTCCCGCTGGGTTTTGGCAAAGGTTTCGCTGCCGAACACTTCGAGAAAGACCGCTTCATTTTCCTTGGTCCAAAGGCTGCAGAAGTCACTGAACTTGATCGGTGGTTCATTGTTCAGCGAACGCTCGACCAGCTTGGCCTGGAAACGGTTGCCCGATTTCCGGGCGGTCTCTTCAATCAGCTTGCCCATGGTGGCGAAGGACTGAATGTAGTCGAAGGTGAGACTGATCGCCTTGGAGAAATCCTGCGTGGTTTCGCGGTTGACACCGACATGTGGGGCGAGCAGGTACTTATCGGTCTGCTCTTTCCAGCTGCTGAAGGTTTCGAGCAGCTTGTCGAAGCTTTGGCTGGTGCCAGCGTTGGCAAGCTGATTGAAAATGCCCTGAAAGTTGGTAAACATCTGGCTGTAAAGGTCGCCCCCCGGGAACCCTGCGCCTTGCTGCATGCCGAACATGCCGAACATTTTCTGCAGTTCATCCATCAGGGTGCTGCTGCTGAAGGTTGAAAAAAATGGATGTTCCTGCTTCATGAAATTGTTCAGAAAGCTGCTCGGGTCGGCCCAGTTCTGCCCCCCCAGAAAGGGATTCTGCAGACCACCGGGGAATTTCATGTTGCCGAGCCAGCTTTTGTAGAACTCTTGCAGGATGCTGAAATTGAATTGCTTTAACAGCTCTGCCGGTAGTTTGTCGCCCCAGGTCTGCTGGATACTTTGCTGCAGGTTGGTGCCAAAGCTGGTGAATTGTTCAAACAGCTCCTGCTGGGTTTTCAGCAGATCCTCAAAATTGGTTGGGATCTGTTGCTTGGCTGCTCCCGGAAAGCCTTGGGTCAGCTCTTCACCCCAGTTGGCATATTGCTTGGTCAGCTTCTGCTGTTGGTCTTGCCAGGTGTTCAGCCACTCTGCTTGCTGTTTAAAAAAATCTTGCATAGGTTGTCCCCTTTATAGCGTTTTCAATGCTCTGTTGCGGGTGATTATCGAAAATGGCGATTTGCCACATGCCCAAAAAATCGCTCTCGGACACTTCTTTAATTGTGGCCTGCCATGAATTAAACAAAAATTAAATGTCTTATAGATGATAAAGTGTTTTTGAACAAGAGAAAAAGAAAAATTAATTTTCCGTGTTAATGTCAGGGTTTTCTGGCGATGGACAGCCTGGCACTTCGGGGAGGCGTTCGCTGCCGCATCAGCAGAGGGCGGTGCGGGACGGGGCAGGCGGGCCAAGAGGGTGGCTCAAAGGACGGCTACGGCGACGTTTCCGGACAGAAACTATTTAGGCCCCTTTAACCGTTCCATCAATTGCTCCTCTATTTCCCGGTAAGCCTCCAATGGATCAATTCTCAGGGTGACCAGCATTTCCGCTAACTTGTTTTCGTCGCCATCACTCAGGTTATCCAACATGTCCAGCTGTTCCAGGAGGCTCAGTTGCTTCTCCTGCTTTTGGACTCGATAAAGTCTCATGATGCGCAGGACATCTTGGTATGGGTCGGTTTGGGAGTCGCTAGGCGTCTCCTCCTCCTCCCCCCCCTCCTCTTCTTCTTCCGAGAGGGTCTGCTTTACGAAGTTGGCTTCGGTGCCTTCCAGAAAGCCGACCATAGCATCACTCCAGGGGGCCATGGTCGAGCCAAGAAAGCCACTGGCAGTGATGAAGTTCTTTAACGATTTTGATCCACTGAGACCGAAATCCTCGTTTTTAATTTCTAAGATTTGCAGTAATTTCTCTATCTTTGCTTTTGGCACGCCGGCCCGTCCCGACTCGAACCTGGCCACCACCTGTATCGCGCTGTTGCCTTCATAGCCCAGGGTTTCGCCAAGCTCTCTGCGGCTCAGCCCTTTTTCCAAGCGACGTTGCTCCAGAAGCTTGCCCACTTTTTTTCGGAAAAGTTCTTTCTGTTCTTTGGTAATCATATTCAACTGCTTGTATTTAGAGGGGGAGAAGAGTGCGAGGGGGCGACTCTATGTGTCTTTCCCGGGCCGCCGGTACGAGCCTGTATTATACGAATGAAGAGATAAAAAGGCAATATGTAAATAAAATGAGAATATTTCCCTTGACAGAACATTTAAAGTTTGTTTAAGTTGCGACAATGCTTCAGCGAGCATTAGCCAACAAATTTGAAACTCAATAATTACTAAAGGAGAAACATCATGCAAAACGAAAAGATTGCTCAGGACATTTTGGATTTCAACAAAAACGCCGTTAAGACCAGCTTTGAAGCGCTCAACTCTTTTTCTGATCAAACTGCCAAGGCTGCTGATCAGCTGATGGGTGCCGTACCTAATGTTCCCGAAGAAGGCAAAAAAGCCGTTGGTACTTTCTTCAAGGAGAATCAAAAGGGTCTGAACAACCTGCAGAAAAGTGTGGAAGCTGGCCTGGAGATCGACCTGACCTCCAAAGACGCCCCGGTGAAGGGGATCGAAATCATGGAAAGCTTCTACAACGACGCTTTCGGCCAAGCCAGTGCAATGCAGAAAGAGGCTGTCGAATTGTTCACCAAGACTTCGGAGCAGCTTCCTAAAGAAGTCAAGCCGGTGGTTGAGTTCTGGAACCAAGCCCTCAACAGCAATGTTCAAATTTTTCAAGGTCTCGTGACCAAGAACTTTGAGTTTGCTAAAAAGGTTATGGCAGATGCCGCCGTTGCTGCTCCGAAAGCAACTAAGGCTGCTGCTAAATAAACCAGTTTAAAAATGCCGCCCCCCGGGGCGGTCTAGGTCCAAATAAAAACCCTGCATTTGTCTATGCAGGGTTTTTTATTTGGTTGTGGAATCATCAAAAAGGAGGCGTTTCTGGCAGTTGGATTCCCTCTTTTGGCAGGATGCTTGGCTCCTCGGTTCAAGAAAACCAAAAAACATACTGATGCAAATACACATGTGCAAACTGGGGAGAATCCCCTTGCCCCTCCCTGACATTTTCGATGATAATATACTCTACCTTTAAGCATTGCAGTTAAGTCATGAACTGTGTGGGCTTTTGAATTGGTATGGAAATGCAAAACAACAAAACCACTGAATGAATCTTAGGTTCTCAAGTCTCTTTTATGCTGGCAAACTCTCTACATTCAAAATGGGTGGTGCGGCTTTTTGTTCTGATTTATTTGCTGCTCATTACCAGTACCGGAAATGCGTTTTTTTGGTGCAAGGAAGCCGGAACCTTTTCCCACCTGGAATCCAATCTAAGTGGCAAGTGCTGGACGCCTTGCCACTCAGGACCAGAAGGAAATCAACCTAACGAACAGGCTCCCAAGTCAAGCGTAATATTTTCCTCAGACATGGACGACTGCGTTGATTCCCCTGTTTATTCTTCAGTAATCACTCCCCCAAAACAGAATCGCTCGAAAAATAAAGCTTCTGTCACTGATATCAGCACGCCCGCTTTTCCCTTCCTTCCAGCTAAAATTGTGAGTGCTGAAAGGCCAGGAAGCACATTTTTCGCGCACCAGTTGCCTCCTCCACAAGTCCTGGCCGCCTTGCGCACCGTTGTCCTTCGATATTAAATCATTTATCGGGCAGTCAAACCGCAATCATTACTGTTTCTGACCTGTTTCATGGTAGGGACTAAACCTTACCTTCGGACCGATTCCATATGACAAAGTCGGTGGCTTTGTATGAATAAAAATGTCCTGTAACTACTGAGAAGAGGAAAGGTTCAATATGAGTCGTCTGGTGTTACTTATTGTTATCAGCGTGTTGGTAGGCGGTGCTGTCTACATTTACACCAATCTCCCTACAGAAGCCTCATCAGTGGTTGCTGGCGATGCGGCCCCTGACTTTCAACTTGAAGATACAAAAGGCAATCAGGTGTCTTTGTCGGCTTTGCGGGGCAAGGTTGTCCTGGTAAATTTTTGGGCGACCTGGTGTCCGCCATGTATAAAAGAGATGCCTTCGATGGAGAGACTCAACGAGGTGATGGCTGGTGATGATTTTGTCATGCTGGCGATCAATACAGAAGAAAATGGTAGAAATGTTGTGCCGGCCTTTTTGGAGAAGACACCCCATGCCTTTCCCATCCTTTATGATGACCAGGGTGTCGTGCAGAAACGTTACGGAGTGTTCAAATTCCCAGAATCTTTTATCGTTGGAAAAGATGGGATCGTTGCTGAGAAGATCATTGGCCCTCTCGACTGGTCCAGTTCCAAGACCATCGCCTATTTCAAGAGCTTGACTAAAGGATAACCAATTGCTACAGGAAACAGCTGATATCACTTACTGGATTGCGTTTACCGCCGGGATTTTGTCCTTTGCATCCCCCTGCGTGTTGCCGCTGATTCCATCGTACCTGACCTATATTACCGGGCTGTCTTTTAGTCAACTTGATGAAGCGCAGCCCAATGCCAAGGTCCGTTTGACGGTTTTTCTCCATTCGCTCTGCTTCATTTTGGGGTTTTCCATTATTTTTATTTTGCTTGGCGCTATTGCCGGCATTGCTTCCAGTCAGATTCAAGTCTACCTGCGCGAGGGGCTGGGATGGATTGAAAAAATCGGCGGGTTTTTGATTCTTCTGTTTGGTATTCATATGACCGGCTTATTTTCTTTTAGGGTCCTCCTTGGAGACAAACGTGTCCAACTCCACAAAAAACCGAGTGGCTTTATCGGCACATTCGTTGTTGGTATCGCCTTTGCTGCCGGTTGGACTCCCTGCATTGGACCGATTCTCGCTTCAATTCTGATGGTGGCAGCTTCATCCGGGCAGGTTGGTGAAGGTGTCGGTTTGCTTGCGCTCTATTCTTTGGGGCTGGGAATTCCTTTCCTGTTCTCGGGCCTTCTCTTTCACCAGTTTCTGACCGCTTTCAAGCGATTTCGTCAGCACATCCGTCTGATTGAAAGCGGCACCGGTATCATGCTGATTGCTGTCGGCTTCATGCTCATGTTCGACCTACTGGGGCCAATCACCATGTTCTTTTACCGGTGGATTCCGGTACAGGGATAGTTTCTTGATGAAAAGGGGCACTTTTCGGCGATTTAGGTGTCAATCATCGCCCGATTTTGGAGAAGTTAGATATGTCACAAACTGACAAAGCAACAAATACTAACTGGACGCTGCTTTTTCTGTGCTGGCTTTTGGTCAGCGTGTCAGCCACGATAAGCGTCTTTTTCAGTTCTGTTTTGGAGTATGAGCCCTGTGTCCTCTGCTGGTATCAGAGGATCTGCTTGTTTCCTTTAATCTTTATTTTTGCAGCGGGTCTTTTCCCCGCATTTGATAAAAGTGTCATCAAGTACGCCCTGCCTTTAGCCATTGCGGGTGGGTTGACGGCCTTTTACCACTCCCTGCTCTACGCAGGAATTATCCCGGAGAACATCCAGCCCTGCTCGAAGGGCGTTTCTTGCACGGAAAAGTACTTCGAGTTGTTTGGTTTTATTTCCATCCCAATGCTTTCATTTTTCGCATTTTCGACAATAATAGCCCTTTTAATTATCCTGAAAAGGAGAACATCAAAATGAAATACGCACTGTTCGGTTCCGCATGTCTGGTCCTGGTCTTAGCTTTTGTGATCGGCAGCAATTATTATAAAGATCAGCAGGTTGAAAAGTATGGGTTTATGGCCCAAAAAAATGCTGAACTTTTCGTCAGAGACCATTCGCAAACGCGTGGCAGCGATGATGCGAAAGTCTATCTGGTTGAGTTTATGGACCCGGCCTGTGAAACCTGTGCCGCCTTTGAACCTTTTATCAAACAGATCATGGCCGCCAACCCAGGTAAAATCAAACTGGTTCTTCGCTACGCCCCTTTCCATGAGGGCGCCGATAATTTTGTCAAGATTCTTGAAGCTGCCAGAATGCAGGGGAAATACTGGGAAACCTTGGATGTAATGTTTAAATCGCAGAGTGTTTGGGCCAGTCACCATAACTATCAGCCGCATAGATTATGGGAATTTCTGCCCAGAGCAGGCGTGGATGTGGAACAAATCAAGAAAGATATGCATGACCCCGCTATTGCAAAAATCATTGAGCAGGACATGGCCGATGTGAAAGCACTGAATGTGAAAAAAACTCCTGGCTACTTTGTTAATGGAAAACCGCTCCAGACCTTTGGCTACAGACAATTACAACAATTGATTCAATCTGAACTTGATGCAAAATATCCGAACTGATTCGGTTGAACTCATGCCTTAGACATCACCATCAGTAAGACAATAATGGCCCAACCTGACTCCTAATGGTTGGGTCGTTTTGCATTTTCTGTTGAAATGACCTCCTGTCTCATATCGAAATAAATCACGCAGATTCTGTTAGGAAAAATGTGAACCCCGCCACCCATTAAAGGGCAGCGGGGTTCATTATCGATGGCCGCATTGGGCCATATTATACCTAGCCGACGCGAATATCTTTGTGCTTGGTCGTCTTGGCCTGGTCTATCCCTGGCACGAGAAAGTGAGCAAGGATTGGGCTTTCAGTAGATTGTTTACTGCATGTAAAGCCCGCCATTCAGGTTGAGGCATTGTCCCGTCATGTACTCACTTTCGCAGACAAAAAGCACCCCTTTGGCAATTTCCTCGGGCTCACCCAATTTTTTCATGGGAACCTGGGCGGTGATCGCATCCAGAACATTCTGGGGCATCGCGGCAACCATCTCCGTGGCAATATACCCTGGGCAGATGCAATTGACGGTGATACCGGCCTTTGCCGTTTCCAGAGCCAGAGACTTGGTGAAGCCTATCAGACCTGCTTTTGCCGCAGCATAGTTCGATTGGCCAAATCCACCTGATTGACCGATAACCGAACTGATATTGATAATGCGGCCGTATTTTTGTTCAAGCATCGACGGCAGGGCAACCTTGCAGGTGTTGAAGGCCGAGGACAGGTTGGTATCGATGACTTTATGCCATTCGTCGAAAGACATTTTCTTGAACGTCTTGTCCCGGGTAATCCCGGCGTTGTTCACCAAAATATCGATCCTGCCAAAATCAGCCAATACTTTCTCGATGAAAACTTTGGTCTCTTCGGCTTCTGAGATATCGGCCTGCAGCGCAATGGCCGAACTTCCCATGGCTTTGATTTCTTCCACAACCGCTTCAGCGTGTTCGCGGCTGTGGTTGTAATTGATCACTACAGTCGCGCCTTCTCTTCCAAGCCCTTTGGCAATGGATGCACCGATCCCTCTGGAGCCGCCAGTTACAACAGCAATCTTTCCCGAAAACTTAGCCATAATATTTTTCTCCTCCTTCTTTTGGGTAAGCTAGTAAATATCTGAAATTTTTGTCGCATCACATGGCACGATAAAGTAGGGGCTTACAAAGAAAACCTCAGAGCAACGGCTCCTTTCGCCCTAAAAACCTTCAGCCCGCCTCTTTGATGACAAACAAAAGGTCTCCTTTGTTGACGGCCTGGCCTGGTGTGGGAATGACCCGAACCACTTCATATTCCTTTTCATGGTCGTAGAAACTGCCCCCCGGGCTGCAGCTTTTAAGCGAGACGGGGGAGAAGAGTTTCATTGCTTCCAGCAGGCCGATAGTGTCTCCGGTATTGATCTTGGCACCGACCGGGGCGAATGGGGGTTCGCTGGGCGATGACGCATCATAGAAGACCCCGGTGGATGGCGAGATAACTTTGAGTTCGGTGCTGCCTTCGATCTCCACAGCAGATCGATCGAGGGCCACCTGGGCGGAGCCGGAGGCCGCATCGCCCTCCGTGATCATCTCCTGGACCTCAATGCGCTCAAGCAGTCCGTTCAGATATTGGGTGTTATAGTCCCCTTTGCGGAAGGTCGCATCTTTCAGGACCCGCTTGAGCAACGGGATATTGGTATGCACGCCATTGATGACCGTGTTCTCCAGGGCTGCAAGCAGTTTATCAATGGTATCCTCGCGGTTTTCGCCGGTGACGATTATCTGCGCGATCAGCGAGTCGTAGTAGGGGGTGATCGGTTTACCGGTATCGACCATCTTAATGACCGTAATATGATCACCACTTGGGATACTGAAGGCTGTGAACCGTCAACAGCGGTGCGCTCTG
The DNA here is from genome assembly GCA_947259685.1 of uncultured Desulfuromonadales bacterium. The sequence goes on along the minus strand of CAMYNC010000070.1, from coordinate 9,475 downwards.
CGGTGATGCGCGCTTCAATCGCGTAGCCCTGAGGGTTGCTGGTGAGATCCGCGATCGATTCGCCCCCGGCAATCTTAAACTGGTTGGCGACGATATCCACCCCGGACACCTTTTCGGTGACGGGATGCTCAACCTGAAGTCGAGTGTTCATCTCCATGAAATAGATGGCGGTATTGTCTAGGTCGAAGATAAATTCGACAGTTCCCGCACCGATATAATCACACTGATTGGAGATATGTTCGGCAAAGTTGTACACATCCTGCTCGAGGTTATCAGGCAACATGGTTGAGCCCGATTCTTCAAAGATCTTCTGGTTGTTGCGCTGAACCGAGCAGTCGCGCAGGCCGAGAATTTTGCAGTTGCCATGGGTGTCGCGCAGGACCTGGACTTCAATATGGCGCAGATTGGTGATGTATTTTTCCAGGTAGATATCCCCCGAACCGAAGGCGGCCCGGGCCTCAGAGGAGAGGGTGAAGAAGATTTCGCGGAAAGCCTCGGGTTTCTCCACCACCTGGATTCCTTTGCCGCCGCCGCCGTGGACGGCTTTGAGCAGAACCGGGTATCCAATGGTTTCGGCGACCTTCATGCCGGTCTCCACGGTGTCGATAATGCCATGACTGCCCGGGACGACTGGGACTCCCGCTTTGGTGGCGGTGTCGATGGCGTTGGTCTTGTTACCCATTAGCTCCATGCTGGAGGACCAGGGGCCGACGAAGTTAATACCGCGATTGCGGCAGAGACGGGCGAAATCGGCATTTTCCGACAGAAATCCGATACCGGGGTGGAGTGAGTCGACTTTCTCCTGTTCGGCGACCCGCAAAACGGATCTGGCGTTCAGATAGGATTCGTCCGGGGTGTTGCCGCCGATGCAGATCAGGGTGTCCTTCTCGGTGAGCTGGCCGGCAACCGCTGAATCCATATCGGCGTCTGATTGGACCAGTACCACCTCGATGCCTTCTTGCTGGGCAATCTGGATCAGCTTAGCGGCGGTGCAGCCCCGAGCATGAATCAGCGTGCGTTTGACCGGCTTGATCAGGGCGCGCTCGTCCACCAGGGTCTGGGCCTCAATTGCTGTAGCGGCGGCATCGGGAAGATAGAGGCCTTTAAACACGCGGCGGCAGACATCCATCACGCTTTCTGCCGGTGCCGGGATGGCCGGATCGATGGCGCGAAGCTGTTGATCGAGGTCTTTGTTGAAGGGGTGCTTGACCAACCCCTGCATGGCACCGGGGGTACCGAGCAGGTAGTTGGACAGGGTCGCCGTCGAGGGCAGGTAGGAGGGGACCACAATCTGTCCGGCGAAGGGCATGTTGCACCCGGAGAAGTAGTAGGTTTGCACCAGCGGGTGGGTGACAAACGAGGCCTGGGCACCACCGGTACAATCGCCGAAACCGAAACAGATGATCGGCAGCTCGTTGTCACGCACAAAGCGGGTGATGCGGTCGTTGACTATCGCCATGGAGAACAGGGAGCCGGCCCCCTCCTTGGTTTGCATGCCACCGGAGGAGACAAAGGCGACCACGGGGAGTTTACGCCGGGCACATTGCAACAGCAGGTTGCAGAACTTCTGGGCCGAGGCCATATCGAAGGCGCCGGCCTGAAAGTCTAGATTGGACACTAGCACACCGACTCGGGCGGCAGGATGGTCCCCTTCTTTTTTAAGTTTCGCCAGGCCGGTGATGACCCCACAGGGTTTAACCCCATTGTCCAGGGCTTTTTCGATCGAGAGACGAAAGCCCGGAAAATTCGCCGGGTCAGCAGTCATCAGCTCGCCGTCGAGTTCCTTGAAATCGGTAAAAAACTCCGAGATGATCGCTTCAAATCGGCAATTTTTAGACCGTTTGTCCTGCAGCAGAACGTCCTGAATCAACAGGTCGTTATAGGCAGTCGTCAGCCGGTTCCAGAAATCCTTCATGCCGATATCACGCAACTTGATGCGGCCGTCGTATTTGCGCCCTTCGCGTTCAGCCTCGCAGTATTCCGGCAGGAGCTTTTCGAAGAGAAAGGTGACGATAGCAAACAGCGGTTCCGAAATGCGGGGATACTGGATCTTCTTCCATTCCTGCACCGGGCGAATAAAGTCTTTCATCTTTGGATGCTGCAGCAGGGTGTTGAGCCAGCTGTAGAAGTTGTCTTCGAGAAAGATCTCGACCACCGTTTCCTCGCCAAGCATCGTCTTGAGCTTAGTGGTCGCGGCTTGGATCGATGATTCCAGCAGGGCCTGAAAGGATTTTTGGGAGAAGGTGTTGGTGTCCTTGGCCTCGGCGGCGATAGCGCGCAGATCGGTGATGATTTGATCGTAGACCAGATCGAAAACAATGAAGTTCTGGCACTCCTGAATCATCCCTTCGCGGAAATCCGGCAGAGTGATCACATCGAGAACCGACATCTCAGAGGCATCAGAGCCCGTGCTGGTGGCCGCCGTTGACCCAAGATACTTGATCAGCGCGATGAAGTTGTTCTGGCTGCCCGCTTTCCAGAGGTTATGCAGATGAAAGCCGTAGGTGAGGTAGGTGGTGCGCTGGGCTTTGGCGAAGTTTTCGCTCGGGTCGCCGAGGACCAGTTTTGAGAGACGCCCCCGCTCGGCTCCGGTATGCTCCTTGCGGTCGAGATAGGTCTTGTAGCTTTTGAGCAGCAGGTCATCGTAGCGGATGATGAGAGGGTTTTCCTGCCAGTTGGCAAAGGCGCTGGCCAACTCTTCCTGAACCCGTTTTGACAAATCGCCCTTGGGACGGGCCAGGTTGGTCGAGCGGCTGAAGTTGGCTGAAGAAGTGGACTGGATCCGCCCGCGCAGACTGAGGTAGCGCAGATAGCGGTAGGTGATGCCGAAGACGCTGAAATATTCCGTCGGATTGTGGGTCAATGAAAGAGCCGAGAGGCTTTCAAGTACTTTGAGTTTTTCCGACGGGTTGATGTAGCGGTTTAAACTGGCCCGATAGTGATCCACGACTCCGTCGGTCTCTTTGACAAAGGCAACAGCACGTTTCTCAACAGCGACAACCGCCGAAACGATTGCCTGTCGCAGATTCTCCAGCTGGGGACCTTTTTCACCTGGCACGTAGTCAATAATGCCGTCGACGAAACCCTGCTGATAGAGTTCATAGGCGCTGACACCGACATATTTGGCGCACTCCTGCCAGCTCAGATCGAAACTGCGGGCGATGGCGGCGAGTCCCTTGGGTTGAATGGTATTGAAAACGCCGTCGCGTACCGAGAGGATGATATTTGTCGAGGCCAGCGGGATGGCACCTCCCGAATAACCGTTGCCGAGAATGATCCCCACCGACGGGACGTTGAGATTGGTCATCTCGGCGATGAAGTGGGAAATCGAATGGGCCTGATTGTCGGCGTTAGCCAGCTCGCCAGCATCGGCACCCGGGGTGTCGATAAAGGTGACGACCGGTACTGCATAACGTTCGTATTTACGAACGATTTCAATCGCCTTGCGGTGGTGCTCTGGACCCCAGACACCGTTGTTGGTGTTACGCTCCTGGCCCAACAAGCAGAGCCGGCGTTGGCGGCCGTTGAAATCAAATTCAGCCTCGACACAGTGCAGCGGTCCGAAAGAAATTTCGTCAATTATTTTGAGTTTCAGTTGCTTAAGAATGGCTTTGAAACCAGTGCGGTTTTTTTGTTCTGAAGGCTCGACGGTTTCACGGATATAGCTGTCGACGTCGAGACTCTTGAGGCGCTTGGTGGTTTCCTCGACGGTCTGATGTTCGACAAGACCCTCCAGGGCGACTTCCACTTCTTGTCTCTGGCGGTCTCGATTGGACCGGCTGACTCCCTTGGTCAAGGAGAAGTCGGAGGCGAGGTGTTCGGCAAGTTCGAAAAAACGATCTATTGTTGGGGCTTTTGACATAATAGGCAATCTCCTGAAGCAGTCACAGGGAGGAGGGCTGGTATCCGGTTTTAACGCCGAACGGATCCCGCCAACATAATTAAAAAAGGGGAGGCGAGTTTATGAGCCTCCCCTGCCGGCTGAGTACAGCGATACTCACTGATCCGACACCAGTAAACTTCTGATTTCACGGTCTAGCTTAAAATCACTCGTTACAAAATCAGAAATGCACTTTGTAGCATCCGAACCCCGGATAAGTCTAACTGAAAAATTTTAGTTAAACGAAAAATCATCCGCCGAACGCCGCCTGGATGTCTTTAAGCGATGAGTGCGCCGTTGTTGACGATGGGCCCTTAACGAGGTCGGTCGTGACCTCTGGTGCAACCATCGCCGGGTCCAGCGACATCACAACGTAGCCACCAACGGCCCCTGCGCCGAAGCCCGGAGCGAAGACCTGGGACCGTTTGGTGATTGCCTTCTCGAAAACGGCGTCTGCCATCGCGATCGGAATGCTTGCCGCGGAGGCGTTGCCGACCTCGGCGATATTGAAGTAAATGTCATTGGCATCGATGCCTTGGGGCACAGCGATATCGATGATCATGTTCTTGTTGGCTTGATGGGGTACGATCATGTCGATATCGAGTCCAAGCTCGGAAATCTCGCCCATCATCTGGTTCAGGTATCGCTTGACCAACGCCTTGACTTCGGGCCCATACACCGTGATGTCGTTATCGAAGTCATGGTTCGGCCAGATGATCGAGTTTACCTGGCTAAAGGGGCCGCTGGCATAGGTCTGGACCACGTGAATATCACGTTTTCCTTCGGATGGCGCAATCACGACCGCGGCCGCTCCGTCGCCAAAGATCATCCGCGATGGTCGTGCATTGCCGATCTTATCCGAGAACTTCTCGGCCATGACCAACAGTACCGGGCGCTCGACTTCCCGCAGCAAACGGACCGCCTCGGCGACGCCGTACGGGAACCCGGCGCATGCGGCCACGATGTCGGCCGAGCAATGGGTCTGCATGATGCCCAGTTGGCCCGAAAGCCAGGTGGCGGTTGATGGTATCAGCCTGGTCGATGTGCAGGAGCAGAACAGGACTGCACCGATCTCCTCGGGCCCGCGACCGGCATGCTGCATCGCTGCCCGCGCTGCCTCGAGGGCGATATTCTCCAGCGGCTCGGCCGTGTAGCGGCGCCGCTCGATGCCTGTCTTGTCCCCGATTTCCTCCGCACTCATCGGCGACCAGGTGGGGGGGGAGTTCCGGACCACATCATCGTTGGAGCAAATGATTTCACCCTTACGGATTGCGAGCGCTTCGATCTTCGGTTGGATCGGCGCATCATCACCGATCACCATCGGCGGCAGGGGCCGCACCGGGTCGACGGCAGGGGTTGGTGTGGGTGTCTGTGACGCGCTGCTGGTTCCGCTTTTTACGCGGTTGATGAAGTCGAGCACGTCGCGGTTTTTCGGATGAAACAGTACGACGATGTCGTCATCCTCCATCTCGGCAAAGGGCTTCAGCCTGGCTTGGCTCCGATCCCAAGGGTGCTGGTTGTGGAGCACCATGGCCCAGCGCCGCAACGCCTCGATTTCGGGCTGCTCGTCTGTGACGTCGAGGATGTCGTTGACGCTGTAGCGCTGGTGGTCGGGATTGAAGTTGCCGAGGGTGGTCGTCTTGGCATCGGCAGTGGCGAGCGCCTCGGCAATCGTGGCCTTGATCGGGGGGAGTTCCGCTGCGAGATAGAGCTTGTTCGAGAAACAGTCGAAGAGCATGTCGAACAACTCGTTCTCAGCTGTTCCGTTCCACTTCGCCGGCAGTTGTCCATAGGCTTCGCGAACGCCTGCGGACTTTGCTTCGCGGTCCTCCCAAGGGCGTAGCAAAGGGACGAACACGTCGTCGCGGGTCCGCGGGACATCACGCCAACGCGTCGGCCGCTTGTCGTACATAGCCAACGCGAAACGGTTCGCCCAGAAGAGGTGCAAACCGATGTCGCGCAACATGTCGTAACGAGTCGAATAGGCTCCAGCGGCGGCCCGCTCGGCGATTTCGGTGCCTGTCGGAGCCTTTACTTCGAAGTCCCGACGAATGATAGCTTGCAAGTGGTCGAGATCGGTGATGATCGAGAAGTCAAGATCGACGAAGATGCTTGAGGGAAACACCAGCTTGCCATGTTGATTCAGTCTAAACGGTTTCATGCGTACTCCTTGGGTCATATTAATGGCATTCTCTGCCATAGAGTCATCTATTAAAAAGGTTTCTGTTTGGTGAATTATTTTCCGAGCAAACTTGTCGATAAGGCCAGGGTTAATTGGCCTCAGCCGGCTAAGGATTTAGTTGGATAAATAAGAGGGATCCACTGGGAGTTGGCTTAATGAACTGTAAAGTTATCGCCTGCCGAAGATATGTCAAGTATCATTGAAGATTATTTTTCCTTTATCAAGTATTCTTGCGCAAAATTAAGGTTCATTGAAACGCCAAAGAACTGGTTCACAGATGCTCTTTTGTGGCATTTGTCCATCTGTGCTCAGGGTTGTTTGCGTCGTGGTAGGGCGCGGCCTAAACCGATTCTGAGTATCCTTCAGGACTCTTTGAAACCGTTTTTCTACAAATGAGAATCTCTCCCGGTGGCCGATTTTGGCCACTATAGTCCGAATTCCGCCACCATTGGAAGGTAAAAATTTCATTTATGTGTAAAATATTCATTAATTTTGTTCTCTGGTAATTGCTTTTATTGTTTTGGAAATATAGTGATGGACTCAGCGACTTAAGATCTTTTCGGTAGATTGTCACAGGAAAGAAGGGGGAATTCTCTTGGTTGGTCGTCGGTGAGTGTGTCGTGGATCAATAAAATCGGGACATCAACGAAGGAGGCATCATGACACATAATAAAGAAAGAGGCGAGGCACTGCCTCTCCCCGTATTTTTTAAGAAGTTCTCGCCGTGCCTCTGTGTCACTGTGGTAGATTATGTTTTTCTGTTCCAGAGGAGGCTTGTTATGTCCCTGAAAATCGAATGCCCGACCCGTATCGCCCGCCTGCAGCAGAAGTTGCAGCAAGAAGACCTGGACGGGGCCCTATTTATCTATCCGATCGATATTTACTACTTTACCGCCACCCGGCAGACCTCAACTCTTTGGGTGCCTGCCCAGGGCGCGCCTGTGCTGTTGGTCCGAAAAAGTTTCGCGCGTGCCAAGCAGGAAGCCTGCATCGCAGATATCCGCCAGTTTCCGCGCAGCAAAGAATTTGCTCCCTTGTTCGAGGGGCAGCAGAAGATCGGCATGACCTTCGATGTGATCCCGGTGCAGCAGTACAACTACTACAATAAGTTGCTTCCCGGCCGGGATTTCACCGATATATCGTTGCTCAACCGTGAACTGCGTTCGGTGAAATCGCCCTGGGAGCTTGAACGGATGCGGCATGCCGGCGTCCAGCTCAGCCGGGTTTATGCTACGGTGGCCGATTTTCTTCAGCCTGGAATGCGTGAAGTCGACCTGGCAGCAGAATTTGAAGCGCGTCTGCGTAAGGCCGGTGGCGAGGGTTATGTGCGGATGCGCGCTTTCAACCAGGAGCTGTTCATGGGGGTTACCGTGGCCGGCTGCAGCGGCAGCGGGGGAGGCTTTTTCGATGGGCCGGTAACCGGACGGGGGATGTCGGATGCTGCACCGCATGGGGCATCCAGCGCAGTAATCGAGGTCGGCCAGCCGGTGCTGCTCGATTATACCGGAGTTTTTGACGGTTACATTGTCGACATGACACGGATGTTCGTTTGCGGCGAGTTAAACGAAAAACTGCAAAAGGGGTTCGAGGTTGCCTGCCAGATCGAGACGGCCATCGCCGCAGAACTCAAGCCGAAGGCAATTGCTTCGGAATTGTTTTCCAGGGCCGCGCAAATTGCGACTGAAGCAGGACTGGGCGATTGTTTTATGGGCCCCCCCGGCGAACAAGCTAAATTTGTTGGCCACGGGGTTGGCCTGGAGTTGGACGAGTTACCGGTGTTGGCGCAGGGGTTTGATGTGCCGTTGATTGCGGGACAGACCATTGCCGTAGAGCCGAAGTTCGTCTTTCCCGAACTGGGGGCGATCGGAATTGAAAATACTTTTGCCGTGACTGAACAGGGCGGGGAGAAAATCAGTGTTTTCTCCAATGCCCTGATCAGCGTTTAGGAGCGACTGGATATGACCGAAACCAACCTGTTTAACCCGCACCAACTGAAGGGGCTGGAACTGCGTAACCGGATTATCCGTTCAGCCACTCTGGAAGGGCTTTGCGGCGTTGACGGTAAGGCCACACCAGTGCTGATCGATCTCTACCGGAAATTGGCTGCCGGTGGCTGCGGCTTATTGATCAGTGGCATTACCTATGTGTCGGCAGAGGGGAAACTGATCCCGACCGGGCTTGGTGCCGCTGATGATGAGCAGCTTGCCGGACTGAAAAAGCTTGCTGCTGCAGTGCATCAGGAAGGTGGCAAGTTATGCCTGCAATTAGGTCATGCCGGAGGGCAGACCCGCAGTAAGGTGTGTGGCCAAAAACTACTGGCGCCATCGGCGGTCAAGGTTGAGCAGTACACCGAAATGCCCAGTGAAATGACCAGCGAAGACATTGCAAGGGTTACTTCCGCTTTTGCCGCAGCCGCAGCCCGCGCCAAACAGGCCGGTTGCGATGCCGTCCAGTTGCACGCCGCTCACGGCTATCTGATCAATCAATTCCTCTCTCCGCTGACCAATCAACGTCAGGATGAGTACGGCGGCGATTTAACCGCTCGCAGCCGTTTTTTGCTGGAAATCGTCAATGCGGTTCAACAGGCGGTCGGCAAGGAGTTTCCGCTGCTGGTCAAATTGAACGGCAGTGACAATCTGGCCGGCGGTCTGGATTTTGAGGATGCTGCCGAGGTCGCCAAACTGCTCGATGCCGCCGGAGTGGCAGCCATCGAAATCAGTTCCGGAACTCCCGCCTCCGGGGATCGGGTACCGATCCGCCTGCCGCATGAATCGGGCGGTGAGATGGCCTATAACGTCATCCTCTCCCGCGCCATCAAGATGCAGGTGAACTGTCCGGTGATTGCCGTAGGTGGCATCCGCAGCCTGCATGTCGCGACTGGCCTGCTGCGGACCAAACAGGCCGATTATATCTCCATGAGTCGGCCGCTGATTCGCGAGCCGGACCTGCCGAACAAGTTGCAGAGTGGCGAAAGCGAAAAAGCGACCTGTATCTCCTGCAACGGTTGCCTGAAAACCATGTTGAAAGGGAATTTCTGCTGCGTTGTGCCCTGATCTTCAGGAAAAATGATGATGATTTGACTTCATTGTCAGACCAACCCGTTTGATAAATCCGCGATATGAGTTTGGGTTATATAAGTAGGTGAGTAATAAAGTTCAATACTGAGAAATGTTCAAACCGCATGTTTTATGCTACTTCAAGATCCACTCTGAACAATAAAGTATCATACTGGGTGGATCGATTCACAAGGCCGCCAGGAGAAATTAAGGAATAACGATTCATACTCAATTCAGCGCAGGAACATTTCAAAACTTACTATTTATGCAAATGATTCAGATCGCTCCGAAATTCGTTTCAAATAGTAATATCCTGATTTTTGACAACCCTGACCTATGCAATTCATCCTGAGGTTA